>NZ_CP011036.1:2560872-2880981 GCF_002221505.1 Pseudoalteromonas nigrifaciens | reverse complement strand
AGATAAGTCGTATTGGGTTGCGCGGTATGGTTCTAAATCAATAGCTCCTTGAGTTGCACCCGTTCGGTCGTTATTTACGTCAAATGCTGGGCTTAGCTCGCTAAAGTCGGCTCTGCGCATAACTTTTGCTGCAGCAAAGCGAAATAGTGTTTCGTCTGAATAGTTATATGTCACGTTTAAGCTAGGTAAAAAGTCTGTGTAATCATTTTCACCTGTCACTTTTACACCGTTTTGGTAAACACTTGACTCAAGATCTGTTGTTACATAACGAGCGCCCACAATGGCTGTAACGCTATCAAAATCTAAATAAGCCGATATATAAATTGCAGCGGTGTCTTCAACTACATTTTTGTATGCGCTTTCTTGAAACTCTTGATTGTCGTGTAAGCTCCCAGTAGACGCTAAATTAGTGCCTGCTAATAGTTGTTGTAATTGAGCATACGTATTACTTGGGTTAGATAAGCCATTATAAGTAAGGAATGTTAATAGATCGTTTTGACCAGAGTGACCCAGTTGATTAAAAGAGTTATCGTGGCTCATAGTTGTAAAGCTGCCAGGGAACAGCGCGTTATAATCATCGGCCCATAAAGTTGCTAATGACCCATCTGAGTCGTTAATAGCGTTTTTATAAATATCTTTAATTTCTACTTTGTATTGTTCATATTCGTAATCGCGTTTAGTAGCGCGAACACCTGCTTTTACTTTAGAGATCCAGTTTGCACTGCTTAACGGCTCAAACATTTCAATATCAAAACGAACCGCTGTTTCATCATTATTGGTTTTTCTATCTTCACTTTTGAATGTTCTTAATGCTAAGTTTTGTGGATTAGTAAATGCAGTTGGATCTGAGTGTATAATGCTTGGTAAGCGATTACCGTCTTGTGAAAATGCGCCATCATATAAATGGTTTACTAAATCAACACCGCCACTGGCTTCAAACGTCGATTTTTCGATTGGACGCAATGTAAATTCTGAGTCTGGTCTTATGCTTTCAGAGGATGCAACAGCAACTTCACCAGAAATTTTGATGCTATCGGTAAGACTCCATTCTGCACCAAGTGCATTTGAAAACGAGTCAGTATCACGAAAATCACTGTATGTTTTAGGAATACCAAATTCGTTAGTTAACGTATAGTTATTTACGCCGTTAGCGTCTTGTGTGGTGTTTGCATCTGTTGATAGTGAACCTGCTACACCTAAAATAGAGTTACCAGCTTGCTCACCAGAGCGCTTAGTACCACTTAAATCAAGGTATACCATGCCATTACCCGAGTGTGGTGCCCACTGAAGTGATAAATTTACAGCAGTACGTTCACGTTTCTCTACATATTGCTCAATACTGTGCTCATCTCTGACGATGGCGTTACCGCTTGGTGTGTTTCCTTCTTGAGCGTTAATTACTATGTCTTGAGGTTTTACGCGGCTAGACGTTTCGTCTTGGCGAATTTCGCGATCTTGATATGAAAACATAGCAATGGCACCAAACGTGCCCATTTCATCAAAATCCCAATTATTACCAACAGATCCACTGAAAATAGGCGCTACGTTTTCGGTTTTATCTGCATATTCTGCATCTAATGACATGGCCGCTGTTAGTTTATCTAATTCTAATGGGCGAACCGTTCTTAAACTAACCGTACCACCCAGTGCGCCTTCAATCATATCGGCAGTTGGCGACTTAACAACTTCTACTGTTTTTAAGAAACTTGATGGAAAATCTTGAAGGCTAATGCCATCACGAGAATCGCCAATAGTAGAGCGACCATTTAATTCAACCCGGTTTTGCGGTAAACCACGAATCGAAACACTATCACCCACACCAAAGTCAGAATTAATAGATACACCAGTAATACGTTGCAGGGCTTCGGCAATATTATTGTCTGGTAATTTACCAATGTCTTCAGCAACAACAGCATCAACAATACGACCGTCAGTACGTTTAAGCATTGCAGCTGCTTTCATACTGTTAAGAATTCCTTTTACTTCAATAACCTCTATGTTTTTATCTGCAGTGGCTGAGGTGTTTTCAGACTCTTGTGCAGCTAAAGTAGATGATGTCATTAAAATAAGTGCGGCCGCGCTAATAAGTGCAGGATTACTTTTATGTTGTTTATTGATTAGTGAGGAAGTAATTCGATTAAGCTTCATGTATCTCTCCCGTTTGGGTAATTGTGTGTTGATGATGCGCTTTGGTTTACCAATTTCTCAGGGTTTTACTTTTTTTGGTAACGCGTAAAGTGTGGTTAAAATTAGTCCAATTAAGTTTTAATTTCAAGCTTTGTTTACCAATAATGTGAATTTGGTATTACAACTTTGATTTCTTTTTGTTTAATATTTAACAAATTTAACAAGTTATGTTTTTAATTTATTTTGTAATCGCAGTTAAAAAGTTTAATTTAATGTTGGTATATAGGTTTGTTATTGCTATTTATTAATTATAATTTTTAAAAGCAAGGTGAGTTTAACCTTACTTATTTGGGAAGATTGGGGTTTTAACCTATAAAAAAATTCATTGTTTTAGATAAGAAAGTGCTGATAAGTACCAAGGCGATAAAAAGAAATTAACTTACTGAGGGTGTATGAGGCGTTTATTTAAAATAAGAAATGTAAATTACTTACTGGTAATGGCTTTGTAGTTTTTATTTTAAGTTTAAAATATGGTTGGTTAACCAATTTGGTTGCTAATATAAATAAAATATCGACTGGTAATAATAGTATAAAATTTAAATGCAGATGTACGAGGGGTTAATCGGGGGAAGTTCTTTTTTATGCATTTGCTGAGCGTGACAATATTTAATGGCTACTTGGGGGTAAACTTTTTAAGAGCAAAATGCAGATACTTTGCTATGTATGATGTGCAATTATTTTAGTCGGTTATTATTTTAGTAAGTTATTAGCACTTAAAAAGCCCGCATTATTAATAATGCGGGCTTTTCTTAATTTTAAATTATTAACTAACAATAAATATTTAGCTATGTATGCCAGTTATAATAGTGCACCTACTTTTGTAGTTCACCTGTTGATGATTCAAGGTGAGCACGAATAAACCATTGAAATTGCTCTAGCTCGGCTAGTTGGCTGGTGATCATATCCTCAGAAACCGGATCAAGATCAGCAAGCGTATCTATGGCTTTACGATGATCGCTATTAATACCGCTATATACATTATCGAGTGCACTTAAATGCTCGGTAACGAGGGCTTTACCAATTGAGTACTCGTCCCATGTACGGCGATCAACAATTGATTTTGGCGTACCAACAGGTACTCCACCTAGCGTTGCGATGCGCTCAGCAATGGTGTCTGTCATTTCGCGTACAACCGCAACTTGTGGGTCTAGCATTTCATGCACGCCAATAAAATTAGGGCCAACTACGTTCCAGTGAATATGTTTAAGGGTAAGTTGTAAGTCAATTAGCGCAACCATACGATTGTCGAGTGTAGAGATAGTTTTTTCTGCTGAATCGTTACTCATACCTGGAGCGGTAAATTTAGCTGTTTTGTTACTATTACTCATAATTTCTCCTACTTAATTATTTTGCCCATTAATTACTATATGAACATACTTTACTTTATTTAAAGCAATCACCATGCCGAGAAGGGATTTTAAATAAAGTTGTTTATATACAATCAGATAGGGTTTTCAATATGAGGGGAAGAATGATGTTAAATATTACATATTTGAAAACTATGCACTTTTTTGTAAATTATGCACAGTGTAATAAATATAATAGCTAAAGGGCTTAGCTATTATATTTAATGCTAAGCCCTAAAACTAAGCCCGCAAAGTATTGTTTATTAATTTGGCGAGTTATTCAATCCGCAGTGCCATACAGTCGCTATGGCCGTTAATAATCATGCTTTTATCGACTCGCACACCCGCACCAGAATATTTTCCTGCTGTGGTAAAACTGCATATTTGTACAAAGTAATCGTCTACTTTTGGTAGCGCAAATAATTGCTGATATATTTGCTCTTGGGATGCAAAATGTCCGGCAGTTTCCTCAATGGTTTGTTGTTGCTGATCTACTAGTTGAATATTTGCTCCACAGCGGCCAACAATAGGTTTTACTACATAACCGGTTTGTAATAATTCATTGCTGAGCTCAAACGCGGTATTAAGCAAATATTTATGATTAGGAAATAAACTCCACAGCACAGGTAAGATTGCTTTATTGCTGGGGATTAGTGTCCATAATGGTTCAAAAACCATGACATTTTTACGCAATAATACATCAGCCAAACGCGGGGTTGCGCCTGCTTGCCATTGCGACTCAAAATTATTATTTTGAGCTTGATCAGCCTCGCATTCGTCACGAATTTGCTCAAGTGCTGTTTCCCACGACCAGGTTTTCCATACATAATTAAGTTTATTGCCATCGGCATCAATTATATTGCCAAAGACGTCCCAAGACAGAGTATTTAAACCAATAATAATTTTGCACTCAAAGCCTGCTGCCGTAATTGTTTCTTTCATAAATAAAGCATGGTAATGCTCTTCTGGGTCGTCATCTTGAAGAATATGCACTAAACCTTTTACTTCACTTTTTCGCCACGCTTTTACTAAGTCTTTAAATAAATCTTGCCCTGCATCAATACCTGCTTTAACCCCAAAGTGCTTTGCCCACTTACCCTGAACTTTACCGCTTTCCATATAACACGAAGCGGAGTCGCAATTGTATTCATACACTTTTAAGCCTGCAGGGGTTAGTGCAAAGTCAAAGCGACTGGTGATCAATTGATTTAAGCGGTTATCCCACGATTGACGAATTTTATTGAGTACTACTTCAGGTAAATTAAACTTTTTTAATAGCTCAGGGTGCTGTAACACATAGTCGGTGGCATGCATAAATAAGCTATGCAGCTCATTGGTGGCGTGCTCAATGGCTTGTTGGGCTGTGTGTGAAATAGTAAAGTAGCTATGTTGATCCTCTGCATTGGAGGTAAGCTTGTGGCCTTGCATCATATCTACATAGGCAGCTTCGTCATCATTAGCAATATTTAACCATGACTTTGCGGCTTGGCCTGTATCGGCAATGTTGTTAGATTTTATTGTAAATAAATCTGTGTTTATTTCAGCTGTAGGTTCTGCGTGTTCAATTTGATTAGTTTGGGTCATCCAGCCTAAAATAGTTGCATCGTTATAAGAGCATTCAATCCAATAGTCGCCATCTTTGGTTATTTTAGCTTTAAGCTCGCGGCACCAATTTTGACCTTGTGGCCATGTTTGATGGCCAACATTCTGCTCAGCAAGACGAATTTTATCAGGGTGAACTTCTACTACAATGGCAACATGACCGGTTTCTTCAAACTCGCCACCTTCTTCCCAAATAAGTAAACTACCAACTTGAGGATGATGCTTTGCACCATTTTTAAATGCCTGTAAGGGGAGTCTATTTTGGCTATTAACTTCACGTACTGAGCGTAGCTCAAAAATATCGTAAGCCATGGCTATGTCATCAAAAATATAACCATGATTGAGATACATCCAACGCCTAGCAAACTCAACGCATTGCCATTTATAACCCATATAAATGCCATCTAAATAACTGCGATAGGCACTGCGGTTGGGATAAATACTTTCGTCGGCAGAGTCATAGTCAGACGAGTAAACAGCAACATTACCAGGTGCGTAACCTAATAGTTCACCAAAATCACGAGCTGGAGTGCTAGTTTTCATAACAAGTTTGTTCAAAATAAAGGCCTATAATCTGCTGACTATAGGAGCGAAGTAGCTTGATAGCAAGATAAAATATTATGCCCTTATTTATGTTTTTATTTGCGACAGATAAAGGCTGTATTAATTGAGTTTAACAGCGAGATATTTAATTACATCACCACTAATTTGCGGTAAAAAATAAATGTCATCATATTTAAAGTACTGCACCGAGCTAATAGTTACGGGCTCTGCTGCCGTTGGTAGCGAGTCGTAAAACTGGCCAAGCTTATAGCTGTTGATGTTGTTTACTTTGATTGCTCGATTAACCTGTATTTTAGGCGTATCGACTACCGTGTAGCCGTTATTTTCGGCAATATAATATACATTTTGATAGGTATAATAAGTGTTATTGCGATGCCTTAAGCGTGAGTGATACCTAGGCAGTGATCTAATATGTAAGCCTCTTGGTGGCATTACCTCTCGATAGCCTCTGCTGTGTTTACGATAGTAAGTGCCATTATGGGTATTAAATACTGCACCATTAAAACGTACCGATACACTATTACTAGGAATATGACGTATCACTTTACCTGGTTTATAGTGTTTGTTGTGTACATTTTGCGGATTTGCAAAGGCGTTACTTGAGAGTATAGTAAGTGCTAAAAATACCGCTAACAAAACAGTTAAGTTAATAGTGTTTAGCTTTATGGCTGTTAGTTTCATAGCTATTTGTTTCATAGTAATGTCTCGCTTATGTTTTTTATACATAACCGATATTAGAGCCTAAAACTGAATAGCAACTGATAGCGGCTGTAATTACACAAAGCTTTACATATGTTTACATAACTAAAATGCTTGTTGGTAGGGTTTGAGCATGCTAAATGAACAGGAAAGTGGTTGATTATGGGCTGTTTTGCGGGTTTTATATATAACTGTAGCGCAGTATAAAAAGCCCAGCAAAGCTGGGCTTAATTATTAATTAGTCTTGCTGTGGCGTTTTCATTATTTTACTGGTGATCACACCTGAAGTAATAGAGCCTGACACATTAAGCGCAGTACGTGCCATATCAATTAATGGTTCTATTGATATAAGTAACGCAACAATTTCTATGGGTAATCCCATTGTTGGTAATACCACTAGCGCAGCAAAAGTTGCGCCGCCGCCTACACCGGCAATGCCAAAAGAGCTAATCACTACAATACCTATTAAGGGTAGAATAAACTC
This sequence comes from Pseudoalteromonas nigrifaciens, assembly GCF_002221505.1. Lineage (NCBI taxonomy): Bacteria > Pseudomonadati > Pseudomonadota > Gammaproteobacteria > Alteromonadales > Pseudoalteromonadaceae > Pseudoalteromonas > Pseudoalteromonas nigrifaciens. Next base: position 2,874,099 of record NZ_CP011036.1, on the reverse strand, counting down.
AAAAGTCATCGGGTCTATTCCCACACTAGGTGCAACCATCATTGCTAGCATTGCAGGGTAAATACCTGCACAGCCATTTTGTCCAATCGTAGCACCAAAAGAGGCTGATAAATTAGCAATAGCTGGGGGAACTTTAAGTTGGTTTACTTGTGTATCTATGTTCATTGGAATTGATGCCGCTGAACTGCGCGAACTAAAAGCAAAGGTCATTACTGGCCAAATCTTAGTAAAATAATGTTTTGGACTAACCCCAACTAGGCTTAACAGTATGCCGTGCACAACAAACATTAATAAAATAGCGACATAAGAGGCGATAATAAACGCCAATAAATTAAGAATGTCGTTACCACTTGAGTTTGCGACTACATTCGCCATTAATCCTGCAACACCGTAAGGCGTTAAAGCTATAACCATTTTAACTAAGCTCATTACAGTGGCTTGTAAAGCGTTTACACCAGTACGAATAGGCGCTGTAAGTTCGCTGCGCTCTAGCATTACTTTACGTGCTGCAATGCCTATTAACACGCCAAAAATAACGACGGCAATAATAGAGGTTGAACGTGTATTACTTAAATCGGCAAATGGGTTTTCTGGAATAAAGCTAAGCAACATTTGTGGCACATTTAAGTTAGCAACATTAGCCGCTTTACTCTCTAAAGTAGTCATTTGTGCCGCTTCACGAGTGCCGGCCACTAATCCTTCTACGCTTAAGTTAAAGCCATAAGTAACCGCAATACCAACCAATGCAGCAAGGGCTGTGGTAACCAGTAAAATAGAAATACTTACAAATGAAATCTTACCTAAAGAGCCTTGGTTTTCAAGTTTGACTACCGCGGCAATCATAAACACTAATACCAAAGGCATAATGACCATTTTTAATAGCCCAACATAGCCTTTACCAACGACGGCAACCCAACTTAAAACATGGTTAATAACTTGGGGTTGTTCGGCAAATAAAAACTGTAAAGCCAAACCAAAAGCACTGCCCAGTACTAGGCCAAATAAAACGGTGCGTGATAACGTTTTACTTTTTTGCGAAAAAAGATAAATCGCGAATAACAGACCAACAAACAATGCCAGCATTAATAGTACAGCAAGCGACATAATATCCTCTTCATTAGCTGTGATTTAGCGGCGCACTTTAACGCTTTAAACTTATTTAAGAAAATACACTTTCGCTATGACTTAGAAGAAATTGTTATGCATTGCTAATATTTGGTTATAAGGGATAGCAAGCGTTTGTAAATATCTTCAAAGATGTATGGCTAAATGTTATATTACCAAAAGAGTAATCGCTGTAATTGCAGCAAACTAAACAAGTTTGTCAGGATATATGATGCCTAATATTTATATTATTTACCGTGCTATGTTTGATCATAACGGCACTATGCATACCATTGGTGGCATTGAAAACTATATCTTAAGTTTGTGCGATGTTTTTACTCGCCAAGGTTGGCCATGTCATATAGTACAACCGGCTAAAAAAGCGTTTACCTTAACTACTCCCCAGTACACTATTCATAGCGTTACTACCGGTTTATATCGCGGTAACTTAAAAAAAATCGCCCTTGCAAACTGGGTCAGTGAAAATGCAGACAAAAATAACGATATTATTATTTTTGCTACCGACTCTTATTCAGTAAAAATGCCTGATTATAAAACGCTAGCGATTCAGCATGGTATATCTTGGGATAAACCTCGCGCAGCAAAATCAGCCATATCACAATATTGCTCCTCGCTATTAAGTCAGTACAAATATTTATCCTATATAAAATCAGATTGCAGTTTGGTGTGTGTAGATCATAACTTTGTTAACTGGTATCGCACTTGGTTTAATATTGAGCAGCAACATATGAAGGTTATTTATAACTTTTATAGTGAAAAAATTAGCGAAAGTGAATTTGCCAAAAAATGGTCAGATGATAACGCAACACTAAATATTATTATTGCTCGTCGTTTTGTTGATTACCGTGGTATTAAATTAATAGCACCTATTATTAAGCAGCTTTTACCGCAATATAATATTCAAGTAAGCTTTGCCGGAGATGGGCCATTAAAACCATATTTAACAGAACTATTTGCTAATGAAGTAAAAGTGAAATTAATGCAGTACGGACCAAATGAAAGCTTTAGCGTACATAAACGCCAACACATTGCCATTATTCCAACACTAGGTTCAGAAGGTACTTCGTTATCTATGATAGAGGCAATGGCCGCAGGTTGTATGGTTATAAGTAGTAACGTTGGAGGCTTATCTAATCTTATAATTAATGGTTTTAATGGTCGATTAGTGATGCCTAATACTGCCGAGTTTACCCAAGCGCTAACAACTAGCTTGAATGACTATCAGCAAAGTAAAACGTTGGCATATAACGGGTTAACATCAATAGCGAAAGTGTGCTCTAAAGAAAATTGGGCGCAAGATTGGATTGATATGATCAAACATAAACAAGGCTAATATGCAGTGCATTTGGCATTAATTGCACCGTTATTTATGAAAGCACTTAACTAAATGTTAGGTGCTTTTTTGTTTGTACGTAAATTAGTTATTTTAAGTGGTATTAATCTAAAATAGGTTTGCTATGAATACGTGAACTTTTAAACAGGGCTTTATTACCTGTATCGGCTTCGGCCCAAAAGTTGATATTAAATTGCGCGTCGTCGCTTAGCTCTACTTTATGCCAGTATTGTGGCGGGCTGGTAGCAAATTGCCCCGCGTTAATTACAATAGTTTGCTCAGGCTCTGTGGCGGCTTCATTTGCAAATCCGTAAAAGGTAACAGTGCCTTGCATAACGCAAATTTGGCCAAACACACCCTCGGCTGTGTTGTGGTGAGTAAGTAACGCTTTTGGAATGTTATCTTTAGTAAAAAAGTGAGTGGAGCGTTTTATTTTCCAGTGACTTGGTATAGTTAAGTGACTCATAACAATTCCTTTTTTGTATTAGTGAAACAAATATAAAAGTTTAAATCATTTCAGCATCAATATGGCGCATTAAATTAGTTACCCAATTAATATACTGACGATGTATTTTACTACCGTTGTAATTAAGGTTAGTCGAATCTTGGTAATTGATAGAATAGGCTGTTTTGTCATAATTAATATTAACGATTAATTGATGAGTACGAATATTAAGAATTCCCTTTATTTTACCTTCACTAACAGGAGCACACTGCCAACCTAGTTGAATGCAGGCTTTTAAAATACCTGTTTCAACATCTGCTGTGTTATTAATTATTTTAGATGTTTGTGGAATAAGGTTTTGTTCAAAGTTTTTAATTGGCACTGAAGTTGAACAACCCGCGAGTGCGAATAACGCAGTGGCTATAAAAAGTGTTGTTTGTTTTTTCATGTTAGTCCTTTTGTTTAAATATGCAGCGTATCAGTAAATATTATTAAGTGGTAGATACTAGCAAAATTTACTAATAATTTTGCAAATAAGTGCCACTAATATTGATAAATAAATACGTGTTTATTTTATATTGTTTGCCACTTTAGACTAACCTTTGTAAGGAGAGCATATAACGAGGAGCACAACATGGCGGTATCAGCTATTCCAAAAGGGTATCATTCAATAACCCCTTATTTAATTATAAACGGTGCGCAACAAGCAATTGATTTTTATTGTGCCGCTTTTGATGCGCAGCTAGTTATGCAAATGCCTATGCCTGAAGGCGGCATTGCTCATGCAGAAATTAAAATTGGTAATTCACATATTATGATCTCAGATATGTGCCCAGATGTTCATTTTAAAAGCCCTACAGAGCTAGGCGGTACACCCGTAAGCATAATGTTGTATGTTGATGATGTAGATACGGTATTTGCAAAAACCATTGCGTTAGGAGCGAAAGAAATACGCCCCGTTCATGATCAGTTTTATGGTGATAGAGCAGGTACGCTGCAAGATCCTTTTGGCCACGTATGGACCATTGGCACTCATAAAGAAGACATTAATGAGCAAGAGCTCAGAAAAAGAATGGTAGATTTTATGAGTAAAGATCAAGATGCTTAGCTTTATAAAATAAAGGTAAGTAAACAAGGCTTTTACAAGCAGCTAATCCTGAATTCGTCATCTAGGTTTATTGGCAAAACCAGTGTATTAAATTGCCTATTAATAGCATCATCACACATATTGTTAAGCTCAGCGCTACCATTACTATACTTACTATTATATTCAACATGAAAAACAGCTTTATTGTTATTTATAAAAGGGGTGAGTAATTCGCACTCTTGATACTCGTAGCATTGCTCGTTTACTGCAAAATCAAAATAACTATGCAGCTCATTTACCTGATGAAGATTGTTTTTTAAGCCAACCGCCAAGCCACGAGTATGCGCCTGATTTGCTATAAAGCGAGTAAATACAAGCTGATCGTTTGCAGTTAAATTAAAGCCCGAATTATTCATATAGCCGTCAACGTTATCGGGCTCTACGCCATCACATCCTTTTTGTACTGCTAAATCTAGACGACTAGCCATTATTGCTTGCACATTAGGTGAGCGAATATCTAACCAACGCTCTCCTTGCCAATTAGCTAAAGAGTTACCTAATTCGTTGATTAAAAATTGGCTTTTATCACTTCGCCACGATTCATAAGAACCCGCTGAAAAATAGCAAATAACCCGCTTACCTTGAGCTTGTAATGTTTGTATTAACTGTACTGGGGAATCGAATAGGTCTATGTCGTAAATATTAACATTGTAGTTAGTATTTATTGTGCCAGTTAGCTGCCATTGCCAGGTGCTCCCCAATGCGGGTTTATACCAGTTACCGGTAGTAATAGGGGCAATTGTAGGCTCGACTTGGCTAGAGGGAGTTGCTGGTGTATTGTCATTTTCACCGCAGCTACTAATACTGATTAGCAGTAAAAATATAACACAGTGGCCTGCGGTTTGTTTATTAAATAAAGACAAAAACATAACATACTCAAACGGTATTAGTAGTTATTAATTTAGCTGAAAACTATTGATATTGCATTAAGGATGTCGATTTTTATATTGAGTATTAGGCCTTCCGTGGCCTGCTTAAATTAAATGTTTTTATAGTATGGATAATCACTATAACCAACCTCTGTGCCGCCATACATAGTGGCTGCATCAGCTTCATTTAAAGGCCATTGTTGTTTAATACGCTCAGGTAAATCGGGGTTCGCAATAAAAGGCCGACCAAAAGCAAACAAGTCACCGTAGCCATTATTTAAAATACGCAGTGCTTTATCTACCGTGTATTTTCCTGCATATATAATTCGACCAGAGAACTGCGCTCTAGCTGCTTTGTAAAACTGCTCAGGTAAATCAGGTGCGTTATCCCAATCGGCTTCAGCAATCGATAAGTAAGCAATACCTGCTTGTTCAAGTACCTTAATCGCTTCTATGTAGGTGTTTTGTGGATCAGACTCGACCAAACCCAAATAAACGCGGGTTTCATCTGTGCTGCTAAATAGTGGTGCAAAGCGAACGCCTAAACGATCAGCGCCTACAACCGCGCTCACAGCAGTAACAATTTCTTTTAAAAAACGCAGACGATTAGTAAGTGAGCCGCCATATTGATCGTCACGCATATTAGTGTGCTCTGAAATAAACTGATTAACTAAATAACCATTAGCACAATGTAGTTCAACGCCGTCAAAGCCGGCTTCTAATGCATTTTTTGCTGCTTGCGCATACATATTAACTAACTCGCTCACTTCATCAGTACTTAAAGCGCGCGGTGTACTTGGTTCACTTAAAGCACCTTGGCCTGGGCCGGTTTCAATAAACACCTTAACGTTGTCAGCTGTAATTGCCGAAGGAGCTATTGGCTTGGCTTCATTAGGTTGCAAACTGGTGTGCGATACACGGCCAACATGCCACAGTTGAGCAAATATAATGCCCCCTTTAGCATGCACTGCTTGAGTTACTTTTTTCCAACCTTCAATTTGCGCCGCAGAATGTATACCTGGAGTCCATGCATAGCCTTGACCTCTTGGCTCTATTTGCGTGCCTTCGGTAACCATAAAACCAGCGCTGGCACGCTGCGCATAATAGGTTGCCATTAAGTCGTTAGGAATATTACCTGGTTGGGTGCTACGAGAACGTGTAAGTGGTGGCATTACTATACGGTTTTTAAGTGTATAAGGGCCAAGTTCTACAGATGAAAATAACGAGCTGGTATCAGAAATAGATTGATTCATTAAAACTCTCTCTTAAAGCAAACTTAGTGGCTTATTACCTCGTAATTAACAAGGTAAAGTATGTTGATGCTTAGCTGTTTAAGCAATGTTGGTAAGCGTAGAGCTTTAAGGGTACAATTTGAAACAACACTTTATTGTTTTAGATACAATTATGAATGGTATTAACCGGCTCGATATTAAACAGCTCAGGGTACTAAATGCCTTGCTTGATTTAAAAAGCTTGTCGCAGGTTGCACGTAAAATGGGCTTAACCCAGCAAGCAATTAGCGAGCAACTGCGTAAACTACGTGACTTATTTGACGATCGTTTGTTTATTCGTCAAGGAAATAGCATGGTGCCAACGCCTAAAGCGTTATCTATGCAGCAACCTATTAGCCATATTTTAAAGCAACTTGAAATGCTGTTAGAGCCCGATGTATTTACACCGCAAACATATAAAGGTGTATTTACTATTAGCGCGACAGACTACGCAACTCAAGCCTTGTTACCGCAGCTTTTTAATATAACTAGGCGAGAAGCCCCCGGATTAAAACTAATAGTGCGCGACTTTGCCTCAGATAATGTTAACCAGCTAATTACGGCGGGCGAGCTTGATTTACTGATTAGTTTTCCTGAATTTATTCCAGATAACTTAGCTTATGTTACTTTGCTTGAAGAGCAGCATTTATGCGTTACAGGTTGTGGCAACAAGCTAACAAATGAGCCGTTAACACTGGCACAAATTGCAGCTTATCCGCAGCTAGTGGTATCACCTTCGCGTGCCAATTTACGTGGTTCTCACGATCAGTGGTTTGCAGCAAAGGGCCTTAAACGCAATATTGTTATGTCGGTACCTAGCTTTTCGGCAGTACCAAACATTCTTCATACAACCGATATGATCGCGTTTTACCCGGCGCGATTACTACCAAACAATAAAGTACAAGAGCTAACCGTGGAAGCATTGCCGCCGCCTTTTAAAGTAATAGCTGCATGGCATCCACGTACCAGTGAAAGCCCAATTCATCGCTGGATACTGGAGCAATTAAAAGTAATTTGAAGTATAAATAAGTTTTAGCGAGCAACACTCGTTTATAGTGTTACTCGCTAATATAGGAGCTAACGATAAAGTAAGCCGTAATTTTAGAGCTTACCTATCGACAAAGATCGCACATCGTTACCTGTTGGCGACTCATGTGCTTTAAGGTAAAACACCGGTAAAATAGCCAGTATATGGTCAAAAATATCAGCTTGAATACCTTCGTACTCTGCCCACACTGTGGTGTTGGTAAAGGTGTAAATCTCGATAGGTAAGCCTTTATTAGTTGGCTCTAATTGCCTTACCATTAGGGTCATATTTTGATGGATTTTAGGGTGTTGTTTTAACAGTTCTATTAAATAATGCCTAAAGGTACCGACGTTAGTTAAGCGGCGGCCATTAAGTAGGCAACTCATATCTTTGCTAGCGTTTTCGGCGCTAATAGATGATATTGTGGTATCTATATATTTGGTTAGTAAATTTGCTTTTCTAAGCTCAGTGAGCTCTTGTTCATTTAAAAAGCGCACACTGTTCATCTCTAAATGAATACTACGTTTTATTCTACGACCGCCCGATTCCGACATGCCGCGCCAGTTTTTGAATGAATCAGAAATAAGCGCATACGTAGGTATTGTAGTGATGGTTTTATCCCAGTTTCTTACCTTTACCGTGGTAAGTGCAATGTCAATTACATCGCCATCAGCGCCATACTTGGGCATTTCTAGCCAATCACCTACCGCTAACATATTATTAGCAGAGAGCTGAATACCTGCCACTAAACCTAAAATAGCATCCTTAAACACCAACAGCATAACGGCTGATAACGCACCTAAACCACTTAATAAAATTAATGGTGATTTATTCATTAATAACGACACAGCTAAAATACCGGTTAATACACTGGCAATTAACTTAATGGTTTGTAATAACCCTCGTATCGGGAAGTGGGCTCTGACTGCGCGCCTATCAGAAATAACCTGAAAAATATCGAGCAACGAAAACAGTGATAGTAAAGAGAAGAGAATGATCCATTGGTCGGTAACCATTTCAATAATATGTAATAAGCCACTCCCTTCGGGTAGCCAAAGCCTAGCTTGGACAACGACAACCGCACCTTGAATTACAAAAGAGATATGTTTTGCAAGTTTAAATGCTAAATCGGCGGGAGTTTTTGCATCAGGCTGAACAATTCTTTCGCTAAAGCGACCTTTAAGAAAGTGCTTAGCTGAGTTTCTGATAATTAAATGTAAAATTATGGCAAAAATGGCGAGCCAGCAAAGTACTAAAATGTCGTACCATAAAAGAGGGTTGGCGGGTAAATATTGGCCAAACCACCCCAGTAAATACTCACGTAGTTCAGCTCTTATATCTGTCATTTAATCTCCGTTTACATCATAAAGTTATTTATTCCAAGGTTATTTAAGCAGAAGGCGTAGTTAAAGTCTATCTTCACTCGGTGCCGATAGACTTTAACTATAAACAGTTCGTTTTATTTTTCAGCAAGTTGTTCACTTAACTCGGCAAAAATACTGGGGTCGTCAATAGTCGATGGAATTTGCAGTTCTTCGCCATCAATAAGCTGGCGTAAGTTTTTGCGTAAAATTTTCCCTGAGCGTGTTTTAGGTAAGCGCTCAACACACATAATATTTTTTAAACACGCGATAGCACCAATTTGGTTACGTACAGATTGCACAAGCTGTTGTTGTACTTCTTGGTGAGAGCCGGTAAAACCGTCTTTCAGTACTATCATCGCCATTGGGTTTTGCCCTTTAAGCGCATCGTTTACACCAAATACAGCACATTCTGCAACCGCAGGGTGGGCGGCAACAATTTCTTCCATTTCGCCGGTAGATAGCCTGTGGCCAGCAACGTTAATTACATCATCGGTACGACCCATAATAAATAAGTAGCCGTCTTCGTCTATGTAGCCACCGTCTCCCGACAGGTAATAGCCTTCATATTCGCTCAGGTAACCTTGTTTATAGCGCTCGGTATTTTGCCAAATTGTTGACAAGCAACCCGGCGGTAAGGGCAGTTTTATTACTACTGCGCCACTTTCGTTAGGGGCACATTCTTCGCCTTCCATATTTAAAATACGTACGTCAAAGCCCGGTGTAGGAACGGTTGAACTACCTGCTTTGGTTTCTAAGTGTTCAATGCCAATAGGGTTGCAAGCAATAGCCCAGCCGGTTTCTGTTTGCCACCAATGATCGAGCACAGGTAGGCCGGTTTTTTCTTTTAACCAACCGTAAGTAGCGGCATCAAGGCGCTCACCGGCTAAAAATAACCGTTTTAAGCTAGATGTATCATATTTTTTAAAACCCTCAGCTTCAGGGTCTTCTTTTTTAATTGCTCTAAATGCAGTAGGCGCGCTAAATAAGGCTGTTACCTTATGCTCCTCTACTACTCGCCAAAATGCACTGGCATCTGGGGTGCGCACTGGTTTGCCTTCGTAAAGTACAGTTGCACAACGATACATTAACGGCGCATATACTATGTATGAGTGACCCACCACCCAGCCAATATCAGACGCAGCCCAAAAAACTTCGCCAGGCTCCATACCATATACGTTTTTCATGCTGTAATTAAGGGCAACAGCATGGCCGCCATTTTCACGTACTACGCCTTTAGGTAATCCTGTGGTGCCTGAGGTATATAAAATATATAGCGGGTCGCTACCACTTACAGGTACAGGGTCAACAGCTTGTGCTGTTTGCATAGCCTTTGCCCAATCAATATCTTGGCCGCTATTGAGTGTTGCGGTTGCTTGTTCGCGTTGATAAATTACGCAGTGATCAACTTTATGCGTGGCGCGCTTAATGGCGTCATCTAATAAGGGTTTGTATTGAATAATATTACTTACTTCTACACCACAAGAAGCACTTAATACTAATTTAGGTTTAGCATCATCAATACGCACCGCTAATTCATGAGCTGCAAAGCCACCAAAAACCACAGAGTGCACTGCACCTAAACGAGCACAAGCTAGCATGCCAATCACTGCTTGTGGGATCATGGGCATGTAAATAACCACACGGTCGCCTTTTTGCACACCTAGCGATTGCATTACACCGGCAAACTTAGCCACTTCTTGTTGTAGCTGTGAATAATTATAAGTTTGTTTAGTATTGGTAACAGGAGAGTCGTAAATAAGCGCAGTTTGCTCGCCAAAGCCGGCTTCAACATGTTGGTCAAGTGCTAAGTAGCTAGTATTAAGCTGGCCATCATCAAACCAATGGTATAAGTCATCGCTGTCTTGTGTATAGGCATTTTGGGGTGTTTTATACCAAGGAATACACTTACTTTGTGCTAACCAAAATTCAGCTGGGTTTTGTTTGAAGGCGTTATAATGCTGTTTATATTGACCTGACATAAATGATCCTAAAACTAAAAAAGAGTGTGAGAGACATTAAAAACTAAGCGTTTTTGCTTAATTATTATATTAGACCTTGGTCGGCTAAAAGCTGAGCAAGGTGGTTGTTTTTTAGTTTGTTTTGCAGGGCCTAATTACGACTTAATACATAGCAAGCTAATTGAAATTGTTATGTTTTTATAAAAAACGTCAATTAAACTCTATTTGTACGGCTTTTTCTTTATTTTCGATAGAAAACTGGCTTGCTTAATTATCAAACTAAGCGTAAAATGCGCGCTCATTTCGGCTTTTAAACTATTAATTCCTTGCCTTAAACCGACCGGCCGAAACGGTAGAAGGCTCTATTAACCGTAAGGAATATCCATGCGTCATTACGAAATCGTATTCATGGTTCACCCTGATCAGAGTGAGCAAGTAACTGGTATGATCGAACGCTATACTGGTTCTATCACTGAAGCTGGTGGTGTTATCCACCGTCTTGAAGACTGGGGCCGTCGTCAACTGGCTTACCCAATCAACAAGCTTCATAAAGCTCATTATGTTCTTATGAACGTTGAAGCACCAACTGAAGTAATCAGCGAGCTAGAAACTACTTTCCGCTACAACGATGCAGTGCTTCGTAACTTAGTTATGCGTACTAAAAACGCGGTAACTGAAGCGTCTCCTCTTGTAAGAGAAGAGAAGAAAGAAGCACCAGCTGCTTAATTGTTTTGAGTCCTAGCATGGCGTTTAACTGGTGATGAATATAAATGGTTAGCCCTTTTATGAATCAACTGGTTTTATCTGGGGTAGTTTGTAAAACTCCCAAGTTAAGCCAAAGTCCTGCTGGTATACCGCATTGTATTTTTGTTATTGAACATAAATCAATGCAAACAGAAGCAGATCTTAACCGTAATAGTTACGTTCGGCTTCAAGTGGTTGCCAGTGGAAAGCAAATGCAACAACAGACTCAACATTTGCACGTTGGGCAGGCATTGCAAGTGAGTGGTTTTTTAAATCGCCACGAAGGTCGTAACGGCCTTAGCCAATTGGTTTTGCATGCTCAGCATATCGAAAGAATTATTTGAGGAATTAATCTCATGGCACGTTATTTCAGACGTCGTAAGTTTTGCCGCTTTAAAGCGGAAGGCGTACAACAAATCGATTACAAAGATCTAGCTACTCTTAGAAACTATGTTACAGAAAGTGGCAAAATCGTACCTAGCCGTATCACAGGTACTAGCGCTAAATACCAGCGCCAGCTAGCAACTGCTATTAAGCGTGCTCGCTACTTAGCCCTTCTTCCATACACTGACTTACATAAGTAAGCAGCGGATTAACACGTTTTTAAAAGGTGTAGAAACATGCAAGTTATTCTACTAGATAAGATCGCTAACCTAGGTGGCCTAGGTGACCAGGTTGTTGTTAAATCTGGCTTCGCACGTAACTTCCTTTTCCCGCAAGGTAAGGCAGTTCCTGCAACTAAAGCAAACATTGAAACATTTGATGCTCGTCGCGCAGAACTTGAAGCGAAAATCGCTGATCAGTTAGTTGCTGCACAAGCACGCGCTGACAAACTTGAAGCATTAGCAGAAGTTACATTAGTATCTAAAGCTGGTGACGAAGGTAAATTATTTGGTTCAATCGGTACTCGTGACATCGCTGACGCTATCTCAGCTGTTGGTGTTGAAGTTGCTAAGTCTGAAGTTCGTCTACCTCTAGGTACTATCCGTGAGACTGGCGAATTTGACGTATCAATCGCAGTACATTCAGAAGTAACGGCTACTATTAAAGTAATCGTTATTGCTGAAGCTTAATTTTTAATTAAGCAAAAAAAAGCCGTGCTATTTAGCGCGGCTTTTTTGTGCCTAAAATTTAGCTAGCTGTAGATCTAAAGACACGCTTAATAAAACCTCTTCTAAATCATCTTTCCTTTTTGCAATTATTTTTTCATTTCATTTAAACCTTTTCAAACTGTCATTACGTCTAACTTATCAATACACTTAAATGCTAACCCAGTAATTATAATTTAAAGGCGACATTACGGATGTTACACGTTAAACCCGAACAGTCGCAATTGTGCGAAGCAGCACTCATTAAGCGTGTTAAGTCGGGGGATCAAGCTGCATACACACTACTTTATGAACTACACATAAAACGAGTATACGGGATATGTTTACGTCTATTAGCTGATCAGTCGCATGCAGAGGATGCGGCCCAAGAAGTGTTTGTACAGGTGTGGCACAAAGTAGCGCAGTTTGATGGGCGCTCGCAGTTCTCTACTTGGCTTTACAGCGTAGCGAGTAATGTTGCGATTAATTACTTACGCAAACAAAAAAATTGGCTGCAAAAAGTGGTGAGTATTGAGCACAGCGGTATGGATGAGCAATCAGTTAACGACTGGAAAGGTTTAAATGGCCTAGATAAATTAATAGTAAGGCTTCCAGAGCGAGCACGTATGGTATTTGTGCTGTTTGCCATTGAAGGCTACAGACACGAGGAAATAGCCGAGCAACTAGGTATGGCTGTTGGCTCAAGTAAGTCGCAATATCATCGTGCTAGGCTGTTATTACAAGAGTGGTATGAAAATGAGTAAAGAAAATTTTGATGACTACTTAAACGAGTCACTCAATACACTTGATAAAGACATAACGCCACGCAAAAATTTATGGCCAGGGATTGAGCGAGCGATTATTAATGCTGAACGCTCTACACAAAAACACACTACTATTTGGCCAAAGTTAACGGCAGTAGCTGCATGCAGTGTTGCGGTTTTAATTGCAGTAAACATCGTTTTTATAACGCCTGAGCCAAAGCCTGCCGTGGCGATAAGTGATTACTTTTTAGCGCAAAAAAACAGTTTGTTAGTTGCGTATAAAAATCAAGACGCACTTACCAGCAATTGGCAAGTGCAATTGCAAGAACTCGAAGAAGCAGAGTTAGCCATAAAGCAGGTTCTTGAAAACGAACCACAAAACCAAGCGCTATTAACTATGTTAGCGCAAATATATCAACAACAACTTGATTTGATTAATAAGGTGCACGCACCTCGTTGGCAGCATATTTAGGAGCATAACATGAAAGCGATTTTACTAGGGTTGAGCTTATTTCCACTGGCGGTATTAGCGGGTGAAAAAATAGATAAGCAAATAGAGGTAGCCAATGGCGGCACTATTTATATTGAAAACCAACGTGGTGATATAAACATAACGGGCTGGGATAAAAACGAATTTAAAGTGTCGGGCGAACTTGATGACAAAGCCGATGGCTATGAGCTTAAAACCAGTGGTGATAAAACCCAGTTTATTGTAAACATGCCACGTAATACGGATTGGGGTAACAGTGGTGATGGTTCAAAGTTAACTATATTTATGCCCAGAAGTAGTGCGCTTGAGTTTGCTGGTGTGAATGTATCTGTCATTGCAAAAGAGCTACAAAACAGTGCAGAAATAGATGTGGTTAATGGTGAGATAAGCGCAAGTAATTTAGCGGGTAATATTAAACTTACCAGTGTTAATGGCGATGTAAAGGCGCAGAACTTAAGTGGTAATATTGCATTTGAAACCGTAAATGGCGAAATTAACGATAAAAACTCAAGCGGGAAGCTGCGCTTTAGCGCCGTAAATGGTGATATTAAATCAAACTCAACGGCAAGCGATGTTCGCCTTGAAAACGTAAATGGTGATATAGATTTTACTTTGTCGAGCATTAAAAACTTACGAATTAATACCGTTAATGGTGAGGCCGAAGTGCATATTAAAGAGCTGTTAAAGGGCGCAGATGTTCGTTTTGAATCGGTAAGTGGCGATGGTGAATTTTACTTTGCGGCAGATGTATCGGCTAAGTTTGAAATTGAAGCGCATGCGAATGGCAAAATAATTAATAAAGTGACTAGCGATAAAGTCAGTAAAGCTAAATATGGCCCAGCCAGTAGTTTAAAATTTAGTATTAATGGCGGTAATGCTAACGTTGAAATGAATACAATTAGCGGGCGACTCGAACTTCATACTAAATAACATTCGCTACTGGCTATGATTACAAAAAGCAGGAAAAGATTTCCTGCTTTTCTATTTGCACAGCCCCTGCAAGTAGATAGAATAGGCACCATTGTATTTTAGTACTGTGAAGTCATGGCCAAACGAGATAAGCAAGTCGATACCCTTAAAGTTCCTCCCCATTCAATAGAAGCAGAACAATCTGTTTTAGGTGGCTTAATGCTTGATAACCAAGCATTTGACCGCGTAGCAGAGCTTGTTGTATCACAGGATTTTTATACCCGCACGCATAAGCTTATTTTTGAAGCGATGACAACGCTTGCTGAAATTGGCGATCCGATCGATTTAATTACTATTTCAGAGAGCCTAGAAAAAAATAATAAATTAGCAGGAATTGGTGGTTTTGCTTATTTAGCTGAAATAGCCAAAAACACCCCAAGTGCTGCTAATATTGACGCTTACGCAAGTATTGTGCGCGAACGTGCTGTGGTACGTGAAATGATTGGTGTAGCAAATGAAATTGCCGAAGCAGGTTTTAATACCGAAGGGCGCACCAGCCACGATTTGCTCGACTTTGCTGAGAGCAAAGTATTTAAAATTGCTGAGCAACGCACAAAAAATAATGAAGGCCCGCAAAGCATTCATAGCATACTTGAAAAAACAGTTGATAAAATAGAAGAGCTTTATCAATCACCGCAAGACGGTGTAACAGGTGTGAGTACCGGCTATGCCGACCTTGATAAAATGACCACAGGTTTGCAACCATCTGACTTAATTATAGTTGCGGCACGTCCATCTATGGGGAAAACCACTTTTGCGATGAACCTTGCAGAACATGCTGCAATGACCCAAGACAAGCCGGTATTAATTTACTCATTAGAAATGCCTTCAGAACAAATTATGATGAGGATGTTGGCGTCTCTTGGGCGTATTAACCAAACTAAAGTGCGTACTGGTCAGTTAGATGATGACGATTGGGCACGACTTTCATCAACCATGGGTTTGTTGATGGAAAAAGGCAAAATGTACGTTGATGATGCCTCGGGCTTAACACCTACTGATGTACGCTCTCGTGCACGACGTATTGCCCGCGATCATGGTGGTATTAGTATGATCATGGTCGATTACTTGCAATTAATGCGAGTACCTAGCCTTGCTGATAACCGAACGCTTGAAATTGCCGAAATTTCACGTTCACTTAAAGCATTAGCAAAAGAGCTAAAATGTCCGGTTGTTGCGCTTTCGCAGCTTAACCGTACGCTTGAGCAACGTGCCGATAAACGTCCAATTAACTCAGATTTACGTGAGTCGGGCTCTATTGAGCAAGATGCCGATTTAATCATGTTTATTTATCGTGATGAAGTGTACAACGAAGACAGTACCGATAAAGGTATTGCCGAAATAATCATAGGTAAGCAACGTAACGGTCCTATTGGTAAAGTACGTTTAACCTTCCAAGGTCAATTTTCTCGCTTTGATAATTATGCGGGGCCAGCAGTAGATGACGATTATTAATGCGCCTAGCGATAGCCGAAATTAACTTAACAGCACTTGCGCATAATCTTGCGCAAGTTAAGAGCTTTGCGCCTAATAGCAAAGTAATGGCAGTGCTAAAAGCCAATGCCTACGGGCATGGCTTAGTAACCATAGCGCAGCACTTAAACGATGCCGATGCATTTGCTGTGGCACGTATAGATGAAGCGCTGGCACTGCGTGCTGGCGGTTTAACTAAGCCAATTGTATTGTTAGAAGGCTTTTTTGATGAAGGCGATTTACCCATTTTATTAGCTAATAATTTTCAAACCATTATTCATGACGAAAACCAATTAGCAGCACTGGAAAATGCGCAGCTTGAGGCTCCTATAAACTGCTGGTTAAAAATAAATACCGGCATGCATCGATTAGGTATTGCACCTGAGCAATTTGATGAGTTTTATAATCGCTTACAAAAAACAGCCAATGCGAATAATACGGTTAATTTAATGACCCATTTTTCGTGCGCGGATGATGTTGATAGCAGTAAAACAATGCAACAAATAGCATTGTTTAATCGCTTGGCAGAAAACGTTGAGCAGGCACATTGTTTATCAAATTCTGCCGGTATTTTAGCTTGGCCAAGTGGCCACGGTGATTGGGTACGCCCAGGGTTAATGCTTTATGGTGTATCGCCTATGGCAAATACCACAGGTAAAACGTATCAATTAGAGCCGGTTATGCGCTTAACCACAAAAGTAATTGCAGTGCGTAATGTAGCTGCCCATGAAGCGGTGGGTTACAGCGGGCGTTGGCAAAGTGATAAGCCGACCCAGTTAGCGGTTGTTGCTATGGGGTATGGTGATGGTTATCCGCGCCATGCGAGGGCGGGCACTCCGGTAATAATAAATAAGCAGCGTTATGGTATTGTAGGTAGCGTAGCTATGGATATGATCACCTTAGATATAGGCAATAATACACATAATATTAAAGTAGGTGACGAGGTAACTATGTGGGGGCCTGAGCTACCAGTAGAAGAAATAGCCCAGTGCGCCGATACTATACCTTACGAGTTATTGTGTAATATTACACCAAGGGTAAGCTATCAGTATCAGCGTTAAACTGCTGGTACTATTACTCTTTTATAAAGTAAATATCGCTAAAGCCCATACGGGCAAACTCTTGGTCGCGAAAATTACGCACCGACGCTGAGCCTTTCGAAGTCATTTCGATTTGCTGTACCATAGATAAATAATTAGTAAGATCGATACCCTCAGCGGCGGCAATTGCCTGATACATGTCGTGGTATTTATCTTTAGCGAAATTAATTTCGCGCGGTTGGTTTTTAAATGTATAGGTTATTCTGCGTGCCATATTAAGCTCATTTCGATTGCGAATTAGGGTGATTTTACACTGTATTGAATCACCATTGAATGATTTTTTTAAAATGAAATAATAAAGAGATAAAAATGAAATTGACAGTAGAGATCAGCAAGTACCCACTTCATCAAGACTATATCCCGTTTATAAAAGGCTTTATAGATCGCTTAAACGAGTACGATAATTTAAAAGTAATTACTAATACCTTATCAACGCAAATTTTTGGTGATTACGATTTAGTAATGCAAGTGTTAAGTACCGAAATTAAACGCTCGTATGAAGAGTTTGGTAAAGCTATTTTTGTATGTAAATTTCTATCTGGCGATTTGTCTCCACAATAACGGCTAATATGCATATTAGTAGTAACACGGAACCACACAATATGGATTTTTTAACACAAACCTTAAGCGGTTTTACAGCAATGTCGCATTGGGAGTATATTGCAGTGGGGCTGTCTATGGCTTATTTATTATTAGCAATAAAAGAGAGTTTATGGTGTTGGCCAGCCGCATTTTTTAGCACCCTTATTTATACTATTATGTATTGGAATGGCGCGTTATTAATGGAGTCGTTACTGCATTTTTATTATATGTATATGGCGGTGTTTGGTTGGCTAGTATGGCGTAAAGGCAAAACTAACAACGATAGTTTAAGTATTACCTCATGGTCAATGAATCGTCATATAATATTGATAATAGTGACCAGCATAGTTGCTCTTGCCATTGGTTACTTTATGAAAAATTACACCCATGCAGACTTTGCTTACCTTGATAGCTTTACAACCTGTTTTGCGGTAGTTACTACTTATTTAGTGGCAAAAAAAGTACTCGAAAATTGGCTGTATTGGATTGTAATAGATGCCGCGTCTATGTATTTATATTACGAAAAAGGCTACTACCCAACGCTCGCGCTCTTTATTTTTTACACCATAGTGGCTGCATGGGGGTTTAAAACTTGGTACGAAGAGTACGAGCAAAAACAAGCTAAACCTATAGCGCAGTTATAAGACATTCATGCAGTCAATTAGCGATATTATCAACGGGTTTAATGCACAATTAACACTACTTAGTAGTGAGCGATTACATAGTGGTTTAAGCAATGACAACTTTTTAGTGCGCGCTGCGCTAAATAATCAACAGTATGCTTATTTATTAAAAAGTTACCGCGATCACTGGCCTACATTAGGCTTAGCTGCACAAGCTCGATTTGCACAGATGCAATTGTGCCCTAAACCACTTTGGTTAGACAAAGCTAACAGGCTCGCTATTTTTGAATACATAGAAGGCGACACAGCCCAAAGCAATTATACCCCTGAGCTAATTAAAAAGTTGGTTTGCTTACATTGTCATAATGTGGTTAGCGAGGCGATGAATATAAAGCAAGAGCTGGATTTTTATCAACATACAGCGTTATATCAACAATATAGCCAAACTGTAGGTGTGGCGGTAGCAGAAATAGAAAAGCTACCACGTGATGAAGGCTTTTGTCATAATGACTTAGTAAAAGAAAACATCATAGAGAACCCGCAAGGCATGTTTTTAATCGATTTTGAGTACGCCAAAACCAACGACGTTTACTTTGATTTAGCCGCAATAGCTGTAAGTTTTGAACTAGACAGGGAAGGTAAGCAACAGTTACTTAAAACCTATCAACAGCAGTTACCGCTTTCGCAACGCTTTTACTGCTCTATTAATAAGCTAGAGTATTATCAAGTAGTGTTTTTAGTACTGTGTGTTTGCTGGTATAGCGATCGCTCAATAAATGAAAAAGTGATGCCTCTGTGCGCGCAATTAGACGCATTGATAGCGCTGCAACATTAACTTATCTCTTAAGTGGCTAATTTAAGCTAGTAGCCCACTTGGTTTTTAGCAACAAATAGCTGATTTATCAGCTACCACTAAGTCTTTTATTTAAAAGCGTTTAAATAATAAGCATATGAACGAATGGCGCTAGCATTTACCTTTAGATGTCTTTATCATTACGCATGCCAAAGCATTGATATCGCGAGTTGATGTGGCGGCAACAAATGTGCTCTCGTGGTGAAATGGATATCACGTGGCCCTCCGGAGGCTGAGTTGTAGGTTCGATCCCTACCGAGAGCGCCATTTGCATTCCTCTAATACACTTGCTAACTTTTAGTATTATCCTTTAAAAAATATTCAACATGACTTATCTACCAATTAAATGTGGCGACTACGATCAGCTTGAGCTTTATTGCATGCGTGCAAATAAAGTGGCTATCACATTAGATACCCAAACCTTAGTGGGTGTTGCTAAAACCTTAGAAAATATTAAAGGCGAAGGCGAGTTTTTGGTGCTGCAAGAGCCAACAAACAAAATAATAAAAATACGGCTAGATAAAATTAAAACGATTTCACTCGCTTAGTTTGTAGCTATTTATTACTAGTAAAAACTTTAAAAGTAGACATTTAAGGTTAAAAAGTGCTATTTAAGAGACACGCCTTATAATTGTAGAACCTCCCGCACTTATGCTTATCACTTTACCTATATCTGAGCTTGTCCCTGGCATGTTTGTTGACAATGTTACCAAGCAGCATGAAAACATTAGTAGTATAAAAATCAAAACCAGTGGACTAGTGCGAGATAAGTCAATAATTAAGCGTTTAGTAACAGAAGGGGTGCTAGAGCTACTCATTGATTTTACTAAAAGTGATGTTGAGATACCCGCCAAATACAAACCGAAAAATAAAGCTAAAGTAGCTAGCAGCCAAGAAAAGCCAGCTAAAGCTGCTGTCGCTATAACGGTAGAGCAAGAGTTTGCAAAAGCGAGCGTAAGCTATGAGCAGCATAATCGCAAAATACAGGCTTTATACGGTGACTTAACAGCAGGGCTTGCGCTTAATATAAATGTGTTGGATGAAATTGCCGGTGAAATAGTGGCATCGGTATTTAGAAACCCCAATGCAATGACCATTCTTACCCGCCTTAAAGACAAACACAGCTATAATTGGCGTCATATGATCAACTGCGCCATTTTTGCAGCAGTATTTGCTAAATACTTAGGCTATGAAGAGCCTACTGTGCAGCAGCTTGCAATGGGGGCATTGCTGCATGATTTAGGACAGGCAAAGGTGCCGCAGGGTATATTATCAAAGCAGACTAAAGTCACTAATAATGAGTTTGCAGCAATAAAAAAACATGTTGTACAAAGTTTAGGTTTAGTTAAAGGCGAAAAAGGGATCACACCGTTAATGCTTGATATGATAGTGAATCATCATGAGCGATTAGATGGTTCGGGTTATCCGCGAGGCCTTAATGCAGAGAAATTAAGTCGCCCTGCACGTATAATGGCTATTGTAGATGTGTATGACGCGATAACAGCAGATAGGCCTCACCAAGTCGGTGACGAGCCAATAAACGCACTGCGTTATTTGCTCGCTAACAAACAACTGTTTGACGCTGAATTAGTACAACACTTTATTAAATGTTTGGGTGTGCATCCGGTAGGTACTATTGTAAAGCTGACCAATGAACGTTTAGCACTGGTACTTGAGGGCAATAACCTTAATCCCATTAAACCTAAAGTTAAACTATTTTATAATGCGAAGTATGGCCACCATGTTACGCCAAAAGATATTGATTTGAGCGACCTGAGCCAAGAGCTTAAAATTATTGCCAGTGTTAAGCCCCTTGATTATCAGATTAACTTGTCTCGTTTATTAAAAGAGCACTTACTTTTATAGCGTTAGTACATTTGCGTTTTTGGCTTTGTTTAGCCGAAATAAACGCACCTAAAAAGCAACTTGCCATTAATATTAACCACAATAAAGTACCAAGCTCTACATGCAGCGCTAAACAGCAAAATGTTAGCGAGATTAATGCACAAGTAATAGCCGCCAACCAAAAGTGATTAACTGGATTGTCACATTGCCCAGCACGAGTACACGCACAATAGTTTGCTTTATAAAAACAAAATACACTTGCGCCACAAAAAATAAGCCCAGTCAAAATAAGTAAAATGCTCACCGTTTTCTCTCATCATCGTTTTATAGAGAGTGTAGATTGCAGCGCATTTCAAGTCAATTCAAATGAGAATCAATTACAATTAGAGCTTGTGCTCTAATAGCACACTTCTAGTCCGATGAGTTTTAATAAGTTGTTAAATGGTCGTTAAAAAACGTGTTTTTTACTGTTTTTTGACGTGTTTGTAGAGTTTTTTATAAAAAATTAATGTAGTGTGATCAGGTTTGAAATCCTAATAACAACACACATAGCTACCCAAACAATAAGTTTGGTTAAGGAAACAACAATGAAATTTACTAAAACTTTAATCGCAGCGTCGCTGGTACTTGTTTCAGCAGATAGTTTTGCTGCAGCATTTCAGTTATCTGAGCAAAATGCCTCAGGACTCGGTCGCGCCTATGCAGGTGAAGCTTCAATCGCAGACGATGCGTCTGTAGTAGCTCGTAACCCAGCATTAATGTCACTATTTAAAGAAAAACAAATATCAGTGGCGGGTATTGCTGTACTTCCTGATGTAAGCTTAAAAGGCACTGATACAAATAACGGTTTAGATCCAAGCGTGCTAAATAATGACAGCATCGCTCCTAATGCAATTGTACCTGCGGGTTACTTTACCATGCCAGTTAACGATAAAGTGTCAGTTGGCTTTGGTGCATTTTCTAACTTTGGCTTAGCCACAGAATTTAATGGTGACTATGCTGCAGGCCAAATAGCTGGTGAAACAGAAATTGTAACAGTTAACTTCAATGCCAGCGTTGCTTATAAAGTAACAGAGCAATTTAGTTTTGGTATTGGCTTAAACTATATTTATGCAGATGCAACGATAATTCGAAAAGTGGGTGCGAACCCTAATATTCCAGCTTCAACTGATGCGGTTCACTTAGAAGGTGACGATACTGGTTTAGGTTTAAATTTAGGCTTAATGTATCAACTTGATGAAAACAGCCGCTTTGGTTTTAACTACCGCAGCGAAACCGATATTACTTTTGAGGGGACTTTCTCAAGCGCAGCTAAATTATTACCTGAAATGCCAGGTTCTGTTGAAATTACACTACCAGCTATTGCTGAATTTTCTGGTTCTCATCAGTTAGATGAAAAGCTTGGTTTACACTACAGTGTAATGTGGACAGGTTGGAGCAGCTTTGACAAGTTAGAAGCAAAAGTAAACGGACCAGCAGGTGAGTTTACAGGATTTGAGAAAGAAGAAAATTTCTCAGATTCTATGCGCTACGCAATAGGTTCTGATTACCAGTACAGTGAAAACCTATTATTACGTGCCGGTGTTGCGTTTGATGAGTCACCAGCGGATAAAAACCATATGTCGATTTCTATCCCAGATACAGACCGCTTTTGGTTCTCGTTTGGTGGTAACTACGCAATTGATCAACATTCAGACTTTGATTTAGGTGTGAGTGTACTACGTGGTAAAACACAAAACTTCACTGAAAAAGATAATTCACAGCAAGAATGGTCTTTTGAATCAAAAGGTCATGCATTGCTAGTTGGTGCTCAGTACAACTATAAGTTTTAATGCTTGCCTAGAGCCTAGAGCCTAGAGCCTAGAGCCACAAAAAAGCCGCGCTATGAAATTACATAGCGCGGCTTTTTAATGCCTATATAAATGTTCCGGGCTAATGCCCGAAAACTAAATTATAAGCTTTCTATTTTTGCTTTTTGCTCAAGTAGCTTAGTTTTAGCATCGCTAAACTCAGCTAGTTTGGCATTTTCTTTAGCAAGTACAGCTTCTGGTGCGTTGTTAACAAACTTTTCGTTAGCGAGTTTATTTTGCACTTGTGCTAGGCCTTTTTCGGCTTTTTCGAGTTGTTTATTAATACGTGAAAGCTCGGCTTCTACGTCAATTAAACCCGCCATTGGGATCATAATTTCAAGATTACCAACATAAGACGCTGCACACGCAGGCGCATCATCTTTATTTTCGAGCATGGTGAACTCTTCAATTTTTGCAAGTGATGCTAAAAATGAGTTGTTCTCCTCAATGCGGCGCACGTCGTCGCTCGAAGCATTTGCAAGTAATACGCTAAGCGGCTTGCTTGGGCTAATGTCCATTTCACCACGAATGTTACGAATTGCTAAAATGAATTGTTTAACCCACTCTAAATCGTCCATTGCTTTGGCATCAACGCTAGCTGCATTATAAACAGGGAATGCTTGTACCATAATACTGGTGTTCTCTGTTTCAAGGCCTGCAAGTGGTGCTACACGTTGCCAAATAGTTTCGGTGATGTATGGCATCATTGGGTGCATTAAACGCAACAAGCTTTCAAGTACGGTAATTAGTGTATTACGTGTACCGCGTTGCTGTGCTTCACTGCCTTTAAATAATACCGGTTTAGTTAGTTCTAAGTACCAATCGCAAAATTGGTGCCAAGTAAACTCGTACAGGGTGTTAGCAGCTAAGTCAAAGCGGTAATTATCTAAATGCTCAGTATAACTTTTAACAGTTGACTCAAATTGACCTAAAATCCAGCGATCGGCTAACGACAACTCTTTTTGTGCATCGGTTGCAAAACCACAGTCTTGCTCTTCTGTGTTCATTAATACGTAACGACTCGCGTTCCATAGTTTGTTACAGAAGTTACGGTAGCCTTCAAGGCGGTTCATATCCCAGTTAATATCGCGACCGGTAGAAGCCATTGCTGCAAGCGTAAAGCGAAGGGCATCGGTGCCGTGTGCTTCAATGCCGCCAGCGAATACTTTGCGGGTATCTTTTTCGATTTTAGCCGCTAATTTTGGCTGCATCATGTTACCAGTACGCTTTTGTACTAACTCTTCAAGTTCAATGCCGTCAATCATGTCCAGTGGGTCAAGTACGTTACCTTTTGACTTAGACATTTTATCGCCGTTGTCGTCACGTATTAAACCAGTTACATACACGGTTTTAAACGGCACTTGTGGTTTACCATTTTCGTCTTTTATAAAGTGCAGCGTCATCATGATCATACGCGCAACCCAGAAGAAAATAATATCAAAACCAGTTACCAGCACGTCAGACGGGTGGAAGGTTTTTAAATCATCAGTGTTTGCAGGCCAACCTTGAGTTGAGAACGTCCAAAGCGCTGATGAGAACCAGGTATCAAGTACGTCTTCGTCTTGGCTTAGTGTTACGCTGTCTGCAATGTTATTTTCGCGGCGTACTTCAGCTTCATCGCGACCAACAAATACGTTGCCTTCGCTGTCGTACCAAGCTGGAATGCGGTGGCCCCACCAAAGCTGGCGTGAAATACACCAATCTTGTACGTCGTTCATCCACGAAAAGTACATGTTTTCGTATTGTTTAGGTACAAATTGAATGTCGCCGTTTTTAACCGCTTCTTTAGCCGGCTCTGCAAGAGGTGCAACACGTACATACCATTGGTCGGTAAGCAGTGGCTCAATTACCACACCCGAGCGGTCGCCGTAAGGAACGGTTAAACCATGATCTTCAATTTTTTCAAGTAAGCCTAGTTCTTCAAATTCAGCTACAATCGCTTTACGCGCAGCAAAACGGTCAAGCCCGTGTAGGCGCTCAGGAATTGGTGCATCAAACTCAAGTTCTTTGCCATCAAAGCTGTAGGTTTCGCCTTGAGTAAGAATAGCGGCGTCTTTATCGAAAATGTTGATCATCGGCATTTTGTGACGCTTGCCTACTTCGTTATCGTTAAAGTCGTGCGCTGGGGTTATTTTTACACAGCCCGTACCTTTATCTTTATCGGCATGTTCATCGGCTACAATTTTAATACGGCGATTAACAATGGGTAATAAAATCTCTTTACCAATTAAATCTAAGTAGCGTTCGTCATCAGGGTTTACTGCAACGCCCGAGTCGCCCAACATAGTTTCTGGGCGAGTTGTTGCTACCACTATGTAGTCTTTACCATCTTGAGTTTTAACACCGTCGGCTAGTGGGTAACGTAAGTTCCACATGTAGCCTTGCTTGTCTTTGTTTTCAACTTCAAGATCAGAAATAGCAGTGTGTAATTTAGGATCCCAGTTTACTAGGCGTTTGCCACGGTAAATTAGGTTTTCTTTATGCAGGCGTACAAACACTTCTTTAACGGCTTCAGATAGGCCATCGTCCATGGTAAAACGTTCACGATCCCAATCAACCGATGCGCCAAGGCGACGAAGTTGTTTAGTGATTGTGCCGCCCGATTCTTTTTTCCATTCCCAGATTTTATTTATAAAATCTTCGCGGCCTAAATCGTGGCGTGTTTTGCCTTCTTCAGCATGCAGTTTACGCTCAACCAACATTTGCGTTGCAATACCTGCGTGGTCTGTACCTACTTGCCATAATGTATTGTTACCTTGCATACGTTTAAAGCGCGTTAAGGTATCCATTATGGTGTCTTGGAAAGCGTGGCCCATGTGTAAGCTACCAGTGACATTTGGCGGCGGGATCATAATTGAATACGGGACGCCTTGGCCAGATGGTTTAAAGTAGCCTTTTTCTTCCCAGCCTTGGTATAGAGACTGTTCAATATCTTGCGGATTGTAGGTTTTATCCATTACACAGAACCTTAAATAAGTACTTAAATTAGTTGGTTAGCTATTTTACTAAAAGTGTTTTTAGTTATTAATATCTTGCGTGGTGATGTTGGCACCGAGTTGGCGTAGCTTTTTAAAACGCTCGCGAGCTGCTTGTTTAGCAACGGCTTCTACGGGTACAAAATCAAAAACTTGGTTAAAGCGGCGAATAAAATCCGGTAAGTTATTAGCCAAGTTAATTAAAACTTTACGATTGCCAACAGGGGGCGTAGTACCAATTTCTACCGGTGCGCCGCCTTTTGGGCCTTCACCTTGTAGGTTGTGAGGTACAAAACTGTCGGGATCAAATGCCCAAAGTGTTTCATCAATGGCAAAGGCGGTATTTTCGTTATCTACACAAATAAATACACGTTGGCCAAGCCGATACTGATCAGCGGCAATTTGAGCCGCCAAAGCAAAATGATCATCAGGCTTAGCCAGCGACTCATCTTGTTGCTTTAGAACGAAAAATTGGGCGTTCATGTTCATTGTATCGGGGTTTCCCATGACATTGAATGTGTAGCTAGTTAATACACATAAATTAAGAGGCTGATTTTGCCATATAACGGGTTTTGCTTCAATTAATACCCAAATAAATAAGGCGCCAAACGGCGCCTTATTAAGTAGCTAAGCGGTATGCTTAATCTTGAGCGGCTTCGCTTACGCCGGCTCTGTTTAATAAATATTGAGTAAGCATAGGAACAGGGCGGCCTGTTGCGCCTTTTTTAGCGCCACTGCGCCATGCCGTGCCTGCAATATCTAAATGTGCCCAGTTGTACTTTTTAGTAAACTTAGATAAAAAACACGCTGCGGTAATAGTACCAGCTGCACGGCCCCCTAAGTTAGTAAAGTCGGCAAATGGGCTCTCTAGTTGATCTTGATAGTCGTCCCATAGCGGTAGTTGCCATGCACGGTCGCCACTTTGCTCCGATGCTTTTAACAACTCATGCGCGAGCGGATTATGGTTAGAGAGTAAACCGGTTGCATGTGCGCCTAGTGCTACAATACAAGCACCTGTTAATGTGGCTACATCAATAACGGTTTCTGGCTCAAAACGCTCTACATAGGTTAGTGCATCACATAATACTAAGCGCCCTTCGGCATCAGTATTTAATACTTCAACGGTTTGCCCCGACATAGTGGTTAAAATGTCACCTGGGCGATATGCATTTGGCCCCGGCATATTTTCGCAGCCGGCTAAAATACCAATCACGTTAATAGGTAACTGCATTTGTGCCAGTGCACGCATTGCACCAATAACACCTGCAGCACCGCCCATGTCGTATTTCATTTCGTCCATGCCTTCGCCAGGTTTTAATGAAATACCGCCCGAATCGAAGGTTAAGCCTTTACCAACTAATACGATAGGAGCTTGATCATCTGCGCCGCCTTTGTAGTTAATTACCGACATAACCGATTCGTTCACACTGCCGCGACCAACAGCTAAGTAAGAGTTCATACCTAGCTCAGCCATTTGCTCTTCGCCGATTAGATCAACAGTAATGTTGTCAAAATTAGTTGCTAGCTGTTGTGCTTGCTCGCCTAAATACGCAGGGTTACAAATATTAGGTGGCATATTTGCTACGTCTTTACATAGCTTACTACCGGCAGCAATAGCTAAACCATGCTCAATAGCGCTTTCGCCTATAGTTAGCTCGCGACGCGTTGGAACATTAAACACCATTTTACGCAGTGGACGACGTGGGTCTACTGTTTTACTTTTTAGTTGATTAAAGGTGTATAAACAATCTTGGGTGGTTTCTACTGCTTGGCGCACTTTCCAGTAGGTATCGCGACCTTTAACGTGTTGCTCTGTTAAAAAGCATACCGCTTCCATAGAGCCGGTGTCGTTTAAGGTATTAATTGTTTTAGAAATAATTTGTTTATATTGCTTATCGTCAAGCTCGCGCTCTTTACCACACCCTACAAGCAATATGCGCTCGCTTAAGATGTTTGGTACATGATGCAATAATAAAACTTGGCCCGGCTTTCCTTCTAGGTCACCTCGGCGAAGTAAATTTGAGATATAACCATCACTGATTTTATCGAGTTGTTCACCAATGGGGGATAACCGACGAGGCTCGTATACACCAACTACAATACATGCGCTACGTTGTTTTTCTGGGCTACCACTTTTTACGTTAAATTCCATTGTCACTCCTGATTTTGAGTCATCTTTAGAAGCTAAGCAGAAACTAAAAATATTTTTAGTCTTATATACCTAAATTATTTAGGTGTAGCTCTAATCTTAGCTGATTTTGCCCGACTCTTACTGTGTAATTGAACTTTATCTGCTTAAGGGTCACTAATGCAACATTATATCGTGTTGTTAGGTAGGATAATTAATTTTCATGGCTTATAATATTAGATCTATACTCGGCAACGCTGAGTAAAATCATGACTAACTATAAACTTTCACTATTGCAGTGACACACCATGTTTAACAGGGGCGACTATTGCTTATTTTTCGTTATTTGACTGCTGAGGTTTTAAAATCGCAGGTCGCCGTATTTTTAACTTTGATGACCATTTTTTTGTCGCAAAAGTTAGTTAGTATTTTAGGCGATGCCTCTGAGGGCAGTATTCCTGCTAAATTAGTGCTATCGATGATCGCACTTAAATTGCCGCAGTTAGCCTCGTTAATTTTACCATTGAGTATATTTTTAGGCATAATTTTGGCCTACAGCCGTATCTACGCCGATAGCGAAATGACCGTGCTTAAAGCCTGTGGTGTAAGTGAATGGTATGTGGTTAGAGTGACGCTTATATCAAGTGTGGGGTTGGCTATTTTAGCCGCCGCGCTCACTATGCATGTTGCCCCTTGGGCAAGCGAGCAAGAGTATCAATTAAAAGAGCAAGCTAAAGCCGATGCGGGATTATCTGCATTAAGGGCAGGTCGCTTTCAGCAAACCGGTAACGAAAAAGCCGTGGTGTTTATTCATAACATTGAAAACGGTGGAAAAGAGCTTAATAAAGTATTTGTAGCGCAACTCCCCGATAGCGAAAAAGACAACCTTGCACGCCTAGTTTATGCAGAGCAAGGTGTTGTAATTGAAGCGCAAAATGGCGAACAACAACTCGTTCTTAGCGACGGCAAACGCTATGAAACTGATGGCTTAACGCCGGCGCTCAATTTAACCGAGTTTGACGGTTATAGTGTACAAATACGTGAGCAAGAAATAGAGCACCAACGCCGTAAATTAGAAGCAATTCCTACTAATCAATTGTTGGCACTTAATACTCCAGAGGCAACCGCGCAGTGGCAATGGCGTATTGCTATACCGCTTTCTATTCCACTACTGACACTATTAGCAGTACCGTTAAGTGTGGTTAATCCACGCCAAGGTAAATTTGCTAAGTTAGTGCCGGCAATTAGCTTGTACTTAGGTTATTTTATTTTACTTAACGCTGCTAAATTTGCTGTTGAAGATGGCAAAATACCTCCCTCTATTGGCCTTTGGTGGATTCACTTAAGTGCCTTATTTATTGGCGGACTATTAATAATTAAAGGACGACCACTTGGCGCTTGGCTTAAAGCGGTAATTACTAAGCGGGAGTTGGGCGCATGATGAAAACCCTTGATTGGTATTTAGGTCGCAGCATTTTACAAACCACCGGCTTTGCATTATTGGTACTGGTAGGCATTAGCACCTTAATTAAATTTATCGACCAGTTAAAGTCAGTTGGCCGTGGTAGTTACGATTTAATGACCGCGATGCTCTACACGCTTTACACAATACCGGGCGATTTAGTGGTGTTTTTTCCGATGGCCGCGCTTATTGGTGGCTTAACGGGGTTAGGAGCGCTTGCCTCAAACAGCGAGCTGGTGGTAATGCACGCTGCAGGTATGTCGCGCTTACAAATTATAAGCTCGGTAATGAAAACCGCCGTATTTATGGCGCTATGTATGATGGCATTAGGCGAGTGGGGAGTACCCGAGGCGCAATTACAAGCTAAAGAAATGCGTAACCAGGCAATTCATGGTGGCGATGTTTTTAATGCGCAAAAAGGCGTATGGGCAAAAGACGGCAATAACTTTATAAATATAGAAGATGTAGATCAAAATGGTAAATTAAATGGTGTGCATATGTACCACTTTGATCAGTCGCTATCGCTTACACAAATAACGAAGGCAAAAGATGCGCTAAGTCGCGAAAACGGCTGGTTACTGCGCGGCGTCAATAAAGTAAAAATAAGTGATGAGCTTATTACTACAGAGCAAGTGCCTGAGGAGTTTTACCCATCACAACTTACTGCTGAAAAGCTGGGTGTGGTGTCGGTTAAACCTGAGTCGCTATCGTTTACTGGGTTATGGTCTTACTTAGACTATTTAGAGCAAAACGATCAAGATACCAGCACCTATGAACTCGCGCTTTGGCGCAAACTTATGCAGCCAATATCTATCGCTGTAATGTTGCTAGTTGCACTGTCGTTTATATTTGGCCCGTTGCGTACCGTCACTATGGGTGCACGTATTATAATGGGCGTAGTTACGGGTATAGTGTTTCATCTAACCAACGAAATATTCGGTCCTGTGGTTATGGTGTATCAAATACCTGCGTTTATTGGCGCTGTAGTGCCTAGCATTATATTCACCGGCTTTGCTGCTTACTTAATGAATAAACGCGCATAAAACTAGTTATAAAAAGGTAGTTACAAAAATACCTTGAAACAAAAAAGCGTGGCTACTTTATAAAAGTGCCACGCTTTTTTGTGCTTATAAATTACAGTGTATTACTTTTAATTAATCAAGCTCACGGTAAATACGCTTGTTTTCTTCTTTGGTGAGTGCAATAACTTCGGTTTTAGAAAGATAATCTTGCAAAGCTTTTTTATTTTTAAAATCAACCAATACCACTAAATTACCTAAACCAAGTAATGCACTAACGCTGCGAATTATTGCTTGCGGCCAGCTAATAAGTTGCCCATCTAGAGTTTGTACTTTTAAGCGCCATGCGCGCATGCCAATGGTTTGCCCGCTTTTAGTCCAAAAATAAGCAAAAAAGAATACGTTTACTCCAATAAACAACGCACTTCTAATACCAGAGAGTAACGTGGAGTCTTGTATTAAAGCAGCAGGATCGTCAGTTTTAACTATCATTTCTAAAGACGTTAGTAGCTGAATGACTGCAAAGTAGAGTATGGCAGTAAGCATAGATAAAGAAATTACGACCAAGGCATCATAAATTAACGACGCCAAACGACGCCAAAAGCCAGCTCGTGGAAATTCATTCAACATAAAGATACTCTCACTATTAATATGCGCGCTAGTTTAGCAAATAGGCTGGTAAATACTACCTCTTCAGTAAGGCATTAAAGCGCTGCGCAGAGTTAAATGTTAATGGTTGCTTAATTGTTAAGCGGTTGATTGTACTTATGTCATAAAACGCTTGCCGCTACCTTTATTGATTGTATAATGCTTAGCATAGAGACGAAGGCAGTTTTATAAACCTAAGCTCTAAAGTGGTTTTTCTTTATCTTCTGGTATTTAGAAGGTTAAAGAAAAATTATGCCAGCGTGATGAAATTGGTATACATGGGGGATTCAAAATCCCCTGCCGAAAGGCGTGCCGGTTCGAGTCCGGCCGCTGGTACCACTTTTTATAGCCCCGATCAAATTGGTCGGGGTTTTTTTATGCCTACAGAAAAGTGCAAACGGACACAACCCGCCGGACTCGAGCGGCACGCGGGAGTGCCGCTGTTATAAGTTAAGGTCCGGCCGCAGATGCCACTTTTTATAGCCCCGATCAAATTGGTCGGGGTTTTTTTATGCCTACAGAAAATAATAAAGGCAAGCAGCACAGAAGTTGTCTTGTAATGACTACTTTATTTAAAGCATGATTACTCTAATAATCTGATGTGATCAGTATTTTACTTAATACCGCTTTATTTGGGCCGTTTATTAAATCGGCCAAGGTGTACTGATCTAAGCAATTAAAAAAGCTTTCTATTGCGTGTGAAAGTACTTTTTTGAGTTGGCATGCTGGTGTAATAATACAAAAGTTATTTTCACCAAAGCACTCTACTAATGCAGACTTCCCCTCAAAAGATCTAACTAATTGGCCTATGTTTATTTGTTCTGCAGCGTGATTTAGTTTGATCCCACCATTTTTTCCTCGGGTACTATTTATATAGCCTTGTGCACTTAATTGTTGCACCACCTTCATTAAGTGGTTTTTAGATACGCCATAGCATTCAGCTATCTCTTTTATTGTTTTAATTTCGTTAGTATTTTTATTTATAGCGAGGTAAATAAGTACGCGTAATGAGTAGTCGGTAAAACGAGAAATATTCATCTGTTGGCCTTTTGCTAATAAATTAAATTATATATTTAATTTATTAGCTCTACAGTACTTTTTTATTAATTACAGGCTGGTTATTAATTAACGTTACTTTTATTGATCTAAACATGCATTTTGTTTGCATGTTTAGGTGTATGTTAACTATGAGCCAATAATAACTGGTAATAATGCTAATTTTAGTCGTGGTTTGGTTACTTACGAAATAAAAAAGCAATTTTGTAAAAATAAACATTTATTTCAACATAATAAAGTACCTATGGAGAGTAGCGATATGCGTAATCGTCAGGGGGATAGCAATGAGAGAATATAAAAGGTTATGGTGGGCCCTTTTAGGGGTCGTCGCAGTCACCTTTTCATTATTAGGTTACTACGGCACAGAAATTTACCGTGAAGCACCGCCAATACCAGCCGCGTTTGTATCAGAAAGTGGCAAAGTGTTAACCACAGAAGAGCAAATACTTGACGGGCAAACTGCGTGGCAATCTGTTGGTGGCATGCAATTAGGTTCGGTTTGGGGGCATGGAGCTTATCAAGCGCCAGATTGGACAGCTGACTGGTTGCATCGCGAGTTAGTGAGTTGGTTAAATTTAGCTGCAGAAGATCAATTTGGCACAGCATACGATGAACTCAATGAGCAGCAACAGCATATGCTGCGCTATGATCTTAAAAAAGATTATAGAACAAATACTTATAATACAAAAACCAACACTGTGAGCTTATCGCCGCGACGTATGCAGGCAATAGCGCAAACCAGTGATTATTATAATGCGTTGTTTGGTGGTGCAGCTGAGCTGCAGCAAACCCGTGCTAACTATGCAATGAAAGAAGTTACTTTGCCCAGTGCTGAGCGCAGGGCACGTTTAAACGAGTTCTTCTTTTGGACGGCTTGGGCGGCATCTACTGAGCGTTTAGATGGGAATGCAACCTATACCAATAACTGGCCGCATGAGCCGTTAATTGATAATAAACCCACTACCGAAAACATAGTATGGTCGCTGGTCAGTATTGTGTTACTGGTTGCAGGAATTGGAGCATTAGTGTGGGCGTGGGCATTTTTACGCAGGCAGGATGACGAAGAGCCAATCGTGCCAAAAACAGATCCTATTTTATCTTTTAACTTAACGCCTTCGCAAAAATCTTTAGGTAAATACTTATTTTTAATTGTAGCTTTGTTTACCTTTCAAATATTTGTAGGGGCATTTACCGCTCATTATACCGTTGAAGGGCAGGGCTTTTATGGCGTGCAAACCTCTGAATGGTTCCCCTATAGTTTAGTGCGAACTTGGCATATTCAGTCGGCGTTATTTTGGATTGCAACAGGCTTTTTAGCGGCTGGTTTATTTTTAGCCCCAATTATTAATGGTGGCGAAGATCCTAAGTTTCAAAAGCTGGGTGTTGATGTATTGTTTTGGGCGTTAGTATTGGTAGTAGTTGGCTCGTTTATTGGTCAGTACTTAGCAATTGCGCAAATAATGCCGCCAGAACTAAATTTTTGGTTAGGCCATCAGGGCTATGAATACATTGATTTAGGACGACTATGGCAAATTGGTAAATTTGTTGGAATATTGCTGTGGTTAGTATTAATGATGCGTTGTATTACACCCACTTTAAATAAAGAGGGTGATAAAAACTTACTGGTTTTATTTATGCTGTCGGTAATTGCGATTGGCTTATTTTATGGTGCGGGTTTTTTCTACGGCGAGCGTACGCATATTTCAGTAATGGAATATTGGCGCTGGTGGATTGTGCATTTATGGGTAGAAGGTTTCTTTGAAGTATTTGCCACAACAGCACTGGCCTTTATATTTTTTAATATGGGTTTAGTGTCTAAACGTATGGCTACAGTGGCTTCGTTAGCGTCGGCTTCGTTGTTTATGTTAGGCGGTGTTCCGGGGACTTTCCATCACTTGTACTTTTCGGGTACAACTACACCCGTTATGGCTGTAGGTGCAACTTTTAGTGCGCTTGAAGTAGTGCCACTTATAGTGCTTGGTCATGAAGCATGGGAGCATTATAAATTAAAAACGCGTGCGCCTTGGATGGAAAATGTTAAATGGCCAATAATGTATTTTGTAGCCGTTGCATTTTGGAATATGTTAGGTGCAGGTGTGCTGGGCTTTATGATCAACCCACCAATTGCTTTGTATTATATTCAAGGACTTAATACCACAGCAACACATGCTCATGCAGCTTTGTTTGGCGTTTATGGCTTTTTAGCGCTGGGCTTTACACTACTCATATTAAGATACATTCGCCCGCATTTAAAATTTGATGAAGGCTTAATGAAAACCTCTTTTTGGTGGATGAATATAGGGCTAGCGTTAATGCTATTCACTAGTTTATTACCGGTTGGTATTATTCAATTTGTTGCCAGCGCATCAGAGGGGCTTTGGTATGCACGTAGCGAAGCATTAATGCAAAGCGATACTTTGGTAACGCTACGCTGGGTGCGCACCATTGGTGATGTAGTATTTATGGTGGGCGCATTAGCGGTTACTTGGCAAGTTGTTAAAGGTGTATTTAGCTCGCCAGAAAAAGCAGTTAAAACGCCCTAGTTATATTGTAAATATATAAAGTTAAACAAAAATGACGCTAAACAGCGTCATTTTTTATTGGTGTTTTTACTCTAGTGAGTTTTAGTTACTATGTAGTTTATTAAATGTTTTGCATAATAACTCAAAATAGCCGGGTAATTATTTGCATTGCTCAGTGCATTGCGCATTATCTACTTACTCACGTCAAAATTTTCTATAACAGCACTGCACAGTGTTGCTAAAGGCAGATAATAAAAAGGAACACAGATGAAACGCTCATTAATCTCATTAGCTATTGGCTTAGCAAGCCTAGGGGCATTTAATGCCAGTGCCAATATTAATATCGATAAACAGATAAATCAGGTTGAAGATAAGGTGATTGAATGGCGTCGCGATTTTCATCAGCACCCTGAGTTAAGTAACCGCGAAATACGTACCGCTGCGATTGTAGCACGCCATTTAAAAGCCTTAGGGATGCAGGTTGAAACTGACATTGCTTACACAGGTGTAGTGGGGATTTTAAAAGGCGGTAAGTCGGGGCCAACAGTAATGCTGCGTGCCGATATGGATGCACTGCCAGTAACCGAAAAAGCCGATGTGCCTTTTAAATCACTGGTAACTACCAAGTATAATGGGGTTGATGTTGGGGTTATGCATGCCTGTGGGCACGACACGCATGTGGCTATGCTAATGGGTGCAGCTGAAGTATTAGCCGCTGTAAAAAATGAATTACACGGCGATATTATGTTTGTGTTTCAGCCAGCAGAAGAAGGCGCGCCACAAGGCGAAGAGGGCGGAGCTGAGTTAATGTTAAAAGAGGGGATATTTAAAAAGTATCAACCCGATGTGGCGTTTGGCATTCATGTTATGGCGGGATTAAACAGCGGCCAAATTGGTTATCGTAGTGGCCCAATTATGGCCAGTGCCGATCGCTTCGAAATAACGGTAAAAGGTAAGCAAACGCATGGTTCATCGCCTTGGGGTGGGGTCGATCCTATTTCAGTTGCTGCACAAATTGTCTCAGGGGTTAATCATATTGTTAGTCGTCAAATAGATATAACTAAAGAGCCTGCCATTATCTCGTTTGGTAAAATAGCTGGTGGCGTACGTAATAATATTATTCCCGATAGTGTAGAAATGGTAGGCACTATTCGTAATTTTGATATGGATAACCGCCAACAAATTTTTGAAAAATTAACCACTACAGCTACGCATATTGCTAAAGCGTCGGGAGCCGAAGCACAGGTAAATATTTTTAAAGGTTACCCAGTAACGGTGAATAACCCAGAGCTTACCGCGCAAATGTTGCCAACACTTAAAAATATAGTAGGTAAAGATAACCTGTTTGATGTGCCAAAAGTAACCGGCGCAGAAGACTTTGCTTTTTATGCGCAGCAAGTACCGGGTTTATTTTTGTTTTTAGGCGGCACGCCAACAGGGCAAGATGTAAAAACAGCACCAACCAACCATTCGCCGTATTTTTATGTTGA
The DNA here is from genome assembly GCF_002221505.1 of Pseudoalteromonas nigrifaciens. NCBI lineage: Bacteria > Pseudomonadati > Pseudomonadota > Gammaproteobacteria > Alteromonadales > Pseudoalteromonadaceae > Pseudoalteromonas > Pseudoalteromonas nigrifaciens. Next base: position 2,837,879 of record NZ_CP011036.1, on the reverse strand, counting down.
CGAGTCAACGCTTAAAGTGGGCACTAAAGCAATGAGCCAGCTGGCGATTGACTATTTAGCTGCACAGCAAAAAAACTAACATAAACTTAGCTCACGCTAGGATTAAATAAATTACGGGCGCTAATAGAAGAGGCGTCCGTGTTGTTTTTTGCAGTAATTAGCGTGTAAAAGCATTAGCAACTAGTATCAAAGAGCATAAGAAAGTACTCTCAAAGGTGTTTTTTTTACCAGTTCGGGTATTATCCGCCCCAACATAATTGATCGGTTGTAATTTATGACTCATTTAAGTGCAAAAGAAAATATTCAAGCCATTGTTAAAGCTATTAAGGCTGAAGAGGCGAAGCTACGCGCTAAGCATCCATTATTAACGCATCAAAATACCTTGGGATTGGTTATTTTACTGTTATCTCTTGGGGCATTAGTTGGGGTTGGCTTTTTATATTATTTAGCCATTATTCCTGCGTGGTTATGTATTATTTTAGCTGCTATGGCTGCATCTATTTCGCATGAGTTAGAGCATGATTTAATTCATAAACAGTATTTTAGTAATCAGCCATTTATGCATAATTTTATGATGCTAACCGTGTGGTTAATGCGCCCTAATACTATCAGCCCTTGGTATCGTCGTAAGTTACATTTACACCATCATAAAACTTCAGGCACACAACAAGACCTAGAAGAGCGCTTAGTGGGTAACGGTATTAAAAATCCTTTGTTACGCGCGTTGGTTATTGTGGATGGCTTATTAGGCTTATTAATTAACGCCAAACGTTTTTCTAAAGAAATTAAAGGCTTTCACTTTTTTAAGATATTTAATGCCGGTTTTCCTATTACCACCGCTTACTTTATTGTTTTATACAGCGTAATTATATTTCATGGCGTTAATTTATTTACTGGGCTTGCACAAAGCTCGCCGGCTTGGTTATTAAGCACTATGTCGCTATTTGAGTTTTTAATGGTGGTGTTAATTGTACCTAATATTGTGCGCTCGAGCTCGCTAAATTTTGTTACCTCGTGCATGCATTACTATGGCGGTGTAACCAATATGCTGGAGCAAACCCATGTGTTAACCAGTCGGGTATTTATGCCGTTTCACTTGTTTTGTTTTAACTTTGGTAAAACCCATAGTATTCATCACTTTGTGCCAAATCAGCCATTTTATTTACGCCAAATGCTAAGTAAAAAAGTGCTAAATGTAATGCGCGAACATGGCGTGCGTTTTAATGATTTTGCCAGTATTAAACAGGCAAATTTTTATAATGCTAACGCCAATTAAACTTTTAATTTAACTAAAACACCGTGGTAGTAATGATTGCAAAACCCACTGAAAATGAGCTAATTGCGCAATGTGTTGAAGCAATCAATTCAACTGGTTTTGCACAAAAAATAGTTAATTACATTGCTCATTTAGTGCAATTTGACTGCGCGGTGATTTTAGGCTGTAGAGCCCATAAACACCCCATTTATTTATACGACTCGATAGATACTCGACGCGAGTTATTGTTTCAGCGCTATTTAACCAATTCGTTTATTAACGATCCCTTTTATATTGAACTGTCAAAAAGTGGCCATGAAGGTGTGTATCGGTTAGTCGATATCAGCGCAAATAAAGACTTAGCAGCTTATACCCAATACCAGCAACAGTTTTATAACGAAACCGGTTGGGTAGATGAACTAAGTATAAGTGTGCGCACAGATGAGAGCCGCTGGATTGTTATTTATTTAGGCTTTTTAGAAAGCAAACAACGCTTTAGCGCCGCACAAAAAAGCACCTTAATAGCTCATTTTAGCCTTATAAAAGCATTATGCCGCCAACATTGGGGCAATAACTTATTATTGCTTGGGCCTTTAACTACCACAGCTACAGGGCAATTAATTGAGCGTGGCTTAGCTACCTTTGCCAACGAGCAACTTACCACCCGCGAGCGACAAATAGCTATGCTATTAGTGCAAGGCTGCGACTCTAACGATATTGCTAAGCAATTAAATATCACCTTAGGTACAGTTAAAAACCACCGTAAACGTATTTACGCACAATTAAAAGTGTCTTCGTTGAGTGAGTTTTTTCAGCTGTTTTTAAACCACTTAATCACTAGTGAGTAAGATTAGTTAACATAAATATTTGCCTTGCCTTAATACTACTTTCGCACCGTTAAACAGCGCTTCTACTTAAATTGATTAATATAAAGTACTTTCTATCCCTTTAGGGATATATGGTTGTGTAGCAGCTTTAATTAGTATTTTTACCCTAACTAATTAACACATGTGTGTGGGATAAATACAATGACAACACAATTACTGGAAGATATTACACATCGCGGCCTGGTTTCTCAGGTTAGCGATTTAGCGCAGCTTGAGCAGTTATTAGCAACTTCACAAATTGTGTATTGTGGTTTTGATCCTACCGCGGGCAGTTTACATATTGGCCACTTAGTACCTTTGCTAATGCTAAAGCGTTTTAATGATGCCGGCCATAAAGCGGTGGCATTAATTGGTGGCGCAACCGGGTTAATTGGCGACCCAAGCTTTAAAGCCACCGAGCGCAGCTTAAACAGTAAAGAAACCGTACAAGGTTGGGTAGCAGATTTAAGCTCACAAGTAGAGAGCGTAATGAACCCGCATTTAAGCGAGCCAATTCAATTAAAAAATAATGCCGACTGGTTTAGCGGTATTGAAGTGTTGGATTTTTTTCGCGATGTAGGTAAGCACTTTTCAATTAATAATATGATCAACCGCGAGTCGGTAAAGCAACGTTTGCAACGCCCTGATCAAGGTTTATCGTTTACTGAATTTAGTTACACTTTATTGCAGTCGTACGACTTTGCTAAATTAAATAGCGAACTGGGTTGTAGTGTGCAAATTGGCGGCAACGATCAGTGGGGGAATATAGTAAGTGGGATTGATTTAACCCGCCGCTTAAATAAGCAAACTGTGTATGGATTAACTTTGCCACTTATTACTAAATCAGACGGTACTAAGTTTGGTAAAACGGAAGGCGGCGCAATTTGGCTTGATCCGAAAAAAACCTCACCGTATCGCTTTTACCAATTTTGGTTAAATTGTGACGATGCCGATGTATACAACTTTTTGCGTTTTTACACCTTTTTATCGGTAAAAGAAATTGAAGCCATTGAAGCGAATGACATTACCAGCCAACAAAAGCCTCAAGCGCAAGGTATTTTAGCCGAGCAATTAACCCGCTTTGTACATGGCGAACAAGGCTTAGCAAGCGCGCAGCGCATTACGCAATTATTGTTTAACGGCCAAGTACAAACACTCACCTTGGCAGAGCTTGAGCAATTAGAGCAAGATGGGCTCGCCGTACACGCTATTAGCGACGCGAAAATTAATATTGCTGAGTTACTGGTTAAAAGTGAACTGGCCAGCTCAAAGCGTACTGCACGTGAGTTAATAAACGCGAATGCGATTAAAATTAATGGCGAGGCCATTACAGATGAGCACGCACAGTTAGATTTTCCGCTGTTTGATCGTTTTTGGGTAATGCAGCGTGGTAAAAAGCAATTTAGGCTTATTAAGTTAGCTTAAAGTGTTACAGGCGTGTTGAATTGAACATCCTATGAAATAAAAAACGCACATAGCCTGTCTACTAATTAGGTTAATAGCCTTTTTGAGGTAGTACTATGTGTAGTTCAATGAAACGTAGCCGTGAGGTAAAAAAGTTACAGCTTAACTTTGAAGACGATCTTAGTAATGAGCAACGCTTGCGCTTTGCTGCTAAAGCAAATATAGCGCAAGCGCGCCGTGATGCGCTTAATAAAAACAGTGCTGATAAGCATATTGCTAAATCACGCTTTTTTAATTTATTTCGTTGGTTTAAACAGTATTTACCATAAATTTAGAGGCACTAAATAGTTGCTTTAGGCTGTGGTGTTTTATTGCTATGCAGGTACACTTTTAGTATAAAACTCGTGTAATACCGAAGCACCCTTAAGGGTGGAGCTCGTTAAAAATAATGGATATATAAAATGAACATAACTGGAAGCTGTTACTGCGGCGACATAAAATACCAAGCGAAAACACAAAGTAACACGCTATTAGTGTGCCACTGTAGTGATTGCCAACGCATGTCGAGTGGGCCATTTAGAGCGGTAATAATGAGTGAGCCTAACGGCGTTACTTTTACGCAAGGTAAGCCTAAAGAATATATAAAAACGGCGCAAAGTGGTAATAAACGTGCGCAAGGGTTTTGTGGTAATTGTGGCACCTCACTTTATGCTACCAACGAAGCGACAGAAAACCGTGTATATGGCCTTAGAATAGGGGCGGTTGATCAACGCGATGAGTTTACGCCAGTAGCGCAAATTTGGTGTCAGTCTAGCGTTAGTTGGTTGAACGATTTAGTGCAAGTGCCTGCATTTGCCACCACCCCAAAAAATTAGGTTTATGATGAAAAAAATAACATTAATTACCTTATTCGCCAGTGTATTGAGCAATGGTTTTGCTAATGCAAAAAACAGTGATATTGAGCACTTAAATGCGGCCTCAGCAAGTTTACCTTTTTCGCAAATTGTAAGGGTCGATAATACCTTGTATATGTCGGGTCAAATTGGGCTTACAAGCAGTGGTAAACTAGCACAAGGTGGTTTTGCAGCAGAGACTAAGCAAACGCTCGAAAATATAAAAAGCACCCTAGAGCAGCATAATTACAGTATGAAAAACATAGTAAAGTGTACGGTTATGCTAACCGACATAAATGACTTTAAAATGTTTAATAAAATATATGCTGAATACTTTACCCCGCCATATCCTGCGCGCAGTGCGTTTGCAGTAAAAGCGTTAGCACTAAATTCAGTTGTAGAGGTTGAATGTATTGGCGCTGTTTAAGCTAAATATATAAAAAGTACTAAACTATAATTAGTTATAAAAGTGGGCAAATGATTACACCGCCCACTTTTAATTAACGCTTACGCTTTGTTGCGCATAGTAATATTACGCCCGCCTAAATAACCAAACACCGCACATAGCGCGCTCGCACCTGCGCAAAACCATAAAGTAGATGCCCAGTTACCAAAATAACTGTGCAGCGCACCTGCAATAATAGGCCCAGTAGCGGCAAGTAAATAACCAATACACTGCGCCATACCAGAAAGTGCCGCAGCTTGATGTGAGTCGTGAGTACGTAAACTAATAAACGACAAGCCCAATATAAAGCATGCACCCGAGCAAAACCCCATAGTGATTGACCACACAGACGCATAGTCTGGCATATACAACAGTCCAATCGACGACAGGCTTGCCAACACTCCTAAAACAAAGGTGAGTACGCGCTGATCTTTTAGTTTTGCTAATAAGGGAATTAAGATAATACCGGGTAAAGCCGAAGCTACCTGAAATGAGCCTTGCAGTGCACCCGCTTGTTGTGCGCTGTGGCCACTGTCTATTAAAATGCTTGGTAACCAGCCAATAATTATATAAGTAAATAACGAGTTACAGCCAAGTAGCAAAGTAATTTGCCACGCAAGGGCTTGGCGCCACACTTTAACGTCACCGGTGTTTTCAACCAGATCTTTAGTCGGTTTGGTGCGTAGCTTTAATTGCGGTAACCAAATAAATAAACTTATTAAAGTAATTAACGCGTAACTGGCTAAAGCAATTTGCCAGCCCATTTGTTTATATTCGGCAAGGGGAATAATTAACGCTGAGTAACTACCGCCAAAAATACCCATAGCAAGCACATACGCCGAGGTCATTACAGCCACTTTGTGTGCAAAGTCGCGCTTAATTAAACTCGGTAACAGCACATTACCTATCGCAATGCCGACCCCAATGACGGCGGTGCCTAAATAAAGTACCGGCACAGAATCTATCATGCGCGATGCTAAGCCTAAGCCAATTAAAATAAGGGCAATAAAAAGCGACACTTCTAAGCCTTGCCTTTTAGCTAAACTAGTGGCTAATGGGCTTGCTAAAGCAAATGCAATTAACGGTAAGGTGGTAAGCATACCGGCTTGTGATGCGCTTAAATTAAAACTAAGAATTATTTGGTCCAGCACGGGGGCTAAACCAGTCACTGGCGCACGTAAGTTACTGGCAATAAGTAAAATTCCCAGTACTAATAATGCGTAAGATAAGCGAGATTGAGATTGTTGAGTTAACAAGGTAAACGTCCTAGCAGGTTGGTTATTTAGCAAGAAGCAATAGAGACTAGTATAAAGGCTAAGTCATCACTATAATTTAGTAAAAGAGACATTAAATAACTAAAAACAGACAAAATGCAGCTTCCCCAAGATTGGAATGAAATAAAAAACTTTGAAATCATGCCGCAGCCGGTTATTGCTAAAATAGAATATGCCCAGCTTAGCCGTGAAATTCCGCTGCATACTCATCCAAAAGGGCAGTTAATTTTAGCCCTGCACGGTTATGTTACCTGTGAAGTGGCAACAAAAATGTGGATGGTGCCTACTCATAGCGCCATTTGGATCCCGGCAAATGTAGAGCACAGTAATAGAGCATCTGATAATGCGCATTTATGCCACTTATTTATTGATGCAAACTTACAAGGTATGCCAAGTACAGCCTGTACATTAACCATTAGCCCATTAATAAAAGAGTTAATGCTTAGTTTGGCAAGTAATCAGCAAAACTATAGCTTAACGGGTAAAACCGCACGGCTTGCACAGGTATTATTTGATCAGCTGGTGGATATGCCAATTCAACCTTTAGACTTTGTACTATCAAAAAACAGTGTTATTAAAAACATGAGCAATCAACTTATTAGCCAGCCTTATAGCCGTAAAACATTGCCACAATGGGCACAGCAATTTGCTTTAACTGAACGTACTTTAGCGCGGTTAATAAAAAAAGAAACCGGTATGACCTTTGGTAAATGGCGCACTCAATTGCATATTATAATTGCACTGCAGGCGTTATCTAATCAGCAAAGTGTGCAGCAGGTATCGGAGCTATTAGGTTATGAGTCGGTGAGTGCGTTTATTACTATGTTTAAAAAAGTAATGAAAAAATCGCCCATGCGTTACATGAGCGATCTGGATGTTTACCAGCTATAAGTTGCTGAGATCATGGCGTTACGTGGCCGCCCTGGAAAGTAGCGGTCGCCGGTAAAGCTAGTGTAATCGGCGCGCTCGGCATAAGCGGTATCGGTTAAGTTAATAATACGCGCTGCAAGCGCTAAGTTATTTGTTATTTGCCACTGTGCTCGTAAACTTAAAATGTCATGCCCGTCATAACTGTGTAAGTTTTCAGGATCGGTATAGTAACGACCAACATGATGCCATTGCAGTGCCACATTGGCGTTATTAAACGCCTGCCAGGTTAAATCTAAATTGGCAATTTTACGCGGGGCGGTATCAACATCATTATCTTTAATATTGATATTATTGAGTATTTGCTCATTAGTATAACTATGCTTGGCATAACTGGCGGCAAAGTTAACTGACCAAGTTGAGGTGAGAGCATGCTCAAGTTCAAGCTCAATCCCGCGGTGGCGCGAGCTGCCATTATTCACGGTAAAAAAGTCGCTGTCGCGGTAAATAGTATGGTGCTTACTCATAGCATAAACCGATAAATTATAACGACTATTTTGATAAACGCCTTTTAAGCCAAACTCAGCATTATTAGCTATTTCGGCACTTAAATTAGTGGTGTTTTGCTGGCGTTGTAACTGATATAACTCGGCGGCTTGTGGCGCTCGGTAGCCACGCGAAAAGTTAGCATAAAGCAGGTTATTAACAGTGTACTGATAGCTAACCCCAAGTTTTGGCGATAAGTTACTAAAATTATTTTTTGTACTTGCAGGGCGGCTATATCGGCAACCACCAAATCCGCACTCTGTACCGTCTTCTTTCGTGCGCCCCGCTAACATGTTGTTAGTGTAGTCGTATTGCATGTGCTCATAACGAGCGCCAAGAGTCACTAACCAATCGTTTAGTTGCAGATCAACACTGGCAAAAGGTGCATATAAAGTGGCATTTACGTCGTAATCGTAATGCTTACCTTGGGGGACCGTAGCAACTAAAAATGCCGAGCCTTGAGTTGGCTTGTTTTGACTTTGTAAAAAGTCGGCGCGGGTGTATTCGCCATCTAGGCCAAAGTTAAGCTTAATATTATCCTCTAGCTGATGTTGATAAAGCGACTGCAGCCCCACACCGGTTTGACTGTTGTACTCTAGTGGCGTACCAGGTAAAAAATGCTTAAAAAAGTCCATACTTTGGTTACGTAAATACACCGTTGTTGAGAGCGTATCGTCATTTAGTTGCCAAGTGGCGTTACTCCATACTCGTAACGAACGTGCTTTTCTAAACGCATCCGGATCAAAGTTTTGTTGTGCTATGCTCTCGTCTTTATAGCTTTTAAGGCCAGTAATAAAGCCTGCGGTTTGTTGATCTAAATGGGTATAAGTAAGCCCAGAAGTAAGCGCTAAATCGCTATTATTATACCGGTGACGTAAGTTTACCTTTTGTTGTTTTACGCTTTCATCATCGCGATAGCCGCTGTCGTCAGTAATGCTGGCGTTAATACCTAACCCACTGCTGCCCATATCGTGGCCAGCACGTAATTTATAGCGGTTATAGCCAAACGAGCCATAATCTAGTCCGATTAAGCCGCCATCTTGCGTTGTATCTGGGGTGATCACGTTAATAACCCCATGCACCGCATTTGAGCCATACAGGGCAGAACCAGGGCCTTTAAGTACCTCTATACGCTGCGCCATTTCGCTATGTGCTTCAAACAACTCGTTTATATTACAAAACCCAGCTGCTCTTAGTGCAATACCATCCTCAAGTGTGAGTAAACCACCACAGGCACCTGCGCCGGATAAAACAGGTGAGCGCAGCGCGGGTAAATATTCTTGGCCATTACCACGTTGTATATTTGCGCCAGCGACTCTTTGCATGGCTTCTTCAATATGCGTAGGAGCAATGGCATTTAATTGTGCTTCATTGAGCACGCTAATAATTACGGGTAACTGTGTACTAAGCGCCTCAACACGCGACGCAGTGGTTGTTATGCGCTCAATTGGCTGAGCATCATTTTGCTTGGCAATGGCAATGGCTATAAGTGGTAGCTGAGAGAGTAACAGCAAAGGGGGTAAGTAATGGCGTTTCATATATTCCTACACATTGATTATATGGCAATAGTGCTATGGTAAGCGTTAGGCAAACGTATTGAAATAACTTGCGTTAAACGGTATTGCGTAAACGATAAAGCCGATAAGTAATTGATAAAATAAAGCACATAACAGCCGGTACTACTAAAGTTGCTACAGAAAACAATTCAAATAGCATAAACCCAATTACACCACCGCATAAAAAACCTAGGGTGATCAGTAAAAACACCATGAATTTTCGGCCATCTACAGCATCGCCTTTTAATGCGCGGCCCATCATTAAACCAAGGTCGGTAAAAATACCGGTTAAATGTGTAGTACGTACTACTGCGCCACTGTAATTGGTTGCCAGCGCATTTTGTAAACCACAAGCGGCAGATGCCAGCACTATGCCATAAACAAAGGAGCTATAAAGTAAGTAGGCACTGGCTAGTAGTAATAACCCTTCAATAAACAATAAAGTATCGTAATGTCGGCCTAACTTTAACGAACCACCGTTGAGTAAAAACCCCGACAACGCAGAGCCAAGCATAAAGCTAATTATGATACTAAACAGTAATAATGCCGCACTGCCATCACTCATTAATTTAATGCCAAATAAAGTAACAGAGCCCGACAAATGAGAAATAGCCTGATGTTCAAATCCTAATAAACCCACGGCGTTCACAATGCCGGCAATAAATGCCAGTGTAAATGCGCCATATTCAACCCAGCGTGGCAGCTTTGTAAACATAGTTAACTTCTCTATACTTGGTTATAGATATATTTAATATCATACACTTAAACTTTCTTCTTCTAAAATAATGATAAAAAATAACCGTAATTAAATATATCTCTATTTTATATGGCTTAAGTTAAATTGATCGTGCAATTTTAGTGCTTCGTATTAGTTATTTTTTAAAGAGAAAATAACTATGTTTAACGCCCAGCAGCAATCGCGCATTATAGAAATGGCATGGGAGGATAGAACCCCGTTTGAAGCAATAGAGCAACTTTATGGCTTAAACTATTCGCAGTTGGTGGTTTTTATGCGCCAAAATATTGCCAGCGGTAGCTTTAAAGTATGGCGAAAACGCCACGCTGGGCGCAAAACCAAACATTTAAAGCTGCGTGATCCCGCCATTATGCGCAGCCATTGTAAAACGCAATATAAGCAGCGTTAAGATTAATTTATACAGAGTTTCATATAATGTTCAGGCTAACTTGTTAATCTTGCGTTATTAACTAAAGCAGAGATTAACTATGTATAAAACCATTTATAGCGCATTAATTATTTTAATATTGAGCTCATTTAACGCACAAGCAAAGCACGACAAAGATGATTATTATGATAAGCACCATAATAAACATAGTAAATACGAGCATGGCTCAAACAAGCAGTACAATAAAAAACACCATAATAAAAAACACTATTCAAATAAGCATGAGTGGAAAAAACACCATAAAAAATATGATCGCCACGATAACCACTTATCTAAAAAAGAAGCTAAAAAACTTATTCGTCAAGGGTGGACACCACCGGGTTGGCATAAAAGTTACCACAGAGGTGATATTTTAGAGCGTGATATTTATAAGCGTGCCAAAGTAATAGACAGATACCGAGATAAAGGTACTGTACGCATAGAGGTAGATCGTACTATTATTCATATGGTACACGACACACGCGAAATACTGTCTATTTTGAGTCGATAAACAACCAACAGGAATTTAAATGTTTATTACGCTGGCAATAATAACAAGCTTTTTATTATTTATAACGCTATTACCTATGGCGTATAGCCAGCATTATCTGGTGCGTGGTTGCGACTTTATTCGCTTACAAGTGTTTTATATTGCAAGCTTTATAGCATGTGTTGCTGGGTACTTTGCATTTAATAACGCCACAGACTTTTTGTATATTGTTGCAGGCGCTGTATTAATTATGTTTTTACAGGGAAAGTGGATATACCCATATACTTGGCTGGCAAAAAAAAGAAGTGCAAAGTGCCTCAAAACACATTGCGCACAGTGTAAGGATTATGTCGGCAAATGTACTTATGTCGAACCATAACAGTGAGCAATTAATTAGCTTGGTTAATCAGCATCAACCCGACCTACTTATTACCCTTGAAAGTGACAGCTGGTGGCAAAATAAGTTATCAGTACTTAAAAAAGACTATCCATATTACATAGAGTGCCCTAAAGACAACCGTTACGGCATGCATCTATACAGTAAATTTAAAATATTTGACGCGCAAATATGCCAGCTAATAGAAGACGACATACCGTCAATTCATATTTTATTTGCAAGTGCACAAGGGGTTAAAATGCAAGCGCACTTTATTCACCCAGCGCCACCAAGCCCCACCGAAGAAGACTCATCGCGGCCGCGCGACTCAGAACTAATTATGGTAGCAAAAGCACTTAAAAACCCAACACGGCCAACCATAGTTGCCGGCGACTTAAACGACGTAGCTTGGTCGCGCAGTACCCGTTTGTTTATGCAAATTAGTGGCTTATTAGACCCCCGTAAAGGCCGTGGCTTTTACAACACTTTTCATGCTAGTTACTTTTTTATGCGCTGGCCGCTGGATCATTTATTTCACAGCGAAGGGTTTAAAGTAAAGCGTATTAAACGATTAGCTAAATATGGTTCAGATCACTTCGCGCTATTAACCGAGCTAACCTTTGAAAATGCCGACCAACAATCGCTAGAAACTAAATCGGCGCAGCACAAGCAAGAAGAGATTCAACAACTCGCTATGAGCAAAGCAGATAAAAGAAAAGTGCCAAGGTTTGAAAAGAGTTAAGCTTTCAGTAATTAATTTAAGAGCTTAGGCGCTGCGTTTTAGCACGTGATAAAAATGATGAGTAAAAGTGCGATATAAAATCGTAATAACAAAAATTGATGTTAGATCAATTGAATACAAAAACACCGCGCTGAATTAGCGCGGTGTTTTATTTTACTTTCTAGTAACGAGTGTTTAGTACTCGTACTTTATAGTAAGTTTATGAGCTGTGGATCATGATGCTTTTAACGTTCACAAATTCGCGCATGCCAAAGCCGCCGTGCTCTCGACCGTAGCCACTTTCTTTAACTCCACCAAATGGTAAGTTTGGTTGCGCTAAACCGTAGCCGTTTATGTTGATCATGCCGGTGTCGAAGTGCTTTTTAGCCAGCTCAATGGCTTTTTTCTCGTCTTTTGAGAAAATGCCGCCACCTAAACCATAGCGAGACGAGTTAGCAATTTTCATTGCATCGTTGTTGTCTTTCGCTTTTATAAGCGAGGCAACAGGGCCAAATAATTCGTCGTCGTATGCTGGCATGCCTGGCGCTAAATTATCAAGTAGCGTAGGAGGGTAGTAAAAGCCGGTTTGCTCTGGTATTTCACCACCGGTGACTATGTTTGCTCCCGCTTTAACCGATTGCATTACTTGCTCGTGAATACCGTCGCGTAAATCTTTACGTGCCATTGGGCCTAAATCAGTGCCGTCGGCCATTGGGTCGCCCATTTTCATGGCTTCAAACTGCTGTTTTACTTTCGCTTTAAAGTCATCATACAGAGATTCAACCACTACAAAACGTTTTGCCGAAACACACGTTTCGCCGTTGTTGACCATACGTCCTGCTACACAAGTTTTTACGGCAAGTTCTAAATCGGCGTCATCAAGTACTAAAAATGCGTCGTTACTACCAAGCTCTAGTACGGTTTTTTTAACGTATTTACCCGCTTGCTCGGCCACTTTTTTACCTGTGCTATCGCTACCGGTAAAGGTAACGCCGCTAATCGCTTTATGCGCTATGAGTGCGCTGGCTGTTTTGCCATCAATAAGTAGGTTACTAAAGCAGTGCTCAGGAAATCCGGCTTGTTTAAACAAGGTTTCAATTTTTTCGGCCATACCAAATACATTACTGGCATGCTTTAACACTGTGGTGTTACCGGCCATAATATTAGCGGCGCTGTAACGAATTACCTGGTAAAGCGGAAAGTTCCAAGGCTGAATGCCAAGTAGTACACCCGTAGGCTGATAGCTAACAATTGCGCGACCGCCGTCCATGTCACGTTCTTCATCAGCAAGAATTTTAGGGCCGTGCTCGGCACTGTAACGACAAATGCCTGCGCACAGTTCAACTTCTTGCAAACCTTGGGCGTATACTTTACCCATTTCTTCGGTCATAAGCTTGGCTATGGCATCTTTTTGCTCTTCGAATAATGAAGCTAATTTGTTTAAGTGTTTTGCACGTTCGGTCACTGACACTAAGCGCCACTGTAAATAGGTTTGATGAGATTTTTCGATTACCTGCTCAGCTTGCTGTTGCGACAGCAGCGTATAGGTATTAATGATTTGCTCAGTTGTTGGATTGATCGTATTAACTGTGTTGCTCATTGTAATCTCCTCTATGTTTGTCTGTACTGAGAAGTGCAAAGGTAATGCCAGTTAAGGTTCTATTCGAGTTTATTTATAAGTTTATGTTATTAATAAATTTAATGTTTTTTATAATATGAATTTAATATTTTTATAGTTTATTTATCTGTTATATTTTGTAAACAATGCAAGTAGCTGCAAAATTTACAAGAAAATTAAAGTAATTTACGTGTTTTTAGGCTTAGCTTTTTATTATTAGCTTGCAAGTTAGAGCCAGTAAACCCTCATCAAAAAATGGTTAATATAAATGAATGAAATTTCAATCTTGCCGCTAGGCGATAGCTATCAAGAACTTGCTGCAAATTTAAAACTGCAACTTGCAGCGCAATACCCAATTAAGCATATAGCGCGCGATACCGTATTGTTACAACAAGGGCAAAAGCAGCGTTATGGCTATTTAATTCTTGATGGGGTGTTAGGTGCAATACATGATGATGCACAGGGCGGGCAAAGGTGTAAGGAGTTTTACTTTAAAGATGAGTTTGCGCTACTTTATGGAAACTGGCTAACGAATACCGAAGCGTTTTATCAACTAAAAGTAATTAATAGGGTAAGCGTTATTAGCGTCCCATTGAATGTATTTAATCAACCCGAATGGCAAATAATTAAGCAACAACTTATTGCGCAGCAGCTTATATTTAAAGAGGCCAAAGAAGCATTTTTATTGCTTAATACACCCGAGCAACGCTACCGTTATTTATTAGCCGAAAAGCCCCATTGGTTGGCGCAGCTAAGTTTAACTCAAGTGGCTATGTATATTGGTATTTCGGCAATTTCTTTATCAAGAATTCGTAAACGACTTAACTTAAGTTAAGAGTAATAACGCTAAAGCTAGTTAGACTTGCTGTTTTAAGGAGTCACTATGTTTTTAATTGCTCAGTCGTTAGTTGCTATAGCAACATTACTTGACCTTGCTTCGTTTCAGTTTAAGTCGCGTTCGTTAATTTTAACCTGCTTATTTATGTCGGTATTGCTGACTGCAGTGCACTTTTTTATGTTGGGGCACAATAGCGCAGGTTGCTTAATGTTAATTGCCGCCTTTAGGTATTTTTACTGCATTTATGCACGTAAAACGTGGGCAATGTATGCTTTTATGCTGCTGTGTTGCGTGGCTGTTTATTTTACTTGGCAAGATTGGTTTAGCGCACTGGCACTTATTGCGACGTTAATTCAAACGTTTGCATCGTTTCAAAAGCACGACTTACATATGCGTTTATGTATGGTTGTAGGTACTTTATTTTGGATAAGCCATAACGTTTTTGCAGGCTCACCGGTCGCTATTGTTATGGAAAGCTTATTTTTAAGCAGTAATTTAGTTGGCTTGTATCGTTTTTATAGCACAAAAAAAATACCTTGTTGAGCTTTACTCAGGTGTAAGTAAAGCTAATTACAGGCTATAACTGTTTAGCTATTTCTTTGAGTAAATAGGTTTCGCGAATAATCGACAGCCCCTGCTTATCGCTGGTGGCAAGTGTTCGCTCGTTATGCTCAATTGCTTCATTTATATCTACCCACTTGGCAACCATACCATTTTGTTGCTCGTAGTGTTCAAGCTGTGCTTGGCCTAACTTTTGGTCAATATTACATACATAGCAATAAGATTTTATATGAATAATGTCAAAGTCGTCTTTGTACCAAGGGCGGTATTCTTCATACAGGCCGAACTCTTTCTTTATTATTATATTTTGTGCGCCGGTTTCCTCTTGCAACTCTCGTATTAACCCTTGCTCTATACTTTCGTGCTCATCAACACCACCACCAGGTAAACTAAAGTCATCATATCTTTTTGTATACATTAATAAAATATGCTGTTTATGCATGGCAATAGCGCGGGCGGTAATACGTGTGAATTGACTGCCTTGCTCAATATTAATACTTGGATGAATGAGGGTTTTTAATTGGCGCATTGGCTCTCCTGTAATAAAGTTAAATTATATCAGTTATTTATTTTAGGTTTTTGTTAAATAGTATATAAAGTGAGTGTTTTTTAAGTTTAAGTACATCAAGTATGCTTAAAATACTCTTTTATGAAAATTTAACTAAATAGTTAAAGCTTTGTAATTTAAGCGACAAATAGCGCGTCTTTCTTTTAGTGCTAAGGCCAAGTAGAATAATAAAAAAGCATAGGGATTAATCATGTTAAATATACTATTAGTGGACGATGACGTTGAGTTTAGTGACGTAGTTTGTCATATAGTCGAATTCCTCGGCCATAACATAAGTACAGCAACCAGTTTAAAAGAAGCCCATCAGTGGCTAGAAAACAATAGTTTTGATCACATACTGCTCGACTTTATGCTCCCCGACGGTAGCGGCTTACACCTACTTGATCATTTAAAAATGATAGGCCATTCACCTAAAATAACTCTAATATCTGGGCACCCTTCGGTAAAGGGGATTTTAGCCGACATGTGCGAACCTAATGTTGCGCATTTATTAAAGCCATTGCAGCGTGAAGATCTTGAAAGGGTGTTAAATGGCCCGAAAAAAACCATTAAAAAAACGAAATCATCAGCTATAACCCGCCACTTTGGTACGCTAATAGGCGAGTCTACAGCAATGCATAAGCTGTACACCATGATAGAGCGAGTGGCTAAAACCCACGCCAACGTAATGCTTATGGGCGAAAGTGGTGCGGGTAAAGAAGTGGTTGCTCAGGCCATTCATAATGCCAGCGAATGTGAAGGACCGCTGGTGGCAAGTAACTGTGGTGGTTTTTCAAAAGAGTTAATTAGTAGTGAGCTGTTTGGCCATGAAAAAGGCGCATTTACCGGTGCTATTGCACGTAAAGAAGGCGTGTTTGAACAAGCAAATGACGGCACGTTATTTTTAGACGAAGTAACCGAAATGCCAATTGGTATGCAACCTAACTTACTGCGCGTGCTAGAAACAAAAAAAGTAACACGTGTTGGCGGAAACCGCGAAATACCTACAAATTGCCGAGTTATTTCCGCCACTAACCGTTCACTTACCGATTTAGCGCAAAATAATATTATTCGTGAAGATATTTATTTTAGATTGGCAGTGTTTCCTATAGATATACCCGCACTGCGCGATCGTAAAGAAGATATTCCACTATTAGCAAACGCCTTTTTAGAGCAATTAAATGATGAAAATGGCACCGCATTTAACTGGAATAACGACCAGTTAAAAGAGCTACAAAGCTATGACTGGCCTGGTAACGTGCGCGAACTGCGCCATGCCATACATCGTGCGTTTATTATGAGCGATCCACAAACCAGTGATATTACCTTACCCGATAATTTAGAGTCGCCATTTTCAAAAGTGAATAGCCAAGTTAACGACAAGCAAGTGTCGGCAGGACAAACCATTGAAGAAGTAGAAAAAGAACTTATTCATGCCACGCTCGATAAGGTACAAGGTAATAAAACACTGGCTGCACAAATGCTGGGTATTAGTACTAAAACACTTTATAACCGCCTTAATGCTTATGGTGGCATTGGCGAATATAAATAAAA
Organism: Pseudoalteromonas nigrifaciens; assembly: GCF_002221505.1. Classification (NCBI taxonomy): domain Bacteria; kingdom Pseudomonadati; phylum Pseudomonadota; class Gammaproteobacteria; order Alteromonadales; family Pseudoalteromonadaceae; genus Pseudoalteromonas; species Pseudoalteromonas nigrifaciens. The sequence goes on along the minus strand of NZ_CP011036.1, from coordinate 2,820,905 downwards.
TTTGAGGAAAACAATGAGCAATCACAGTAAAAAACCTCTGAATGAGTTAGTACACGATGCGAGAGCGCCACTTAATCGAATTTCGATGAATGCGGAGCTGATAAAGCTGGTGCTAGAAAACGATATGCCCAAAGAGAAAGCACTCGATGCGCTAAATAAAATTATTGCTAACTGCCAGCAGTGCAGCGAAAGCTTACAAACAATTACAGACTCGCAATAATTTATCTCTTTGAATTAGGATGCTAAATGAGTACGCAAAAAGAACCAAGTAAAGCTAATGTCATTTGGGCAACATTTATTGTTGTGGTGTTATCTATTATTATTGGTAATGCATTTTTGGCAGTAAATACCATACAAGGATTAAGCCAAACGCAAAATAGTTTAGACAATACCAGTATGCTCACTAGCGCTATCGAAAAGTTACATTTGTCAGTTGTGCAGGCCGAGTCGGGTCAGCGAGGTTATTTACTTACAGAAAAAAGTGATTATTTAGTTCCTTATTATGATGCACTTGAGCAGCTTGAGTCACAAACTGAGCATGTAAAATCATTAAGTTCAGAAATTAATGGCCAGGCAGAGCGTATTGCACTGTTATTGTCGTTAGTGGATCAAAAGGAAATTGAATTAAAAAAGACCGTTAACTTAGCGCAAAATAATAAAGAGCGCAGTGCGCTGTATTTAGTAAACACAGATAAAGGACGAGAGCTGTATAAAAAAATTCGCTTAGCGGTAAATGAAATTCAAGATCGAGAAATGCTGTTTAAAGTTAGCCATTTTTCTAAGTTAGCAAAAATAAAAAATGAAGCTAAAATTACCTTTGTTATTACCGCAGTCACTAGCGGTTTGCTAATTATAGGCATGTTTGTACTTACACGGTTAAATTTAAGAAATGCTGCGCAGTATCGTGCAGAGCTTGAAAAACAAAACGAAACGCTAGCTAACAAAGTGACAGAGCGAACTCAAGAGCTAACGCTTTATTCAGATGAGTTGAGTCGCAGTAACCGCGAGCTAGAAGAGTTTGCCTTTGTAGCAAGCCATGACTTGCAAGAGCCACTGCGTAAAATTCAAGCATTTAGTGATCGTCTCGAAACTATGTTTAAAGATGAGCTAGGTGAAAAAGGCATGGACTATATAGCGCGCATGAAAAATGCAGCGCAACGCATGTCTAATTTAATTAATGATTTATTAGAGTTTTCGCGTATTACCACCCGTGGAAAAAACTTTGTTGATACCGATTTAAATAATGTATTAAATGATATTTTAAGTGATTTAGAAATTGCTATTAAAGAGTCTAATGCACAGGTTAATGTGGGCGATATGCCAATAATTCAGGCCGACCCAAGCCAGATGCAACAGTTATTTTTAAACTTAATTTCAAACGCGGTTAAATTTAGACATCCAAAACAAGAACCGGTTATTAATATTGAACACATAAAAACGAGTGAGTTTAGTGAAGGGCATAATACCGAAGTTTGTTGGCAAATAATTACCGTTAAAGACAACGGTATTGGTTTTTCGCCAGATTATGCAGATAAAATATTTGTTCCATTTCAGCGTTTACATGGTCGCTCGCAATATAAAGGCACCGGCATAGGTTTATCTGTTTGTCGGCGTATAGTAGAGCGTCATGGCGGTACTATAACAGCACAAAGTAACATGGGTGAGGGTGCAAGCTTCATAATAAAACTACCTGTGGAAAGCGAGCTTTTCACATTGCAAGGAGAGGCTTAAATGCCACTTACGAAAGTAAAACCAATCACTATTTTAATGGCTGATGATGATGAAGATGATCGTTTATTAACTCAAGATGCCCTCACCGAAAGCCGTGTACTTAACGAGTTGCATTTTGTTGAAGATGGTGTGGAGCTATTAGAGTACTTGGAGCGAAAAGGTAAATTTGAGCAAAAAGATACATCACCCAGACCAGGTTTAATTTTATTAGACTTAAATATGCCACGTATGGATGGCCGCGAGGCATTGCAAGCTATTAAAGCAAACCCATGCTTAAAGGGTATACCTGTTGTTATTTTAACTACCTCAAAGCAAGAAGAAGATATGGTTAAAGGCTACGACTTAGGTGCTGCGTCGTATATAACTAAGCCAGTTACCTTTGATGGTTTAGTTGAACTAATGAAAGCACTCGGTAAGTACTGGGTTGAGTTTGTAGAGTTACCAAATACTTATAATGATTAAAAACAGCCACTAAAACGGGAGATTGCATGTCTATTAAGGCAACCAAGCTGCTACTTGTTGAAGATGATGAAGATGATTATATTCTTACTAGCGATTATCTTGAGCAGCTCAGTTCCCATACATTTGAGATTGAGTGGGTTAGCGACCCTAAACAAGCAGTTAAAGTACTTAGTGAGAATAAGCATGACATTTGTCTGCTAGATTATCGCTTAGGTGCCTCAGATGGCTTAAGTGTATTAAAACAAGCAATAAAAAACGGCTTTAGTGGCCCAATAATTATGTTAACAGGGCAATCTAATGAAGCGTTAGATTCGGCTGCACTTGATGCCGGCGCTGTAGACTATTTAGTTAAAAGTGAAATGACCACTAGCCGCTTTGCGCGCGCAATACGTTATGCTTTAGCCCGTCGCGATGTTGAAGGTGAGCGACTCGAACGATTAAAAGCCGAAGCCGAAAACCGCTCGAAAGATCGCTTTTTAGCGCACTTAAGCCACGAACTACGTACCCCGCTGTCGTCGGTTTTAGGTTACACCGAATTATTAATGCAAAGCGACTTTAGTAAACAAGCCGAAAACGAGCTAGGTGTAATTTATCGCAATGGTAAACACTTATTAAGCTTACTTAATGACGTCCTCGATTTATCAAAAATAGCGGCCGATAAGCTTGAACTTAATTGCAGTGATGTAAATCTTGATAGCTTAATGGCTGACGTATTTACTTTAATGCGAGTGTCGGCGCTTGATAAGGGCTTGTCATTACGCTTTGAATCGCTGCAACCCTTGCCTTTAATCGTTAATATTGACGCAACTCGCCTTCGACAAATACTTATAAACATTATCAACAATGCAATTAAATTTACCGAGCAAGGCGAAATAACTCTTTGTGCTTGGACTGAGTTTGTTAGCGCCCGTGAAATGCTATTTTTTAGTATTGAAGACTCGGGCATGGGCATTGCCCCCGAAAAACAAGCGCTTATATTTAAACCGTTTGAACAAATAGCCGATGTTGAGTCGCGTGCAGTGGGCGGTGCAGGTTTAGGACTTGCTATTTGTACTGAGCTACTTAACAGAATGCAGGGCTCAATAGCCTTAGATTCAGCAATAGGCAAAGGCTCTAAATTTATTATTTCGCTCTATCCGGGCAATATTAAAAATGTAGAGCGTAGCATATTAAGGCTCGACTTAACCCCTAATATGCAGCAAAAATATGCACCATGTAAAGTTAATGGTAGGGTATTAGTGGTTGATGATTTACGTGATTTACGCGTTTTAGTTGGCCACATGATCACTTCTGCAGGAGCAAAAGTAGATTACGCTGAGCACGGTAAGCAAGCGCTTGAAAAAGTACGTAATGCCCAGCAACAAGGAATAGACTACGACGCTATTTTTATGGATATACATATGCCAATTATGGGCGGAAAAGAAGCCACCATAGAGCTTAGAAAAATTGGCTTTGAAGGCGCAATTATTGCCTTAACGGCAGCAACTATGAAAGGCATTCATAATGAGTTATCGGCATTAGGGTTTAATAATGTGATAGCAAAACCAGTCGATTCCAACTTACTGTATCAGTGCTTACAAGATACGCTTAGTAAAAATAATAAAACAGCAGATGTATTAATTCCCCCCGAAGTTACCCATAGTAATACCCGCTTTTTATTAGTAGAAGACGACGCCGATGCGGCGCAAATAACGCAACTTTTACTAGAAAGCTTAGGGGTTGAAACACAAATAGCAAGCAGTTATGAGCATTGTTTAGCCATACTTAAAGCAGACGCTAACTACGATAAAGTACTGCTAGATATGAACCTGCCCGACGGCAGTGGTTTAGATTTAGCAAACCATATAAAACAACATTATCCAAAATTAAAGCGCGTTATTGTTAGTGGTATGGAACCTGATCCAGTAAAAATTAAACAGCTTGAAATTGAGCAAGTGCTGCTTAAACCAATTAATTTAGCTTTGCTCGAAACACTTATTTAACCAACAATATAGAGTTGATTTATGCAGTTAGTAACATTGGGTTGTGACAACGTATTGCCCTCAAAAGTGGTGTGTGTAGGGCGTAATTACACCGCACACATTGCAGAGTTAAATAATGAACTGCCAGAGCAAATGGTGTTATTTAATAAGCCTAATAGTGCAATTGGTACTAAGTTGCTAGCAAAGCATAATAAGGATGTTTTACATTACGAAACCGAGCTTTGCTTTGTGGTAAAAAATAGTCGTTTAGTTGGCGTTGGCTTGGGGCTTGATTTAACCAAACGCGAAGTGCAGGCTAAGTTAAAAAACAAAGGCTTGCCGTGGGAGCGAGCAAAAGCGTTTGACGGCTCTGTGCTATTAACGCCGTTTGTTGAGCTTAGCGAGGACATGCAACATTTTAGCTTTGAGCTCAAAATAAACGATCAACTAATACAACAAGGTAATAGCGATTTTATGTTACATAAACCAGCGCAAATTTTAGCTGAAATTAGTGACTTTATGTACTTAGAAGATGGCGACGTGATAATGACCGGCACACCTGCAGGGGTTGGTGAAGTAACGGCGGGCAGTATATTTAGTGTCACGCTGTACGCCAATGAGCAACGTATATTAGCGCATAAATGGCAGGCCGAGTAATAATGCAAAGTTAAAAGTGCACCTATGGAGTAGGTGCACTTAGCTTGCGGTTTTTACTTTTAACTTGGTCTTTTTAATTAATGCGCATTAGCTTAATAAGGCATAGGGTATTGTCTAAAAATACGATTAATAGCGCCGAGAATTTCATCGCTTAAAGTAAGGTTAAACGCGCCTATATCTTCTTTTAATTGCGCCATAGACGTGGCACCAATAATAGTAGAAGTTACGCCATCCACTTTATTACACCAAGCTAGGGCAAGTTCTGCAGGGGTTAAATTATGGGCGTGAGCAAGTTCTACGTATTGCTTTATTGCTTGTTGTGCGTTTGGCGTATCGCGGAAAATACCGTTACGTTGCATAAAGGTCCAACGCGTTCCTTCAGGGCGTGCGCCGTTTAAATATTTACCGGTTAATGAACCCGCAGCCAATGGTGACCAAGGTAAATAAGCAATATCTTCGTGTACACATTGTTCTATTAAGTAAGGCCAATCTTTGGCGTGTACTAGGCTAAATTCGTTTTGAATCGACACCATGCGCGGTAAATTATGCTCTTTAGCTAAGTTTAAAAACTGGTTAACACCCCAAGGTGTATCGTCTGAAAGGCCACAGTGTTTTATTTTTCCGGCTTTTACGCAGTCGTTTAAACCTTCTAATATATCGAGCATATCGGCAGTTTGTTGCTGCGTATCTACCTCGGTAAATTTAAGCATTCCTGGCCATTGTTTGGCAAAATGTGGCGTGGCGCGGTTGGGCCAGTGTAGTTGGTATAAATCAATGTAATCGGTTTGCAAGCGTTTAAGCGAATCATCAACCGCGGCAATGACTGTTTGGCGGGTAATATTGCTACCTTCACGTATCCACTCTAAACCGTTTCCGGCAATTTTAGTGGCAAGTACTATGTCGCTACGTTTATCTTGATTGCGCGCTAACCAGTTGCCAATAATTTGCTCTGTTTTGCCGTAGGTGTCGGGAGATGGCGGCACAGCGTACATTTCGGCGGTATCAATAAAGTTAACACCTTGCTCAAGCGCATAAGCTATTTGCTGATCTGCATCGCTTTGCGTGTTTTGTAACCCCCACGTCATACTACCTAAGCAGACCCTTGAGACGTTTACACCACTGCTACCTAGTGGGTTGTATTGCATATAAGCTCCTTATTTACTGGCTTAGTTTTGGGTATATTGCTGTATAGCAGATAAAAGCGGCTCAGTGATTGGCGACTTTTTACCAGTTTGAAAGTCAAACATTACGACTTGCGAAGTGCCCGTAGTGGTAATGGCATTTTGCGCGTGGCTAAACACGTTGTAGTTCATCATAAAGCGATCTGTTTTAATATCGCTAATGGTGACACCTACAGTGAGAGTATCGGGAAAAGTAACCGGGCGTTTATAGCGAATGGTGTTTTCGCTGATCACAGGGCCAATACCTTTGCTGCTAATGGTTTCAAAAAGATTTATTTTATTTAAAAAATCGATGCGAGCTATTTCAAAATAGCGTAAATAAACGACATTATTTACGTGTTGCAGGGCATCCATATCTCCCCATGCCACAGTAATATCAGTATGAATAGGATGTTGATCTTTAAACGTTTGCATACATTTACGCCCTTTAATTTTAAAGTGTTTAGATTATCAATATGGGGTTATTACCTCAAGGTAATTAACCTAGGGTATTTTATGTTTGGTTTAATTAAATAAAAGGTTTATTGTTATATAACACAGCTAGGGAGATATGTATGAAAAGTGTCGTTAATTGGCTTTTAGTCTGTTTAGTTTTTATAGCTGCATTTATTTGCTACGCGATGGGTAATGCATCGGGTGTAATTGCTTTAACAGTTGTGGGCTTTGCGTTGGAAACAGGGTTTTGGCTGTACTCTTTTAAAAAGCGTAAAAATAATAAACGCTGTTTTTAATAGGGTGCAAGCTTGCTAATTATAGGTGATTCTATAATAATGGCTGTATAAATAAACAGTTGTTATAGTGGTAATGAAAAAGTTTATTCATATAGATATGGACTGCTTTTATGCGGCGGTCGAAATGCGCGACAACCCTAAACTTGCCAATGTACCACTAGCAATTGGTGGTAATAGTCGCCGTGGCGTACTCTCTACTGCAAATTACATTGCTCGGGAATATGGCGTGCGCTCGGCTATGTCTAACTATCATGCTAAGCAGTTATGCCCCGACTTAGTTATAGTGCCTGGGCGTATGGCTGTTTATAAAGACGTGTCGACGCAAATACGTGCCGTGTTTAGTCGCTATACAGATTTAATTGAACCCCTCTCTCTTGACGAAGCCTATTTAGATGTAACCCATAGTGAGCAGTGTAAAGGCAGCGCTACACTTATTGCGCAGCAAATTCGTGCTGATATTTATAATGCCACAGGGCTTACTGCCTCGGCTGGTATTGCGCCAATTAAATTTATTGCCAAAATAGCCAGTGACGAAAACAAACCCAATGGTCAGTTTGTAGTATTGCCCGATCAGGTTGATGCCTTTTTAGCACAGCTACCGCTGGGTAAAATTCCGGGGGTAGGTAAGGTCACGCTCGAAAAGCTTAACTTAAAAGGTTTGTATACAGGCCAAGATGTACGCAAAAAAGGCGTAAATTGGATGCAGCAACATGTAGGTAATTTTGGCGTGTCGTTATATCAAAAGTGCGCTGGTGAACACATAGGCCGGGTGTCTACTGAGCGCGTACGTAAATCGCTAAGCGTTGAGCATACTTATGAGTACAATAAAAATAGTTTACAAGAATGCCTAGAACAACTTCCTTCACTGCTTGAGGAGTTAACCACTCGACTAAACAAGCAGCAGCTGCAAAATCAGGTAAATAAACTTAGTGTTAAAGTGAAATTTGCTAATTTTGTAGTGACCTCAGCCGATCAGGCGCATCAGCAATTAAATAGCGATATTTTTAGCGAACTATTAGCTAAAGCGTATCAACGCGGCTTACAGCAACCAGTGCGTTTGTTAGGTATTGGGGTAGGAATAAAGAATCAGCCGCAACACAATTTGCAGCTGAGCATACTTGATATGTAAACCCTGTAGTGACAAGTTGCCAGCGCATGTTAACTTAAGCGGGGAGCTTATCGCAGCTTGCTGGTCTTCAATATTCAAATCAACGATAATAGAGGCTTATGTTTTTAACAGGACCTTTATTTATGGCATACCCTAAAGCAGTAGTGGCTCAGCCAATGAGCGCTAGCCTTGAATGCAACGCGCATGACGCACTCATTATAATTAGTGATGACTTTTCTCAATTAGCTAACAATCCATTACGCGACGCTATTGCAGCGCAAGCAAAAGTAGATTCACGTATCGGTAAGCAAGTAACTTTATTAGTTATTAATAATAAACGTGTAGTACTGGCGCCTACTGGGCCATTAAATAGAGACTACGACGATGTACGCCGTTATTTTGATGCTGCAAAATTAGCAATAAATGAAGCTAAAGCATCGGGCAGTGTTAACCCTGCTATTTACTTGCCTAATATAAATGCCGACAGCCGTTATCAGCATGCGCTAGAAGTTGCTTACTTAGGAACTTGCCAAGCATTGTGGCAGCCATTAGAAGCGCGCGAATATCATGGCGAGGCTATTGAGCCAATTACGCAAATTGGTTTGGTTGATGCCACAGAGCAAACAATTAAAGCAGTGAATGCACTTGCAGCTGGACAATACGCAGCGCGTGATTTATGTGGCACTGAGCCTGAGCGCATGGCGCCGCCGCGTTTTGCAGATTACTGTGTTGATCTATTTAAAGGCAGTAATGTTGTAGTTGATGTTATTGATGACCTTGCAGTTATAGATAAAAACTACCCTATGCTTAGCACAGTAGCTCGTGCATCGTATGCTGTTGAGCATCATCACCCGCGTGTAGTTAAATTAGAATATGTACCAGAGGGCGAGGTAACTCGTACACTCATGTTTGTAGGTAAAGGCTTAGTATACGATACCGGCGGCGCTGATTTAAAAGTGGGGGGCCATATGGCGGGCATGAGCCGCGATAAGGGCGGTGCAGCTTCTGTGGCCGGCTTTATGAAAGCAGTGGCCGACTACCAACCTAAGGGCGTTAAAGTAATTGCTTACTTAGCGGTAGTACGTAACTCAATTGGCTCTGATTGTTTTGTACCAGATGAAATTATTACTAGCCGTGAAGGTGTGCGAGTACGCATAGGTAATACAGATGCAGAAGGACGCTTAGCTATGGGCGACCTGTTAAGTGAAATGAAAGATTTAGCTAAAAACCAAATTAACCCAACGCTATTTACAGTGGCCACTTTAACCGGCCATGCAGCCCGCGCTATGGGTCCTTATGGTGCTTACGTTGAAAATGGACCAGCACGTAGTGCTAATATTTCACGAAAGCTCGCTGATAACGGCGACTTATGGGCCGATGGCGCAGAAGTATCGCGTTCTCGTCGTGAAGATTATGACTTTATCAAGCCGCGTACTTTAGCAGACGATGTACTTTCTAGTAATAACGCGGCATCGGCTGTAACAGCACGAGGACATCAGTTCCCTATGGCGTTTTTAGCAATTGTTGGCGGCTTAGACAAGCATGGTAACGACTCAGCTCAGCCACTACCTTATGTACATATGGACATAGCAGGTAGCGCAGTAGAGGGCGGCGATTGGCAGCATGGCAAGCCAACCGCAGCCTCGGTAAGTAGTTTATTTGCTAGTTACTGTTTGTAATTACCATAAAGTAGTAATTAACAACGCCCTGTAAATACAGGGCTTTTAATTTTTAATCTAATTTAAAACGAGTTACTACACTTGAGAGTTGTGAGCTACTTTGTTTTAACTGCTCGCTGGCACCGGTTAATTGCTTGGTATTATCGAGTGACTCTTTAGTTGAATTAGCTAGGTCGTTAATACGCAAGTTCACTTCATCTGCAGCTAAAGTTTGCTGCTCAGTAGCACGCGCTATTTGACTGTTCATTTCGGTGATCACACTAACTAAGCGTTCAATTTCATTTAGTGATGTGTTTGCTGATGATGCCTGCTCAACCGTTGATGCTGAAAGAGCTTGGCTCGACTTCACCGCCTCTACCGCTGCTTTTGCACCGTTTTGCAGCTTAGTGATCATAGCTTGAATTTCGTCGGTGCTTTTACCAGTACGGCTTGCTAAAGTACGCACCTCGTCTGCCACAACGGCAAACCCACGGCCGTGTTCACCTGCACGGGCAGCCTCAATCGCAGCATTAAGGGCAAGTAAATTAGTTTGCTCTGAAATACTTCTAATTACTTCAAGTACCGATCCTATATTATTACTTTCGCTGGCTAAATCGGCGGTAACTCGGCTCACGGTTTCTATATTACTGGAGAGTGTTTCAATCGCCGTTATTGTATTGGCAACGACATTTTTACCTGATGATGCATTACTAGCTGCATCGTTTGCAGCTTGCTCGGCGGCTTCAGCATTGCGACTCACATCATGAATTTGATGGGTCATTTGCTCCATTGCTGCAGCTACCTGAGTGCTACTGTCGTTTTGTAATTCAATAAATGATTGGCTTGTTTTACTTGCTTCGTCAACGGTATGCGCATGTTGATTAACATCGTGCGCGCTTTGCGATACATGCGTTAACGATTCGTGCATTTTCAATATAAACGCGTTGAATGAATGAGAAAGCTCAGATATTTCGTCATTTCCGGTTTCATCTAAGCTGCGGGTTAAATCGCCTTCGCCTTGGGAAATATCTTTCATCATGTCGGCAGCTAAGCGTGTTGGAGTAATAATACTTTTACCAATAAAGTAGCTTAATATAATCAGTGCAATAATCATTACCACGGCATTTATAATTATTAAATTACGTTGCTCAGCAAATGCACCATCAATACTGTCGAGGTACACGCCCGAACCTATAACCCATTGCCATTGGTTAAAGCCCTTCACAAACGCTATTTTATCAACTGGTTTGTCTTTACCTGGTTTAGGCCATTTATAAGGTACAAACCCTGAACCTGCTTGTTGAGTCACCTTTACCATTTCTACAAATAATGCTGTGCCATCGGGGTCTTTGTTATTAGTTAAATCTGTACCATTTAAGTCTGGCTTAAATGGATGCATTATCATTTTTGGGTGGTAGTCATTTATCCAAAAATAGTTGGTATTATCGTACCTAAGGGCACTAATTGTAGCTAAAGCTTGCGACTGCGCTTGTTGTTGGGTGAGGGTATTGCTTTGCTCAAGATTATAAAAGTGATCAATAACGCTATAGGCGGTTTCTACTAGGTTTTGAGTTTTAAGATATTGCTCATTTTTAAGCGCTTGATACTGATTACTTAAGCTCGAAATACTTAATATAACCAGTCCCAATACAACGATACCAACTAACAGTGCAAAACGCTGAAAAATAGTAAAACGACGAAGGTTGAGCATATGTTTATTCCTTAATGGGTACAGCACTGCTGTGCTTTTATTAAGTTTATTTATATAACTAAACTTAGCACTTATTAAGGCAAAAAAAAGGCTGATTTATAATCAGCCTTTAGTCTATTTATTCAACATTTAGTTGTTATTTAACATCAAAATGACGATTAAAGAAGTTAGTAATGGTTTGGTGTAGGTGCGTTTGCACTGTTTTACCGCGTAGGCTGTGTTTAGAACCTGGATAGGTCATCATTTCAAACGGTTTATTGGTATCTTGTAATTGTTTAAATAGTTTAGTGGCGTGAGTAAACAACACATTGTCGTCGGCCATGCCGTGGTAAATCATTAATGGACCTTTTAAGCCGTCAATATACGGAAATACCGCACTGTTTTCATAGCCTTTAGCATTAGTGGCCGGGTGGCCTAAATAACGCTCAGTATAATGAGTGTCGTAAAGTGCCCAGTCGGTTACTGGCGCGCCAGAAACACCGGCGTTAAAGTAATCGCCAGCTTTAAACATGGTCATTAGTGCCATGTAACCGCCATAACTGTGGCCGTAAATACCAATACGTTGTGGGTCAACATAATCAAGCGTACGTAAAAATTCCACGCCTTTAATTTGATCAGCAACTTCTACTTCACCTAAATTTTTATAAATAGCATCTTCAAACTTTTTGCCACGGTTGTATGAGCCGCGGTTATCAAGTTGAAAAATCACATAGCCTTGTTGCGCCATATATTGAAAATATAGGTTTTTACTACGCCAGCTATTAGTTACTCGCTGTGCATGTGGGCCACCGTATACGTTTACAATAACAGGGTGTTTTTTAGCGTCACTTATATTGCTTGGTTTAAATAACCTATAATGCATTACTTGGCCGTCTTCGGCTTTAAGTGTGCCGTATTCAGGCGTCGCTAAATCACTTAAGTAAGGCGTAAGCGGGTGCGTGTTATCTAGCTTGTTTTCTTCAAGCCAAGTAATAAACTCGCCATTTATTTTACGCAGAGCTGCAGCGTTTGGCTGATTAACCGCCGAGCTATTATCAATAAAGGTTTTGTTGTCTTTGGCAAGTACTACATCGTGATATTGGCCTTGCTCGGTAATGCGTTTAATATCGCCTTTTTTAAATAACGAGGCACTGTATAAGTGGCTTTCGAGTGGGGTGTCTTTTCTGCCTGAAAAGTAAACGAGGCCTTTTTTCTCATCTATGCCTTTTAAGCTATCGACCGCCCATTCGCCGTTAGTAATTTGACGTACTAATTGGCCATTGGTGCGATAAAGGTATAAATGTTTAAAACCATCACGCTCAGACGCCCATACAAAATGCTTTTTGTCTTTTAAAAACTCAAGGTCAAAGTGTAAGTTTATCCAGGTATCGCTACTTTCGGTGAGCGCTACTTTTTGGCTTTTAGTTTTGCTGTTATAAAAGCGCAGCTCTAACGTTTGCTGTGAGCGGTTTTGCCATTGATACGAGAGCGTATTACTATCTTTTAACCATTTTGCTCGGGCAAGGTAAATATCTTCATCTTTGCCTAAATCAACCCAATCCACTTGCTGATTGTTTAAGGTAACTACGCCAAGCTGTATTTTAACGTTATTAGTGCCAGTAAATGGGTAACGTTGATTGAATAGTTTTACTTCGTCGGCGTAAATTTCGTTGCGTAGCGCTTCTTTTACTGGGCTTTCGTCAACGCGAGTAAAGGCAATTTTAGACTCGTCGTCGGCCCACCAATAGCCGGTCATACGGCTCATTTCTTCTTGTGCAACAAATTCGGCCATGCCATTTTTAATGATGCCGCCGCCATCGTTACTTAGTTGAATTTCTTTACCAGAATCGAGCGCTAAAGCGTACAGGTTTTGCTCGCGAATAAAAGATACAAAATTACCTTTTGGCGAAAAGCGAGCATCGGTTTCAAATGCCTCGGTATTGGTGAGTTTTTTACTTTTATTTGCTGCTAGTTCGTAGTAATACAAATCGCCGTTAAGTGGGAACAATAACGCTTTACCATCTTTAGACCACTTATATTCAAGAATACCTTGGCCAAAAATACGCTGGCGCTCGCGGCGTGCTTTCTCTTCGTCAGAGAGGTTCTCTGGGCCCGAGAATAACTTAGCCGAATCGACCAGCATACGGTTGGTGTTATCTTTTAAGTTATATTCCCATAAGTCGTAGCGGTTATAGTCGTCACTTTTGCCTTGTAAATAAGTAACGCGATTGCCATCGGGCGAAAACTTTAATTGCACAGGAGATTTACCCGATAAACTCGGGTCGTCAAAAATACGCTCTAGCGAGAGTGGTTTTGCTTGTACGCTAACAGCACTTGCTAGCAGAGGGATGGCCAGTGAAAGATGTTTTATTTTTTTTAGCACAGGGTTGCCTTCGCTTTAATAAATATTGCTTAGAATGGTAAAGCCAAGCGTGTGCAACTGCAACTAAATGCTATAAAGTGGTAATTATTAAAGACAAAGTAGGACACTATGATGACCCACCCCACATTTGAACTAGCCCCAGAGCTTAAGCGCGATTGTATAGAGCTTGCCGATTGGCCGCTGTGTAAAGTATTACTATTGAACGATAGCCAGTACCCCTGGTTTATTTTGGTGCCAAAAAAAGCCGGTTTAAAAGAGATAATTGACTTGAGCGAGGATGAGCAAGTTACTTATTTGCGCGAGTCGGCAAAATTGAGTCATTTATTAATGCGGGTATTTAATCCCGATAAATTAAACGTGGCGGCGCTTGGTAATATGGTGCCGCAATTACATATTCATCATATTGCGCGTTTTACTAGCGATGCCGCTTGGCCTGCGCCAGTATGGGGTAAACACCCGGCAGTGCCATATGAAGACGAGAAAATAGCAAAAATAAAAGCCCACTTTTAATTCTAAAACTTTATAGAGAGAGCCAAGATGAGACATATTAAGTTGTTTGCCAATGCATTATTTATCACTGCGCTATTAACTACAGGCGCAGCGTTTGCAAAAGAGCAGTCTATTAATATTACAGCAGTTAAAACTAGCGATGTGCGTAATTTAGTTATTCACGAAAATCAAACGTTGTCTGCGGCACAACCTACGAGCGAGCAGCTTAAACAACTCGCTAATGCTGGAGTAAAGCACGTAATTAATTTACGTGGCGAAAACGAGCAAGACTGGGATGAAGCCCAGTTGGTGGCTTCGTTAGGGATGCAGTATCACGCATTGCCAATTGCTGGCGCGCAAGATGTTAGCGTTGAAAACGCACAAAAGCTGGCTAAAATAATGGCAGAGCTAAACGGCGAACCTGTGCTGTTACATTGTGCTAGTAGCAATAGAGTAGGGGCTTTAATGGCTATTTCTGCTCATGCAGAAGGGCTTGATATTGAATCGGCTCTAGCAAAGGGAAAGCATTGGGGAATGAGTAGTTTAGAGCCTGTAGTGCGCAGCGTTATTACTGCTAAGTAATTATTACTAAATAATTAGCGTTTAGCTTAAATAACGACACCGAGCACTTTTAACTCAATAAAAAAGCGTTACAGTTTTGAGCTGTAACGCTTTTTTAGTTTTTATTTACTAGGCTATTTTAGGTAGTAAACAGGCTATAAACTATTTAAGGCCCAACACTGCTTTGCCTTGTTTAAAAGTAACATCAACCGGAATATTAGCTTGGCTTAGCTTTTCTAAATCCTCTGCTAGCTCTGCTTTAATATTACCGTGCGTAGCAATAAGCTGATCTACTTTTTGATAGTCGCCATCACCTTGAATGGTTAAAATTAAGCGCGATAATTTAGCCATAGCATGGCTCATTTTTTCCATATTTACACGGTATAAACCGGCTTCATTTTTAGAAAAAGCACCTTCTTGAGCAAAAAAGTTAAAGCGGATCATATTCGCTTTACCATGAGCACTAGATGCACCAAAACGTACTGAGCGGAATATACCAGCCATAAAGGTGGTGTAGTAATCCTCTAGTGTACCTTCAGTAATTTCGCCTTTTTTAAGTAGTTGCTCAATCATGTATAAACCTAAAATATCGGCTTTACCTTCCTCTAGCGCACTGGCGTGTTCTTGTAATGATTGGCGCACAGTACCCTTACCAGTAAGGGTATTTTTAATGCCTAAGCCATGAGCTACTTCATGGAACATGGTATTAGCAAAAAATGCATCAAAGGTAATATGCTTACGTTGCTCAGGCACAATAAGTTGCTCTGCAATTGGTACTAAAATTTTGTCAAACTTAGCGCGCATAGCATTTTTAAGTTGTAAACGGCGCGTGCCTTTTTCAAGCTGTACTTGCTCGTCGTTTGGTAAGTTTATTGCAATGGTTTTACTGCCCGCATTTGAGTGCCCTGCATAGTAAACAACGTCGTAGGCATTTAGGTCGGCGTCTGATCCCGGAACTTCTTGTTTGTATTTATCATCAACCGGTAAGCCTTTTTGTAGCTCAGGTAAAAAGGCAGCAAATTTAGCCAGGCGTTCGCTCCATGCTAAATCTTTAATTAATACATAAGACTCATAAGCAGCACGGTAACCAAACAATTGGTCTTCATAAGTTTCAATTGGACCAATAACCACATCTACTGGGTTATTTTTCATATCCATCCACGCAAAATCAGACGCTTGAAAGTCATCGTTTAGTAGCGCGTCTGCACGAAGGTTTAAATAGTTAGCAAACTCTTTATCGTCTGCTAGTTTACTTGCTTCACGTAGCAAGTTAGCAGCCTCTAAAAGCTCGGTTGCGTACTCTTTAGAGTATGGCACGCTGTAAAGGTTACCTTGCTCATCACGTTTAATAATAGAGTAAAGCCCATTTTTATCTGCAAGATCAGCTTTATTTAACTCTTCTTTAGTTATATCTGCAGGGTAAAACTGTGCACCAGTTGCTTTTTCTTTATAGCTTGATAAAAACACTTTATCGCCGTTTAAACGATCCCATGGACCGTAGTTTATGTCGGCAAATTTACGCACTTTGTCATCAGCTAGTTTAGCTAAAAATGACTCTTTATTTTCACCAAACGCTTGCTGCCAAAATAAATCATCCATAATTATTGAAGCATCTATAAGCTTTGCCACCATAGCTTTTTGGTTATCACTTAAATGTGATAAATCAGTTTGTAAGCTAAAGTCAGTGTAAATGTCTAAACGTTGTTTATCGGTATTTATAAGTGTTGGACCTACTGGCTTTACTTGCTCTGTTTTAACAGCCGTTTTATTACTAGAAGAAGGGGCTTGCTCTGAACAAGCACTAAGAAAAACGATGCCGGAGAGCATAATTGCTTGGCTAATTTTATTTAAATTCATTATTTTGCCTATTTAAAAGTAAGATTTATTATTTGTATGCAGTTCGCTAAGGCGCTTACTATCTTAAAAATACTGCCTTATAGTGACTGCATTAAAGCAAAACACCGTGGTAAATAGCAAGTTTTAGGCGTTAGAGGTGTAATTAACTGATGTTAAATAGTAAATAAAAAATAAATTTATGTAGTTTTGTTAGCTTTAACTATAAGTTAAGTAATACTAAAGCATATAATAACAACAATATAAGGCTTGTTTTAGCTTATAAATAACTAATCATAGGGATGTTATGTCTACTGAAAATGCATTGTTAACAATTTTGATTGATAGAATAAATAACGACACTTTGGTGCTGCCTACTTTACCTGAAGTAGCAATTAAAGTGCGCCAAGCTGCTGATAATAATGACGTAAACTTGATGCAAATGGCCGATGTGATTGCACATGATCCAGCACTAACAGCCCGTATGATTAAAGTAGCTAACAGTGCAATTATGGGGCGCTCAGTTAAGGTATCTAACTTACATCAAGCAGTTACTCGCATAGGCTTACGACAAATTAAAAATATTGCAACGGCTATGGCAATGGAGCAATTGTTTGTATCTAACAACGAGCTAATTAAAGGTTACATGGGCAAAGCGTGGCAAAAAACGTTAATAGTAGCGAGTCACTCAATTGCATTAATGGAATTTTACTTAAAGAATAATAAGCAAAACTCTTTAAATAGAGATTCGATTACCTTGGCATCATTAATTTATAATATTGGTGTATTACCCATTTTAACCGAAGCCGAACGCCATCCTGAGGTATTTGCTAATCCTAGCTTTTTAGCCCATGCAATTCAAAAGCTCAATGGTAAAATTGGTGGCTCTATAATGAAAGCGTGGGAGTTTCCTGATGAATTTGTTGATGTGGCGCAAAACTGGGCTGATGCCAGTCATCGCCCTGAGCAGGTAAGCTATATTGATTTTATTAGGATTGGTGCAATTTTAGAGGGCACGCTACAAGTGTCAGATAAGTCGGCCGCGCTACAGGTTTATATTAACAAAGGAATTATTCCTTCTATGCAGCTTTTCACCAGCGATGAGTATCACGCTATGGTTGACGATATAAAAGAGATGTTTTGCTAATAGTAATTAAGTAGTGAGTGTAAAAAAGCACGATTAAATCGTGCTTTTTTTGGCTTAACTTAGCAAGGGTTAGCGCTTAAGCTAAGTCGTCTATATCGCCTAAGCCTTGAGTTAGCTCTTCAAGTAGCTGTTTAATTTCTTCTGAAGCTAAAATAAAGTCAGCATCGAGTTTTACTGCCATGTCTTCTTTTGGAATATCAGCATTTTCTTCTTTTAAGGTATCGCTGTAGCTTAAACGCTTAATAGAACCGTCGTTTTGCAGCATAAACTTAACGCGTTCTTGCCAATCAAGTGCAAGCTTAGTAACACGTTTACCGGTTTCAAGGTGCGATTTAACTTCGTCGCACGATAGGTCGTGGCCTTTAAGCTTAACTTGCGCGCCACTATCATCTGCTTCTTCTAGCTCTGCATCTGAGCCAATTGCAAAGCCTTCAGGCGTGCTGAAGTTAGTTAACCAGTCGGTTAAAAATACATCTAGGTCGTAATTGGCAAATGCAGGTACTAAAGGCAGTGTGCCTAATGATTTACGCAAAAGTGCGAGTAACTCTTCGGCTTTGTTAAAACTGCCGCTATTAACCACAACCCAGCCGTTTTCTTGGTCAATAAATGCAAACTGTAAGCTCGACTTTTTAAATGCTTGTGGTAGCAGTGTATGTAAAATGTTTTCTTTTAATTCGTCTTTTTCTTTCTTTTTAACTGGGCGATTTTCTTCAGCTTCAATTAAATCGACTTTTTCTGCAACTAGCTCATTTATAACCGATGCAGGTAATACTTTTTCTTCGCGCTTAGCGCAAACTAAAATACTTTTTTGTGAAAAATGCGATAAAGTTTCGCCGTGTTTCCCAAACGCTTTTGTCCAGCCAAATGTAGCCAGCTCTTGGCCCGTACATGGACGAAATAAGTCTTGCTCTAATGCTTTGTCAAAATCTTCTTGTGTATACGAAACATCTTGTTTAAAGCGATAACATATAAGGTTACTAAACCACATAGGAATACAGATCCATTTGAAAAATTTGCACAATCATAGCAATAAAATCAGTATCTCGAAATGGCTGATTTTATTGTGGCATATTTAAAAAATAGCAAGTTGTTTTAAGGAGCGCAGTCATAATTGAGTATGTGTAATCTTGCTTGCTGTCGCTGCGCACTTGTTGCGCAATAAGTTGCTACACTTTTATACAGGCCGTTTAAAACTAAGTGCATATGTATTTAGCGTTTAGCTTTTTGCATTACACTATAGTTTAATGCTGGGTTTGATAATGCGCAGGCTAGGCCAAATATAAATAACTCTTGGTTGAATAAATTTCAATTTTGAAAAATTAACACGCCCTAGTGTATTTTACATTAATTCAGTTATAGTGAAGCTCGATATTTTTGAAGTTTTTCGGCTTTAAGTTTGGCTGAACGAGAGGTTGTTTTTATGCTGGCTTTAATGCATCGCCTTAGTAACTGGTTTTCATGATGAACTTTTCTATTTTAGTTTGTGACGATTCAGCAGTAGCCCGCAAACAAGTGATACGTTGCTTAAATGACTGTATAACCGCCGATATACGCCAAGCGATAAATGGAGTAGATGCGTTAGCGTTATTGAAAGAACAACATTTTGATTTAGTTTGCCTCGATTTAACTATGCCGATACTCGATGGTGTGCAGGTGTTGGAGCATATTAAAGCAGAAAAAATGGAGTGTTTTGTATTAGTCATTTCGGCAGATATTCAACAGCAAATGCAGCAGCGCGTAGCACAATTAGGTGTTATAGGGTTTATCGAAAAGCCAGTTGGCAAAATAATACTTAATAATATTTTGCATAAATTTGGCATTTACTAGAAGTTAAGATGAAAAAAAAGACTGTTTTATCTTCTTAATGAGGGTTGACAGTATAGCCTGTGTTAAGGCAGTCTTAAGCTATGAAAACATTTAGTCTTGCAGCGACCATTATTATTACAACCATCATCCTAACTGGATAGTGGCATAGGTCGGTGCAACAAATTTAAAGGCCTGTGTTCACTTAGAACCCAGGCCTTTTTTCGTTTTATGGAATGAGGAAACATAAAAAATGCGCGTTTTAAAATTTGGCGGATCATCGCTTGCCGACTTTGCTTGCTTAGAGATGGTTGCCGTGCTGGCAAAAGCACAATTAAAAGATGAAATGTTATTAGTGCTTTCAGCCCCCGGTGGCATGACAGATTCATTAGTTGCATTAGCCTCAGCGGCTGAGCAGGGTGAAGACTTTAGTCACTTGTGGCAAGCACTGGTAAATCGATGTGACGAGTTAAAAAAAGCAGTAGAGCAAGGCTATGGTGAAATTGAAAACTGGCCAAATTTTACCGAGCTTAAAAATAAACTTGATGGTGTATCACTGATTAAATGCTGCCCTGAGCAAGTACGTGCTTTTATTATTAGCTTTGGTGAGCGCGTTAGTGTGTCGTTAATGCAATGCTTACTCGGTGATTTAAACGCGCAGTACCTTGAAGCGACCAATTGCATAGTATCAACCGGTGGTTACATAGATGCAGAGGCAGACTTAGTTGCCAGTAAAGTGCGCTTTCAAGCCGTATTAAAAGAACAACCAGCAACTATTTATATTATGCCCGGTTTTACTGCCAGTAATGAGCAAGGCGAACTAACCACTTTGGGCCGAAATGGCTCAGATTATTCTGCGGCAATTGCGGCAGCTTGTTTAGAAGCCGATGTTTGCCAAATTTGGACTGATGTAGATGGTGTTTACAGTGCTGATCCGCGTTATATAAAAACCGCCACTAAAGTTGATTTTTTATCTTATAAAGAAGCGATGGAGCTTTCTTACTTTGGTGCAAAAGTATTACACCCTAAAACAATTTTACCCTGCGCTAAAGCGGGTGTACCGTGCGAAATTAAAAACACGCGTAACCCCAATGCACAAGGCTCACTTATTAGTAACGAGAGCGTTTCATCTGAGCCAGTAAAAGCACTATCAAGTTTACAAGATTTAGCAATGCTTACCGTGTCGGGCCCGGGCATGAAAGGTAAAGTAGGGATGGCATCTAAAGTATTTAATGCCCTTGCCCTTGATAATGTGTCGATTGTTTTAATTACCCAGTCATCGTGTGAGTTCAGTATTAGTTTTTGTGTTCATGAGGTCGATTTAGCGCTGGCACTTGAAGCGCTGCAAACCGCATTTAAATTAGAGTCTCAAGCAGGTTTAATTGAACCAATACAAGTAAAGCGTAACTTAGCTATTGTTACTTTGGTGGGCGATAATATGCGTGCGCACAAAGGTTTAGCGGCTAAGTTTTTTGCATCACTTGCTCAAGCACAAGTAAATATTGTAGCTATAGCCCAAGACTCTACCGAAAGTTCTATTTCGGCCGTGATCGATGGTGAACGTTGTAATGGCGCTGTAAAGGTTTGTCATGAGAATTTCTTTACCCATATTCCATCAATTGACGTGTTTTTATTAGGGTGTGGTTTAGTAGGTCAAGAGCTTATTGAGCAATTAGAGCGTCAACAAGCTTGGCTTGAAAAACGCAATATTAAACTTAAGCTTTATGGGGTTGCCAACTCTCGCCAGCTACACTTAGACAGTGAAGGTATTGCCTTTGATGACTGGCAGCAAAAGCTTGGCGCATCAGAGCAAGCTTTTGATTTAAAACTAGTTGAACAATTTGTACAGCAAAATCATTTAATAAACCCAGTATTAGTTGATTGTACTTCGTCAGATGCGTTATCGGCGCAATACGTAGACTTTTTAAATGCCGGTTTCCATGTCGTAGCCGCAAATAAAAAGGCCAATACAAGCTCGTATGCTTACTATCAAGACTTAATTGCAGCAACGCAAAAAAATGGCCGTAAGTTTTTATACGAAACCAATGTAGGAGCCGGTTTACCGGTACTTGATAACTTAAAATCGTTATTTGGTGCAGGAGACGAGTTACTAGAATTTAGCGGTATTTTATCAGGCTCGCTATCGTACATGTTTGGTGCGCTGCAAGATGGCTTGTCACTGTCTGAGGCAACAATTAAAGCTAAAGAAAGTGGCTTTACTGAACCTGATCCGCGTGATGACTTATCGGGGACAGACGTAGCACGAAAACTATTAATTATTGCCCGCGAATCTGGGATGCCACTAGAGCTAAGCGACATTGAAGTAGAGTCGGTATTACCGCACGGTTTTGCACAAGGCGATGATGTAAATACGTTTATGGAAAAGCTCCCTAGCCTAAACGCAGGTTTTAACGACCGAATAGCAAGTGCTGCCGCAGAGGGTAAAGTACTGCGTTACGTAGGCACAATTAAGCAAGGTCACTGTAAGGTAGGTATAGAAGCCGTTGATGCAAAGCATGCACTTTACGATATTCGTGATGGCGAAAACGCATTAGCAATTTTAAGTCAGTATTATCAGCCACGCCCATTTGTTATACGAGGCTATGGCGCAGGCTCGGCAGTAACAGCCGCTGGTGTATTTGCTGATATTTTAAAAACGTTATCGCGCTAGGAGCAAACAATGATTGAAGTATATGCTCCCGCATCTATTGGTAATTTTGCCGTTGGTTTTGACGCATTAGGCGCAGCTCTTGCACCTATTGACGGCAGTTTATTAGGCGATGTAGCCGTTGTTAGTGCCGCATCGAGTGATGAGTTTATTTGCTCTGGCGAATACGCGCATAAGCTACCAAGTGATGCCAGTGAAAACTTAGCGTATCAATGTTTAGTGCATTTTAGAGCGCATGTAGCGCCTAATATGCCAAGTGTAAAGTTGGAGCTGAAAAAGAACTTGCCCATAGGTTCAGGGTTAGGATCAAGTGCGTGTTCGGTGGTAGCAACCTTTGCTGCCCTAGATAAATTTGCCGGAACCAAGCTTAGCCAAGTTGAACTTATTGAGTTAATGGCCGACTTTGAGGCAGTTGTTAGTGGTGGTCGTCATTACGATAACATCACGCCATGTTATTTAGGTGGCCTGCAGCTAACTGGCGATTTAATTCCTAATAAATCAATTGCTTTACCAGTTGATGAAAACTGGTATTACGTTGCTGCGTTTCCTGGTTTTTCACTTAATACAGCAAAAGCACGCTCAGTTTTACCAAAAGAGTTGAGCATGCACGCAGGTGTAGAATTTGCGCAGCGTTTATCTGCCTTTAGTAGTTTATTGTTAATGCATCGCTTTGATGATGCATTAAGTATTATGCAAGACCATATAGCCGAGCCATACCGTGCGCCACTTATAACAGGCTTTAGTGAAGCAAAAGCGAGTTTGCCAGCGCTAGGCGCCGAAATTGTTAGTATTTCTGGTGCAGGGCCAACATTATTTACTGTGTGTAAAACATTAAAAGCTGCACAGCAGTGCGCGCAGTGGCTTGAAAGTAACTACATAAACGAGCAAGGTTTTTGCCATATTTGTAAATTAGATAACGACGGCACACGTCAATTAACAGTTTTATAGGATAGTAGTTATGCAATTACATAATTTAAAAGATAGTTCGCAACAAGTGTCGTTTGTTGAGGCAGTAAAAACGGGTTTAGGGCGTAATCAAGGGGTATTTTTTCCCGAGTCGTTAACACCACTAACGGATGTTGATGCACTAATTGATATGGATTTTGTAACCCGTAGTAGTAAAATACTCTCGCATTTAATTGGCGATGAATTACCAGCAGATACCGTTGCACATATGGTTAAAAATGCATTTAACTTTCCGGTTAAGCTGGTGGAAGTAGCAGAGAACACTTATTGCTTAGAATTGTTTCATGGGCCTACCTTAGCGTTTAAAGATTTTGGTGCGCGCTTTATGGCAGAGTGTTTAGCGCAGTTTAATCAAGGCGATAAAGTGACTATTTTAACTGCAACGTCGGGCGATACTGGCGCGGCGGTTGCACATGCGTTTTATAATAAGCCTAATATCGATGTGGTAATTTTATACCCTAAAGGTAAAATTTCACTGGCGCAGCAAAAGCTCTTTACTACATTGGGTGGCAACATTCATTGTTATGCGGTTGAAGGCAGCTTTGATGATTGCCAAGAGTTAGTTAAAAATGCCTTTTTAGATGAAGAAGTTAAATCTACACTGGGGCTTAACTCTGCTAACTCTATTAATATTAGTCGCTTAGTGGCACAAGTTTGTTATTACTTTGAGGCAATTGCACAATTACCAAAAGCAAAACGGGCTACTGCGCATATTTCGGTTCCAAGTGGTAACTTTGGTAATGTGTGCGCGGCAATGATAGGTGCTGTTATTGGTTTGCCTGTTGGCAAACTTAGTGCAACTACTAATCAAAACGATACAGTACCGCGCTTTATGCTGGATAAAAACTGGACGCCAAACGCGACACTTGAATCACTTTCAAATGCAATGGATGTAAGCAAGCCAAATAACTGGCCACGAGTGCAATCTATGCTCGACAACAATTGGTTTAGCTATGATAATTTTTATTCAACTAGCGTAAACGAGCAAGATACGCAAACAGTGATGAAAAATATTCAACAAACAGGTTATGTTGCTGAGCCGCATACCGCTATTGCATACCAAGGACTTGTTGAAAATCGCGCTCCTGGCGCTGCCGGAATCTTTTTAGCAACGGCTCATCCAGCTAAATTTAAAGACAGTGTTGAAGGTATTTTAAACATTGAACTAGCTATGCCAAAACCACTTGCAGATGCATTAGCCAAGCCATGTTTAGCTAATGATATAAATGCTGATTATGATGCCTTACGTACTGAAATACTTAAAAAATTAAGTTAAAAGTAAGATCTAATTAAAGCGGCCTTGGTCGCTTTTTTATAGGTATATTTTAGTGTGGATGTTAATACTTTCATTAGCTATATAAATATAATAATTAATATATATTTTAATTTGTTATGTAATGATTAAAAAATATCATCTTAAAAAGCCTGTGAAATAAATTCAATCCCTGTTTAAATATCCTCAACTTAAGAGCGTAGGCAAATAGTCGTTTTAAGCGTACAATAAAGCCTCTAAAAAATACCATACACCTTGCCCCAGGAGACCCCAATGTTAGAACGTAGCATGAATATTTCAGATTTTGACCCAGAGTTATTTGACGCAATTGCAAAAGAAACTGCGCGCCAAGAAGATCACATTGAATTAATCGCTTCTGAAAACTACTGTAGCCCACGCGTACTAGAAGCACAGGGTTCACAGTTAACTAATAAATACGCAGAAGGTTATCCGGGCAAACGTTACTATGGCGGTTGTGAGCATGTAGACGTTGTTGAGCAATTAGCGATTGACCGTGCTAATGAACTATTTGGTTCTGACTATGCAAACGTACAACCACATGCTGGTTCGCAAGCAAATGCGGCCGTTTTTTTAGCATTGTTAAACGCCGGTGATACCGTACTAGGTATGAGCTTAGCTCATGGCGGCCATTTAACGCATGGTTCACACGTAAACTTTTCAGGTAAGCTTTATAATGCAATTCAGTATGGCCTAGATGAAACTACAGGCGAAATTGATTACGCACAGGTTGAAGCGCTAGCGCTTGAGCACAAACCAAAAATGATTATTGGTGGCTTCTCAGCATACTCAGGTATTGTTGATTGGGCTAAATTACGTGAAATTGCTGATAAAATTGGCGCTTACTTTTTTGTAGATATGGCGCACGTTGCTGGTTTAATTGCGGCGGGTATTTACCCAAGCCCAGTTCCTCACGCACATGTTGTTACTACAACTACACATAAAACCTTAGCAGGCCCTCGTGGTGGTTTAATTATTTCGGCATGTGGCGACGAAGCTATTTACAAAAAGCTTAACAGTGCTGTTTTCCCTGGTGGCCAAGGCGGTCCTTTATGTCATGTTATTGCTGCTAAAGCTGTGGCATTTAAAGAAGCTCTACAACCAGAATTTAAAGTATATCAAACACAAGTTGTTAAAAATGCACAAGCTATGGTTGCTGTTATGCAGGAACGTGGCTACAAAATTGTATCTGACAAAACTGAAAACCACTTATTCTTACTTGATTTAATCAATAAAGATATTACCGGTAAAGATGCTGATGCTGCTTTGGGTAACGCTCATATTACAGTTAACAAAAACTCAGTGCCTAACGATCCACGTTCACCGTTTGTAACATCTGGCCTACGTATTGGTTCACCTGCAATCACTCGTCGTGGTTTTAAAGAAGCAGAATCTAAAGAGCTTGCTGGCTGGATCTGTGACGTACTAGATAACATCAATGATGAATCAGTACAGGCGCAAGTAAGAGAAAAAGTAAAAGCAATTTGTGCAAAACTACCTGTTTACGCTTAATAAAAGTAAAACAGTAATTTAGATCACAATCGCTTAGTTTTTTGCTAAGATAAAGGCCGCTTAAAAGCGGCCTTTTTTGTTTTTTAAAACGGAAGTACCTAGCTATGCATTGCCCATTTTGTACCGCAAAAGATACCAAAGTTATTGACTCTCGCCTGGTTGGCGGTGGTCACCAAGTGCGTCGTCGTCGTGAATGCAATGACTGCCATGAGCGTTTTACTACGTTTGAGGGCGCAGAACTGGTTATGCCACGGGTAATAAAACAAGATGGCAGCCGCGAACCCTTTAACGAAGATAAATTGTTAAATGGTTTAAACCGCGCACTGGAAAAACGCCCCGTAAGTACCGAACAAGTAGAAGAAGTAGTTAATATAATAAAGTCGCAATTACGCGCAACCGGTGAGCGAGAGGTTTCGAGCCATTTAGTGGGAGAGTGCATTATGGAAGCGCTTAAAAAGCTCGATAAAGTAGCTTATGTGCGCTTTGCCTCGGTGTATCGTTCGTTTGAAGATATTCGCGAATTTGGCGAAGAAATTGCCCGCTTAGGGGAGTAAGTATGCAAAGCGACTGTGTTTTTAACCAATATGACGAAATGTATATGGCACGTGCTATAGAATTGGCTAAAAAAGGCCGGTTTACTACCACGCCTAATCCAAACGTAGGTTGTGTATTAGTTAAAAACAATAAAATAGTAGGCGAGGGATTTCATCAGCTTGCCGGACAAGGGCATGCAGAAGTAAATGCACTTGCTATGGCTGGCAGTAAAGCAAAAGGCGCAACTGCTTATGTTACGCTTGAGCCATGTAGCCATTATGGTCGTACACCACCGTGCGCAGAAGGTTTAAAAGCCGCCGGTGTAGTAAAAGTAATTGCCGCCATGGTCGATAGTAATCCACAAGTGGCTGGTAAGGGGCTGAAAATACTTAGCGACGCTGGTATTGAGGTTGCGTATGGGTTACTTGAAGCACAGGCTAGGGCGCTTAATTTAGGCTTTTTTAAACGCATGGAGCATGGCCTGCCCTATGTAACGTGTAAAATGGCCGCCAGTATTGATGGTAAAACGGCACTTAATAATGGCCAAAGTAAGTGGATAACAGGCGCAGCAGCACGCCAAGACGTACAGTTATATCGTGCACAAAGTTGCGCTATTTTAACCGGTGCCGACACAGTATTAGTAGATGACGCTAAATTAAATGTGCGTAAAAATGAATTACCGCAGGCATTACCTACACAGTTACCGCTTCGCCAACCTGTGCGTGTTATTATTGACTCGCAAAATCGTTTAACCCCAAATCTTGCTTTATTTGCTATTGAAAGTGAAATAATAATTTTTACTACCAAGGTTGATAAATCGCAACATTGGCCGCATTTTGTAAAGCATATAGTAGTAACTGCTAGTAATTCAAAAGTTGATTTAACCGCGGTTTTAAAAAAACTCGCAAAGCTGCAATTTAATACTGTGTGGCTAGAGGCTGGAGCAACCCTTGCGGGTAAAATGGTTGAACTGGATTTAATAGATGAATTTATTTTTTATCTAGCGCCTAAATTAATTGGGTGTGATGGCAAGAGTTTAGTTAATTTTCCTGAGTTGATCAGTATGCAAAATACGATTAATTTAACTTTTAATGAGTGTACGCGTATAGGTGATGATTTACGTATTAGCGCAGTTAAAAGCTCATTAAAACCACTTGATAAAAAAGAGTAATGCTATGTTTACTGGGATAATAGAAGCCACAGGCAAAATTGCTTTATTACAAAAAAAACAAGGCGATTTAGCTATTCGTGTACAAAGCCCTGACCTTGATATGAGTGATGTTAAGTTAGGTGATAGTATTGCCACTAATGGTGTGTGTTTAACTGTTGTTGATAAACATGCAGATGGTTTTAGTGCCGACTTATCAAATGAAACCATAGATTTAACTGGTTTTGCTCATTACACATTAGGGCAAACAGTTAATCTTGAAAAAGCCATGCAACCGGTTTCGCGTTTAGGTGGGCATTTAGTGTCTGGCCATGTTGATGGCATTGCTACAATTACCGCCATTACGCCAAATGCACGTGCTACAGAATATTGGCTAACCACAGATGAAAACCTAATGAAATACATACCATACAAAGGTTCGGTATGTATTGATGGTATTAGCCTAACAGTGAACGCAGTAGAAGGTAATAAATTTAAATTAACGATTGTGCCCCATACTAGCGAGCAAACTACGATAGCTAATTTTAAAGTGGGCACCCAAGTTAATTTGGAAGTCGACCAAATTGCGCGTTATTTAGAGCGGCTTATAAAAGGCGCAGAGCAGCCTACGGGCGCTGATATTTCAATGAGCTTACTCGCAAAAGCGGGCTTTATTAAGTAACGCAACTAACAACTAATAAGAGTGAATTATGAACTTACACAGCGCAGAAGAAATTATCGCAGACATTAAAGCCGGTAAAATGGTTATTTTAATGGACGATGAAGACAGGGAAAATGAAGGCGATTTAATTATTGCCGCCGAGCATATTAGTGCAGAAGCTATTAACTTTATGGCCACGCATGGCCGTGGTTTAATTTGTTTAACTATGACGCAACAGCGATGCGAGCAACTTGATTTACCGCTTATGGTAAAAAATAACGGTGCTGCGTTTTCAACTAATTTTACAATGTCGATAGAAGCTTCAAAAGGCGTTACTACAGGTATTTCGGCAGCAGATAGAGCACGTACAGTACAGGCTGCTATAGCTAAAGGCGCAGTGCCTAGCGATATAGTACAGCCTGGGCATATTTTTCCTATAATGGCACAACCTGGCGGTGTTTTAACACGTGCTGGGCACACTGAAGCAGGCTGCGACTTAGCCCGTTTAGCAGGGCTTGAGCCTTCATCGGTTATTGTTGAAATACTCAATGCAGATGGCACTATGGCGCGCCGTCCTGACTTAGAAGTGTTTTCTAAACAGCACGATATTAAAATTGGCACCATAGCTGATTTAATTGAATACCGTAACTTAAACGAAACCACGATAGAGCAAGTGGCAAAGTGTAAGTTACCTACCGAGCACGGTGAGTTTGATTTAGTAACCTACAAAGACACCATTGACGGACAGCTACATTACGCATTAGTAAAAGGCGAAATAAAACAACAAGCGCCAACCGTAGTGCGAGTGCATTTACAAAGCACCTTTAACGATATTTTACTCTCAGATAGAAACTCTGAGCGTAGCTGGGGCGTGTCTGACGCAATGGCTTATATAGCTAAGCACAATGGTGTATTAGTTATTTTAGGCAAACAAGAAAGTACCGCAGAGCTTGAGGCAACCGTAAAGGCGTTTGCAGCCGAAGATTCGGGTGAAGATGTAACACCGAATAAATTTACAGGTACGTCTCGTACTGTAGGCGTGGGTTCACAAATTTTAGCCGATTTAGGCATTAAACAAATGCGCTTAATGAGTCGCCCTAAAAAGTATCATGCACTTTCAGGGTTTCATTTAGAAGTTGTTGACTACATAGAGCCGCAGTAATTAGACGCTAGGCTATTATTTTATTTTTATGGTATGATGCGCTGCAATTTTTGCGCAATCGAAATCGCTCAAACTTATTTTTAAGGTTATCAAATGAAAATTATTGAAGGTAGTAAGTACGCTCCGGGCAAAAAATTTGCCATTGTCATTTCTCGCTTTAATGACTTTATTGGTAGTAGCTTATTAGCAGGCGCTATTGATGAATTAAAACGCACAGGTGGTGTATCGGATGACGATATTACCGTGGTTTATGTACCTGGCGCGGTTGAATTACCTTTAGCAGCGAAACGTATTGCGGCAAAAAAACAGTATGATGCAATCATCGCTTTAGGCGTAGTGATCAGAGGTGGTACTCCACACTTTGACCTAGTTGCTGGCGAATCAAACAAAGGTCTTGCGCAAGTATCACTTGAGTATGATATACCGGTTGCATTTGGCGTATTAACCACAGAAAGCATTGAACAAGCAATTGAGCGTGCTGGCACCAAAATGGGCAATAAAGGCGGCGAAGCTGCTTTAGGCGCGCTTGAAATGGTTAATGTGTTAGATAAAATTTAAGTTTAAGGAATTTTTGTGAAACCAGCAGCAAGACGTAAAGCACGTATATTAGCACTTCAGGCCATTTATTCTTGGCAATTAAGTGGCAATGCAATTGCCGATATCGAACAACAAATGTTGATCGAAAACGACGTGACTAAAATTGATGTTGAATATTTTAAAGATTTAGCCAGTGGCGTTGCGGTAAATTATAAGCAACTAGACGAGGCTGTATCACCGCATTTAACCCGTCCATTCGATGAGTTAGATATGGTTGAACGCGCAATATTACGTTTAAGCAGCTATGAGCTAAAATTTCGTGAAGATGTTCCATACAAAGTGGCTATCAACGAAAGCATTGAATTAGCTAAAATGTTTGGCGCTGAAGATAGCCATAAATTTGTAAACGGTGTACTTGATAAAGCAGTTAAGCATTTACGTAAGTAATATTTAGTCAAATTTTGATAATTATTTTATCAGAACTGGCTGGTATAAATTACCGTTAAAAAGGAGAGCCGGCATAGGTCGGCTTTTTTGTGTATGAAGGAATTTGAATTAATTAATCGTTATTTTAAAGGTCGTGGTATTACTCGCCGTGATGTTAACTTAGGGATTGGAGATGACTGTGCATTAGTTACTGTGCCGCAAAATTGTCAGCTTGCTATAACAACCGATACGCTCGTTGCTGGTGTACATTTTTTTGATGACATTGAACCTCGCGCACTCGGGCACAGAGCATTGGCTGTAAATTTAAGTGATTTAGCGGCAATGGGGGCAGAGCCTACATGGGTTTCTATCGCTTTAACACTTCCGAGTATTGATCAGCAATGGATTGAAGAATTGACTGACGGCATGCATGAAATTGCCGAATATTTTAATGTACAAATAATAGGTGGCGATACGACTCAAGGACCTTTGAGTATTACTATTTGTGCAAAAGGTACAGTACCTGAAGGCACTGCACTATGCCGAAATGGCGCAAAAGTAGGTGACTGGATTTTTGTAACTGGGCCGTTAGGAGATGCGGGGCTTGCAATAGAGTCTCGCAAGCAAGGCTTAACGATTGAACCTGAGCATCTAAAACATATTAAAAAGCGCCTTAACTTCCCTACACCTAGAGTGGCTGCAGGGCAGGTATTACGTGGGCTTGCGTCTTCTGCCATTGATATTTCAGATGGTTTACTAGCCGATTTAGGCCATATACTAAATATGTCGCAGGTTAGCGCAACGGTTAATATTGAAAGCATACCCACCTCGGATGCAATGAAAGCTAGCCTTGATTTTGAACAACAATTACCGTTTATACTAAATTACGGCGACGACTATGAACTGCTTTATACCGTGCCTGATAGCAATAAAAGTATGCTTGATGTAAAACTGCGTCAATATGGCGTAGAGGCAATTTGTATTGGCCAAATAAAAAGTGGCGAAGGGCAAATTGACCTGTTACATAAAGGCGAAAAGTTTACTTTTAAGCACCAAGGTTTTGAGCACTTTTCTAAGGATTTAAGTTGAACAACAAGCGTTTATTTAACCTAAAGCGTCCACATCAGTTTTTTGGTTTAGGTTTTGGTACTGGGCTTGCACCTATAGCCCCAGGCACATTTGGTACTTTGGCCGCTTTACCTTTTATTTTTATAACCATGCACTACCCGTTGTGGTTACAAATAGTATTTGCTGTAGTGATCAGTGTTTTTGGTATTTGGGCTTGTGGCAAGACCGCAGATGATTTAGGGGTACACGATCACCCTGCGATTGTATGGGATGAAGTGGCAGGTTACTACATCACTATGATTGGTACGGCACTGAGCTGGCAAACATTATTGGTTGGTTTTTTACTGTTTCGTTTTTTTGATATAGTCAAACCAGGCCCTATCCGTGTGCTCGACAAGCGTGCCCATGGTGGATTTGGCATTATGATTGATGACGTACTTGCCGGTATATTTTCACTTATTTGTTTGCAAGCGCTGATAAAAGTAGGTTTACTACCCTTTTAGTTTATTATTTGATTGTTTAGCTAGGTGGCAGCAATATGATGCGATTTTTACTAGTTTTTGTACTACTAACCTGTGCTATGCCAAGTTGGGCCTCAATTACTGATTACGTAGTTAAACAATGGAATATTAAAGATGGACTCCCCTCGCAATCACTCAAAAGTGTTGTGCAAGACCAGCAAGGTTATATGTGGCTGGGAACTCAATTTGGTTTAAGTCGTTTTGACGGCAATACTTTTACCAACTACAACACGCAAAATAGTCTTTTTTTACCAAGTAATGGTATTAATAAATTACTAATAGATGGCCAAGGCTTTTTGTGGATCGGCACCAAAAATGGGTTAGTGGTTATTGACCCTGCAACACTTAGTGCACAAGAGTTTAATATTAAAGGCCCCGTTAGAGATATTTTAGAGGACTCTAAAGGCGGTATTTGGATAGCCGCTAATGGCCTGTATTATGTTGATCGTAGTTTGGTTGATTTACGCGATCAAACTAATGAGCCATCACCCATAGTTAATCCCACTGTTATTACTCAAATAGTTGGCTCTGTGAGCAAAATGGCGCTCGCACCTGAAGGTATTTGGTTAGTAAACGACAGACATTTACTGCGCCTGACAAAAAGCGCTGCCGACTTTTCTAAATTACGCTTAGAGCTTACTGCCAAAGTGTCATTACCCGACAGCTTAGCGCAAACCATAGTGCACGATCTCTCTTTTTTAAATGGTAATTTATATTTAGCCTCTGAGTTGGGTGCTTATTTTTTAGATTTAGATGACGAACTACGTTCTTTCCCACTGCCTAATGTGAATAACTCTGCAGTTTATAAATTTATGAGCGATACCAATGGTGGCTTATGGGTATCTACTTATGGGCGTTTATTATTTCGTGGCAAGTCAGGTGATTGGCAATGGGTTGAGCCAAGTCAGTTAGATCAAAGTATTTGGTTTGCTGACATGTTTCGCGATGATCAAAATAATGTTTGGCTAGCCAGTTTTAGTGAAGGTTTATGGCTGGCACACGAAGGTCGCATTGAGCGTCACTCGGCAATTTCTAAAATGACTGAAACGGTAATGGCGATTAGTAAATCACCCGATGACAAACTGTGGATAGCTAACAGAAGCGGTGTTGGTTACTTTGATACCAATAAAAACTTTATTAATATAATAAACAGTAGCAAGTATGGGCATGCCTCGGTGCATGATTTACAGTTTGATGGCGATCGGCTTTATATTGCTACTGGGCGTGGGTTATTCTTTTATGAAGACGACACACTTTACAGCTTTCCTGGGCGCGCATTAAACGACAACCCGGTATTTGCGATTAGCTCAGCTACCCGAGGCGGATTTTGGATTGGTACTGGCCGAGGTTTGTATCGACTCAATTATAGTGGTTTAAGGCCCTTTGCTTATAATGCATTTTTAGGCAGTAAGTTTATTACTTTTGTATTAGATGCACCAAACTTTGGCATTATCGGTACTAGTAAAGGCGCGTATTACTTTACTGACCGAGGAATAGAAAAAATAGGCGACCAAACTACCTTAGAAAGTGCTTATGTAACCAGTATTTTGCATATAGATGGAGTTGGAATATTAGTTGGCTCGTTAAACGATGGTTTGTTTTATCGTAGTGGACAAGGACAATGGCAGCAATTAGATGCGGCAAATGGCTTACCCTATGGTTCTATTTTTAGCTTAAAGTACGATGAAAAATTAAAAAGAATATGGGTAAGCACCATGAAAGGTGTTTATCGGATGCCGGTAGATCAATTTAAAACGCAGATCCAAAGCTTAAAAGTTGAAGAGGTTATTTCCTCGTTCGATCGCCAACTCGATGGTAAAGCCAGCCAATGTTGTAATGGCTTAGGGCATGACGCGGTTGTTGATATGGATAACTCCATTTGGTATCCCAGTTTACAAGGTGTAGTTGAAATACCTAAAAGCGTTGAGCTGTTTGGTTTACGTGGTTTAAAACCTAAAATAGAAACATTAACTACACCATTACGTAGTTTAACCACAGCTGCATTAGGTAATAAACCACGATTAAAAATAGACGAGCGCGATGTTACTTTAAAATACACAGCTATAGATTATTACGCGCCAAATAGTATTGAGTTTAGATATAAATTAAATGGTTTAGATACTGACTGGCGATACGCTAATACTCGCCGCGAAGCTATTTATACAAACCTTCCAGCCGGTGCATTTTTGTTTCAGTTAGAAACAAAACGCCAAGGCGAGGATTGGAACATAGCCCAATCTGTTGATTACGCTTTTGTAGTACCTGAGCGTTTTGATGAAACAATTTACTTTAGATTACTGATCACAAGTGGTTTCGTTTTATTGTTTTATTTAGTGTTTTGGGTATTTAGAGCGCAAGAGCGCCGTAAACAAGAAGTGTTAGAAGGGTTGATCACTGATCGTACCTTAGAGCTTCGCCAAGCAAACGATAAGCTTAATAAGGTTAACTCACAGCTTAAGCTGGTGAGCCATTCAGATGAGCTTACAGGGTTACGTAGCCGCCGCTTTTTGTTCGACCAACTACCTAAAGATATTGAACATTTTCAGCGTAACTCACAGTCACTGCAAGCGCAGGGCAAGTCGCTAGTATTATTAATTATAAACTTAGATAATTTTAGCCGTATTAACGATGCGTATGGGCCAATTGCCGGAGATAGTTGTTTGCAGCAAATGGCGGTATTACTGAATTCGCGTACTCAGGGCTCAGATTATGTGGCACGTTGGAGCGGCGATGAATTTTTACTTTTATTACGTGACTTTAAATGTAACTTAATTGACAGCTATGTGTCGGATCTTTGCCAAGGAATTGCCGAACATGGATTTCAATTGCCAAATGGTAAAAGCACTCATATTTCGGCCTCAATTGGTTGGTCGTTTTATCCGCTACCATTATTAGGTGGCCAAGTTATTAGCTGGGAAACCTCGATTAATTTAGCTGATATTGCACTGCATCAAGTTAAAAAACGCGGTGGCGATGGGGTCGCTAATATTACCTTTGATGAGCAGTTAGATGCGTTTGAGTTTGAGCAAAACCCTAATGTTGAACAGCAAATAGGCTTGCTACAAGCCAATGGTTTAGCTGATATTAAAGTATGGATGCGATAAGTAACTAATATTTAGATATTAAAAAAGGAGCCTAGGCTCCTTTTTTAATATGCTTTAAATGAGTAGGAGGTTAATTAATAAACGCTTTGATAGCAGTTAATATTCCTTGCTCGCCTAAGCCCATTTCGTCGTGCATTTCGTCTTGTGTACCGTGCTTAATAAATTCATCAGGGATACCCAAGTTAAGAATGCTAACCTGTGCTTTTTGCGTTGCTAAATACTCATTAACCGCAGAGCCAGCACCGCCAGAAATTGCATTGTCTTCAAGCGTTACTATTACATCGTGGCTGTTTATTAACTCATTGAGTAACGCAGTATCAAGCGGTTTAATAAAGCGCATATTAACTAAAGTCGCATTGAGTTCATCAGCTGCTAGTTGCGCGTT
Organism: Pseudoalteromonas nigrifaciens; assembly: GCF_002221505.1. Lineage (NCBI taxonomy): Bacteria > Pseudomonadati > Pseudomonadota > Gammaproteobacteria > Alteromonadales > Pseudoalteromonadaceae > Pseudoalteromonas > Pseudoalteromonas nigrifaciens. The sequence continues at coordinate 2,785,528 of NZ_CP011036.1, read as the reverse complement.
TTCAAGTAATGTACCAAATGACAATATAGCCACTTTAGCACCTTGCTTAACAACATCGGCTTTACCAATTTCAAGTAATTGCATATTAGTTGCAATTTCTGCCGTACCAGCACTACCACGCGGATAACGCACAGCAACAGGGCAATTTGCTTGATAACCAGTATATAACATGTGGCGACACTCATTTGTATCGCTTGGCGCCATAATGACCATATTTGGAATGCAGCGCATAAAGCTTAAATCGTACGCACCTTGATGTGTTTCGCCGTCTGCGCCAACAATACCAGCACGGTCAATAGCGAATAACACAGGTAAGTTTTGCAGCGCTACATCGTGAATTAGCTGATCGTACGCACGTTGTAAAAAGCTTGAGTAAATTGCGACAACGGGTTTTAAGCCTTCACAAGCAAAACCAGCGGCTAGGGTTACAGCGTGCTGCTCGGCAATCGCAACATCAAAATACTGATCAGGATGCTCTTTTGAAAAACGCACCATGCCAGAGCCTTCGCGCATAGCCGGTGTTATCGCCATAAGCTTGCTGTCTTGCTTTGCTATGTCGCATAACCAGTCGCCAAATACATTAGAAAATGTAGCCGCACCGGGTTTTGATTTAGGTAAACTTGATGTATTAGGATCAAACTTAGGTACGCCGTGATAGCCAATAGGGTCGGCTTCAGCGGGTTTATACCCTTTGCCTTTTTGGGTTTTTATATGCAGTAATTGCGGGCCTTTTAAGTTACGCATATTACGCAGCGTATCTACTAACATGTTTACATCATGGCCATCAATTGGGCCAATATAATTTAGGCCTAATTCTTCAAAGAAGGTACCAGGGATCATCATCCCTTTAATATGCTCTTCCATTTTACTGGCAAGTTGCTTAACTGGTGGCACACCCGAGAGTAGTTTTTTACTACCTTCGCGAATGTTAGTATAAAAGCTACCCGATAAAATACGGGCAAAGTGATTTGTTAACGCGCCAACGTTTTCAGAAATCGACATTTCGTTGTCATTTAAAATGATCAACATATCTGATTTTACATCACCTAAGTGGTTCATGGCTTCAAAAGCCATGCCTGCTGTAATAGCACCATCGCCTATAACGGCAACCGTTTTGCGTCCTTTACCTTCTTTTTGCGCAGCAATAGACATGCCCAACGCAGCTGAAATAGAGGTACTAGAATGGCCCACACTAAACGTATCGTATTGGCTTTCTTCGCGAAATGGGAAAGGGTGCAAGCCATCTTTTTTACGAATGGTGTGCATTAAATCGCGACGCCCGGTGAGTATTTTGTGTGGGTAAGCTTGATGGCCTACATCCCATACAAGGCGATCATCTGGGGTGTTATACACATAATGTAGTGCCACAGTGAGCTCTACGGTACCTAAACCAGACGCTAAATGCCCGCTACTTTGCGATACCGAGTTGAGTAAGTAGTCACGCAACTCATGGCTAAATGCAGGAAGCTTATCTTGTGCTAAGTCTCGCAAGTGGGCTGGTTCGTTAACCAAATTAAGTAATGGATACTTGCTGCTATCAAGTGTCATGGTTTTATATATGTCCTTCGCTAACATCAACTAACTGTGCAAACGCGTTGTTTGAGTTATTTGATGTTCAGTAATAATTTTAGTGCTAAGTTGCAATACATTTAAGCCGTGTTTAGTGGTCACGTTCAATTAAATAGTTAGCTAGTGACGCTAAAGCACTGGTATCGGCGTCTATATTTGCTAACGCTGCATGGGCTTGTTGTATTAAGTTTTGCGCTTTTTCTTTAGCGCCTAGCATACCTAATAAAGCGGGATATGTCGCTTTATTCGCAGCGATATCTGACCCTTGAGGCTTACCTAAAGTAACGGTATCGCCTTCTACGTCTAAAATATCGTCATGTACTTGAAATGCAAGCCCTATGGCATAGCCAAAAGTGACTAAATTTTCTAACGTGTTTTGACTAACATTGTTCGAGCACAAAGCCCCCAGTGTAATTGCACAGCTTATTAGCGCACCGGTTTTTAACTTATGAATACGCTCAAGTTCAGCCACGGTTATTACTTTATCAGTAGCTGCAATATCAAGCCCTTGGCCTGCCACCATACCTTGTAACCCAGAGGCATGTGCCAGTTCAGCAATCATTTTAACTTGAGCTTGAGCACTACAGTTAAAATTATGCTTGGCTATTAACTCAAATGCTAAAGCTTGCAGTGCATCACCGGCTAAAATTGCGTGTGCTTCACCGTACACTATATGACAGGTTGGGCGTCCGCGACGCAATTCATCATCATCCATAGCTGGTAAGTCATCGTGAACTAACGAGTAGCTATGAATACATTCTATAGCTGCAGCAAGTACGTCTAAATCTTGCTTATCTGCGCCGAGCATTTTACCCGTTGCGTAAACCAAAAAAGGACGCAATCTTTTGCCGCCATTCATTAAACTATAATGGGTGGCGGCTTTTATGGTCTCGTCAGTATTAAGCGATTGGTCAAAATAAAGGTTAAGAGTATTGGCTACATCAGTTTGAGCATGTGTAATAAGTTCTTTAATAGTCACGGCTATTCCATATCATTATCAAAGTCGGTTAATACAGACTTCTCATCTTTGCCCATTAAAATAGCCACCTTTTGCTCAGCTTGTTGCAACTTACTAGACGATGCGCCTGCTAAAGCAATGCCACGCTCAAACTGTTTTAATGACTGCTCAAGCGATAAATCACCTTGTTCCATTTCACTAACGATTGTTGTTAATTCTTCTAGTGCTTGCTCGAAACTTAAGTTTTCAGGTTTTTTAGTCGCCATCTTTATTTCAACTTACATAATAAATTTAGAAGTCAATTTTAGGGGGAATGCTAAACTAGGTCAAAGGATGAAATGGTTTTTTCGTTAATAAACGTTTTATGTTTTAAAAAATTGATAATTAGATAGATTACACAAGTTGATCTAGAATAGTGCTTAATCCAGCTTTTTATGTTTATCTATAAAAAATGGCTTAAGCAATTCAGTATCTTGCCGATAAACAATTAATAACAAACGTTTGCATATAAAAGCAAAAACCTTTGGAGGGAATGTGGATTTAGCAACCATTATTGGGATCCTTGGCGCAATTGGCTTAATTGTCATGTCCATGTTTATGAGTAGTAGCGGTGAAATGGCTATGTTTTACAACACGCCCTCTGTTGTAATCGTATTTGGCGGTTCATTATTTATCGTTTTATCAAACTTTACTATGTCACAGTTTTTTGGCATAGGTAAGGTGGTTACCAAAGCGTTTATGTTTAAGCTTGAGTCGCCAGAAGAGTTAATCGAAAAAGCAGTTGAACTTGCAGATTCAGCACGTAAAGGCGGGTTTTTAGCACTTGAAGAGGCAGAAATACCGAATCCATTTATGCGCAAAGGCGTTGACATGCTAGTAGATGGCCACGACGCAGACGTAGTGCGGGCCACACTGCAAAAAGATATTTCATTAACTACAGCACGGCATGAGTCGGGTGCTACTTTATTTAAATCTTTGGGTGATATAGCCCCAGCAATGGGAATGATAGGCACCTTAATAGGCTTAGTTGCGATGTTATCTAATATGGATGATCCTAAAGCAATTGGTCCGGCTATGGCGGTGGCATTGTTAACCACATTATACGGCGCATTTTTAGCTAACGTAGTCGCTATTCCTATTCAAACAAAATTGGAGCTGCGTAAAGACGAAGAGGCAATGAATCAACGTTTAATTTTAGATGCGGTTTTAGGTATTCAAGATGGTCAAAATCCAAAAGTAATAGAAGGTATTTTGAAAAACTATCTAGCTGAATCAAAACGTAAAGTAAACACTGAGGATTAACTATGTCTGATCAAGAGTGCAAGTGCCCACCCCCAGGTTTACCTGCGTGGATGGGGACATTCGCAGATTTAATGTCGCTATTAATGTGCTTTTTTGTGCTCTTGCTTGCGTTTTCTGAAATGGATGTACTTAAATTTAAACAAATTGCCGGTTCGATGAAATTTGCATTTGGTGTACAAAATAAAATAGAAGTTAAAGATATTCCCAAAGGCACATCAGTTATTGCTATGGAGTTTACTCCGGGCAAGCCAGAGCCTACCCCAATTGAAACAATTCAACAGCAAACGGTAGAAATGACCCAGCAAATGTTAGAGTTTCAGGCAGGTGATGAAAGCTCAGCAGGCGGAAGGCAAGAGCAGCGGGGCGATAAACGTGGTGGCGAGTCTCGTAGTACTTCCAAAGAGCAAGCATCGGATCAAGCAATTTCAGCGGCCGATCAACAGCAAACAAACGACTTAGTTAAAAAAATCGCCCAGCAATTAGAAAAACAAATAATTGATGGTGCCATAGAGCTTGAATCATTAGGGCAGCAAATAATTATTCGTATTCGTGAAAATGGCTCTTTCCCTTCGGGTAGTGCATTTTTACAACCTAAGTTTAAACCCATTATTCAAGAAATTGGCGTGCTATTAAAAGATGTGCCTGGAGAAATTACTGTGTCGGGGCATACCGACGATTTTCAGGTTTCAAACGAGTTATATATTAATAACTGGGATCTTTCATCTAAGCGTGCAGTTGCAGTAGCTAGTGAGCTGCAAAAAGTAGTTGGATTTGATAAAAATAGAATGATGGTAGTAGGGCGTGCTGAAACCCGGCCGTTAGTGCCAAATGACAGCAATGAAGATCGCCGTCGTAATCGTCGCGTTGAAATATCTATTTTACAAGGAAAAGCCAAAGAGTCTGATCCTATCGATGTAAGGTAGCAGTCATTTTATTAAAAATACACTTGGCTTAAGCAAACTAAGTGTAATTGATTTCAGGTGACTTTTAGTCAAAATTAACTAAAAGTCACCACCTCAGCCAAATACCTCAGAGTTGTTAAATAGTACGGTTTAATAAAAACATCCCACGCTGTGAATTGATATGCTAAACTACTGTGTATATAAACAGTAAAAGAGCTTGCTTATGAAACTCTATATTGCCGAAAAGCCGTCATTAGGGCGTGCTATTGCCGACGCGTTACCAAAACCGCACAAAAAGCACGATGGCTACATTGAAGTTGCAAATGGTGATTGCGTATCTTGGTGTATTGGTCATTTGCTCGAGCAAGCCGAGCCCGATGACTATGATGAGCGCTTTAAAAAGTGGCAGTTTGAGCACCTACCTATCATTCCTGAGCAGTGGCAATTAAAAGCAAAAACTAAAACTCGCAAGCAACTTACTGTGTTAAAAAAGCTAATCAAACAGGCTACAGCACTAGTGCATGCAGGTGATCCCGATAGAGAAGGGCAATTACTTGTCGATCAAGTTATTGAAGAAGCCAAAATAAGTAAAACTAAAAAGCAGCATATTCAACGCTTATTAATTAGTGATTTAAACTTAGCTGCAGTAAAAAAAGCATTAACGACTATGCGATCTAACCGTGAGTTTATTCCGTTGAGCGTTTCAGCCTTAGCGCGCTCTCGTGCTGATTGGTTGTTTGGTATGAATTTAACCCGCGCTTATACTTTAGCAGGGCAAAAAGCTGGGTTTGGTAACGTACTTTCTGTGGGACGAGTACAAACACCCATACTTGGCTTGGTGGTTAATAGAGATAATGACATAGCAAATTTCGTATCGAAGCCATTTTATGAAGTATTAGCCCACTTAGTCACCCCCGAAAAACAATCATTTAGTGCAAAATGGATACCCAGTAAGGCATGTGAGCCTTATCAAGACGAAGAAGGGCGAGTATTAAATAAAGCATTGGCTGAAAACGTAGCCTCGCGTATCACACAGCAAAATGCTGAGCTAACGGCGCTTGAACAAAAACAAAAAAAACAAACTGCGCCACTGCCTTATAACTTATCTGCTTTGCAGATAGACGCGGCAAAAGCATTTGCTATGCCAGCGCAAAAGGTGCTGGATATATGCCAAACTCTTTATGAGCGTCATAAGTTAATTACCTACCCGCGTTCAGACAACCGCTACTTACCTAATGATCATCACCAAGATGCGTCTGTTATTTTAAAAGCTATAAGCACTAATGGCGGGCAAGGTGTTGAGTTAGTAAAAGCAGCTGATAGTAAAAAACGTAGTAAATGTTTTAACGATTCAAAAGTGGCTGCGCATCACGCCATTGTCCCTACGGCAAAACAGTTAAAGTCGGCAAGTTTAGGTAGCGATGAGACAAAGGTTTATCAATTAATATGTCGTCATTATTTAATACAGTTTTATCCCGACTATATTTACAACGAAACTAAAGCAGAGATAACTATTGCTGGCGGGTTATTTAAAGCAAATGCAAAGCAAGATGTAAGCTTGGGTTTTAAGGTGCTAATGGGTAAGTCTGAATTAAAAGATGAAGCCACGCTACCGCCTTTAACAAAAGGCATGTTACTTTTTTGCTCGCAAGGGGAGGTTGTTGAAAAATATACCTCACCGCCAGCGCACTTTAGTGATGCGACTTTACTTGCAGCCATGACAGGCATAAGCCGCTATGTACAAGATCCACAGATAAAAAAAGTACTTAAAGACACCGATGGCTTAGGCACAGAGGCAACGCGAGCGGGGATCATTGAATTATTATTTAAACGCCGTTTTTTAAAACGTGAAGGTAAATTAATTAAAGCAACCGAAACCGGGAGTGCACTTATTAGTGTGCTGCCGCAAGGTTTAGTTCGCCCCGATTTAACCGCTAAATGGGAGTCGAGCTTAGGTGATATTGCACAGCAAGTAATGAGCTATCAGCAATTTTTACAGCCTTTACTTGCCGACTTAAATAGTTTTGTACAACAAGCTGCAAATTGCGATAGCAATGTATTTGCAAAGCTGCCTAAAACTTCAGCTAAAAAGCGTTTTGTTAAACGTGGCCAAAAAACGCCTTATAAAAAGTCAAGTTATAAAAAAAGCTCTGTTACAGGTTAACTACAGAGCTATTATTTAAATAAAACTATTGATTAAACAAAGTTACCGCTGCATTACTCATGGCTTTAATGCCAGTTGGTAGTGCGACTTTATAGTCTGGGGCAAACTTACTTGAATGCAGTGAAGGTAATGTTTTGCCCGCTTTTATTGCACTTGCATATTTTGCTTGGTTAACGCCACCGAGCCAAAATAGTGTGATAGGAATATTTTCGTCAGTGCGGCCATATAAGCCAAAGTCTTCACCTGCCATTACAGGGAGGGTTTCAAGCACATTTTCATCACCAATAGCGCTGGCAATACTTTGACGCACAAGGTTGGTTTGTGCTGGATTGTTATATGTAGATGGAATTGACTCATCTTCATGTACTTGCACCTTAGGGTAGAGCGCTTCCTCTAGGCCTGCGCTTTGTGCAATACCGGCGGTAATGCGTTTAATTGCTGCAATTTGTGCATTTCTAATATCAGGGTTATAGCTGCGTAATGTAAGTTGTAACTTTACTTCATCAGAAATTACATTATGTTTTGAGCCACCATGAATAGATCCAACAGTAATAACTGATGGCTCTAATGGTGAAAGCTCACGACTCGTAATAGTTTGCAGTGCAAGCACAGTGCGCGCAGCAATAATAACCGGATCAATAGTGGTATGCGGATAAGCTCCATGTCCGCCTTTACCCTTTATAGTTATATCAACAGAATCGACGCTGGCCATAGTATATTCGTTTTTCATCGCAACTTTACCGGCAGGCACACTTGCACTTACATGTAGCGCAATTATGTGATCAGGTTTTGCATATTTACTAAATAAGCCTTCTTTTAGCATGGCTTTAGCGCCACCGCCTACTTCTTCTGCGGGTTGTGCCACCATCATTAGCGTGCCTTGCCATGCATTTTTGTGAGCTATTAGTTGTTCAGCAGTACCAATGAATGAGCTCATATGTATATCGTGACCGCAGCCGTGCATAACACCTACTTTTGCACCGTGCTCGTCTATTACTGTTACTTTAGAAGCATAGGACTTTCCTGTCTGCTCTATAATAGGTAAGCCATCGGTGTCAGTACGGATCATCACGGTTGGACCGTTTCCGTTTTTGTAAATGCCGACAACACCAAAGCCACCTACATTACTTGTTACTTTAAAACCCAGCTGAGTTAATTTATCCGCTATTTTATTACCCGTTTTTTGTTCGTGATAAGAAAGCTCTGGCGATTGGTGTAAATCGAGGTAAAACTTTTCTATAGCTGGCATGGTTTTGCTTAAATTCAAATCGAGTCCATTTGCTTGTACTAATGGGCTTGCTAATAAAAGTATTGCACTTAGATAAGTTAACTTCATGATTTTCCCTTATTGAGATAAATGTATATCCAAGTGATTTAGATATATGACTTGTAATAATTATGTTCAGCACCATATAAAAACCTAAATAAATGAATATGGCAATCAATTCAATGAGCAACATAGTTAGTATCAACGCGCAAAATTTTCAGCAAGTACTCGGCGAAACATCACAACAAAAGTTGGTACTGCTAAACTTCTACTCAGCGCAAAGTCCTGAATGTATTAACCAGGCAGCAATATTAGATAAATTAGCCGCTGAATATAACGACTATATAGTAGTAGCAAATTTAGATTGCGATGCCGAGCAAGCTCTGGCTTCGCAATTAGCACAGCAAGTTGGTTTACAAACACTACCAACACTGGTGTTGTTAAAAGACTCAGCGCCCGTTGATGTATTATCGGGTGCCCAAGCTGAAGCGAAAATTCGTGAAGCATTAGCTAAACATTTACCCGCTCAACAAGACTTACTATTAGAGCAAGCAAAGCAAGCATTATTAAAGTCAGATTTAAATGCCGCGTTTAATTATGCAAAGCAAGCTTATGAAATTGACAACAGCAACGCGCGTATTAAATTAGTACTTGCAGATATATGTATTCAAATTCATAAAGTAGATGAAGCGCAAGCACTAATTAATACAATAGATGTACAAGAGCAAGATGCTTACTTTAATAATATAAAAGCAAAATGCGAAGCTGCGCTTGAAGCAAAAGATTCACCAGAGATTAAAGAAAAGCAACAACAAGTAGAAAAGTACCCAAATAACTTAGAATTAAAAGAAGAGCTAAGTATTTTACTCAATGAAGCCGGCAGAAAAGAAGAAGCATTAGATGTACTATTTACAGTGCTGCAAAAAGATCTGAATTTTAACGAAGCAAAACCAAGTTTTTTAGCTATTATTGCCTCTTTACCCGACGGTGATGCACTTGCAGCAAAGTATCGTCGCAAGTTATATAGTATTTTGTACTAAAACTTAATAACTATTACTTTTAAAAGCACCTTACCTAGGTGCTTTTTACATTTTTAAGTTTATAGCAATATAACAGTAAGCTTGTTTAAGGAATAAAAAGCGCAGTTATCCACAGGGTTTTGTGGGTAACCTGTGAGCCTGGCTTGTGTATCTTTGGGGTAAAAATTAAATGCAAAAAAGGCGATAAAAACGCTTGCGTAAAATCTGCGGCTCCCTATAATGCGACCCCACTGAGACGGGAAACGTCAACGCCTAGCGAGACGCGAACTACTCAGAGAGTTAAATAAAACTTCGGTTTTAAATCTTCCAAAAAGAAAGTTTAAAACTAAGTGTTGACTCGAAAAATAAAGGATGTATCATACGCATCCCTTGAGACGCTAAAGCGACTCAAAACGTTCTTTAACAATATAAAGCAATCATCTGTGTGGGCACTCGTACAGATTGAGTTCTAACAGCCAACCTACTTACTCTTTATGGGTAATTAGCGAGGCAAACAAATTAGAGTCTCAATTGAAAACTGAGTGACCAACAGAATAGTTATTTCGGTAATTATTCGGCACAGTCAATTCAATATCGAAAGATATTAAAATAAATTCAGAATTCATTGAGCTGTCGAAAGACATAAAACTTTTTAATTGAAGAGTTTGATCATGGCTCAGATTGAACGCTGGCGGCAGGCCTAACACATGCAAGTCGAGCGGTAACAGAAAGTAGCTTGCTACTTTGCTGACGAGCGGCGGACGGGTGAGTAATGCTTGGGAACATGCCTTGAGGTGGGGGACAACAGTTGGAAACGACTGCTAATACCGCATAATGTCTACGGACCAAAGGGGGCTTCGGCTCTCGCCTTTAGATTGGCCCAAGTGGGATTAGCTAGTTGGTGAGGTAATGGCTCACCAAGGCGACGATCCCTAGCTGGTTTGAGAGGATGATCAGCCACACTGGGACTGAGACACGGCCCAGACTCCTACGGGAGGCAGCAGTGGGGAATATTGCACAATGGGCGCAAGCCTGATGCAGCCATGCCGCGTGTGTGAAGAAGGCCTTCGGGTTGTAAAGCACTTTCAGTCAGGAGGAAAGGTTAGTAGTTAATACCTGCTAGCTGTGACGTTACTGACAGAAGAAGCACCGGCTAACTCCGTGCCAGCAGCCGCGGTAATACGGAGGGTGCGAGCGTTAATCGGAATTACTGGGCGTAAAGCGTACGCAGGCGGTTTGTTAAGCGAGATGTGAAAGCCCCGGGCTCAACCTGGGAACTGCATTTCGAACTGGCAAACTAGAGTGTGATAGAGGGTGGTAGAATTTCAGGTGTAGCGGTGAAATGCGTAGAGATCTGAAGGAATACCGATGGCGAAGGCAGCCACCTGGGTCAACACTGACGCTCATGTACGAAAGCGTGGGGAGCAAACGGGATTAGATACCCCGGTAGTCCACGCCGTAAACGATGTCTACTAGAAGCTCGGAGCCTCGGTTCTGTTTTTCAAAGCTAACGCATTAAGTAGACCGCCTGGGGAGTACGGCCGCAAGGTTAAAACTCAAATGAATTGACGGGGGCCCGCACAAGCGGTGGAGCATGTGGTTTAATTCGATGCAACGCGAAGAACCTTACCTACACTTGACATACAGAGAACTTACCAGAGATGGTTTGGTGCCTTCGGGAACTCTGATACAGGTGCTGCATGGCTGTCGTCAGCTCGTGTTGTGAGATGTTGGGTTAAGTCCCGCAACGAGCGCAACCCCTATCCTTAGTTGCTAGCAGGTAATGCTGAGAACTCTAAGGAGACTGCCGGTGATAAACCGGAGGAAGGTGGGGACGACGTCAAGTCATCATGGCCCTTACGTGTAGGGCTACACACGTGCTACAATGGCGCATACAGAGTGCTGCGAACTCGCGAGAGTAAGCGAATCACTTAAAGTGCGTCGTAGTCCGGATTGGAGTCTGCAACTCGACTCCATGAAGTCGGAATCGCTAGTAATCGCGTATCAGAATGACGCGGTGAATACGTTCCCGGGCCTTGTACACACCGCCCGTCACACCATGGGAGTGGGTTGCTCCAGAAGTAGATAGTCTAACCCTCGGGAGGACGTTTACCACGGAGTGATTCATGACTGGGGTGAAGTCGTAACAAGGTAGCCCTAGGGGAACCTGGGGCTGGATCACCTCCTTATACGATTTAGAACTTATTTGTTCGTAGTGTCCACACAGATGATTGTTAATTAGTGCTTGTTCTTCGGAATAACTAATTAATATGCTCTTTAAAAATTTGGAAAAGCTGATAATAAAATTCTGATGAATAACATTGTTATTTATCAAGAGTTTTCAAAAGTAAAAAAAGAATGGTAGCAGTACCATTCAGTGCCATTTAATTAACTCTTTGAGTTGATTGATTGGTATCTACTTTAGTATTCAATATTGACTTCTGGCGAAGTTAAACTGTCACACAACAAAGACCCGTTTGGGTTGTATGGTTAAGTGACTAAGCGTACACGGTGGATGCCTTGGCAGTTGGAGGCGATGAAGGACGTATTAACTTGCGATAAGCCTAGTCAAGCTAGTAAAAAGCACTTGAGACTAGGATTTCCGAATGGGGAAACCCACCTGCTTGCAGGTATCGTTAACTGAATACATAGGTTAACGAGGCGAACGCGGAGAACTGAAACATCTAAGTACCCGTAGGAAAAGAAATCAACCGAGATTCCGAAAGTAGCGGCGAGCGAAATCGGAACAGCCCTTAAGCTTATTATGTGTTAATGGAAGGCTGCTGGAAAGCGCCACGATACAGGGTGATAGTCCCGTACATGAAAAGACATTTTAAGTGAAATCGAGTAGGTCGGAGCACGTGAAACTTTGACTGAATATAGGTGGACCATCATCTAAGGCTAAATACTCCCAACTGACCGATAGTGAACCAGTACCGTGAGGGAAAGGCGAAAAGAACCCCTGTGAGGGGAGTGAAATAGAACCTGAAACCGTGTACGTACAAGCAGTAGGAGCCCACTTGTTGGGTGACTGCGTACCTTTTGTATAATGGGTCAGCGACTTATATTTTGTAGCGAGGTTAACCGATTAGGGTAGCCGTAGGGAAACCGAGTCTTAACTGGGCGAATAGTTGCAAGGTATAGACCCGAAACCCGGTGATCTAGCCATGAGCAGGTTGAAGGTTGAGTAACATCAACTGGAGGACCGAACCCACTAACGTTGAAAAGTTAGGGGATGACTTGTGGTTAGGAGTGAAAGGCTAATCAAACCGGGAGATAGCTGGTTCTCCCCGAAATCTATTTAGGTAGAGCCTCGGACGAATACTTACGGGGGTAGAGCACTGTTAAGGCTAGGGGGTCATCCCGACTTACCAACCCTTTGCAAACTCCGAATACCGTAAAGTAATATCCGGGAGACACACGGCGGGTGCTAACGTCCGTCGTGAAGAGGGAAACAACCCAGACCGCCAGCTAAGGTCCCAAAGTCATAGTTAAGTGGGAAACGATGTGGAAAGGCCCAGACAGCCAGGAGGTTGGCTTAGAAGCAGCCATCCTTTAAAGAAAGCGTAATAGCTCACTGGTCGAGTCGGTCTGCGCGGAAGATGTAACGGGGCTAAACTATGCACCGAAGCTGCGGATTCATCTTAGGATGAGTGGTAGGGGAGCGTTCTGTAAGCCGTTGAAGGTGACCCGGGAGGGTTGCTGGAGGTATCAGAAGTGCGAATGCTGACATGAGTAACGATAATGGGAGTGAAAAACTCCCACGCCGGAAGACCAAGGGTTCCTATCCCATGTTAATCAGGGTAGGGTAAGTCGACCCCTAAGGCGAGGCCGAAAGGCGTAGTCGATGGGAAACAGATTAATATTTCTGTACTCGATATAATTGCGATGGGGGGACGGAGCAGGCTAAGCAAGCATGGCGTTGGTAGTCCATGTGAAAGTGAGTAGGGCGTTTGTTTAGGTAAATCCGGACGAACATTAAACCTGAGACACGAGACGAGTCACCACGGTGATGAAGTTGCTGATGCCATACTTCCAGGAAAAGCCTCTAAGCTTCAGATTATATGGAATCGTACCCCAAACCGACACAGGTGGTCAGGTAGAGAATACTAAGGCGCTTGAGAGAACTCGGGTGAAGGAACTAGGCAAAATCGTACCGTAACTTCGGGAGAAGGTACGCTCCTATCTGTGATGAGACTTGCTCTCTAAGCGGACGGGAGCCGCAGTGACCAGGTGGCTGGGACTGTTTATTAAAAACACAGCACTGTGCAAAATCGCAAGATGACGTATACGGTGTGACACCTGCCCGGTGCCGGAAGGTTAATTGATGGGGTTATCCTTAGGGAGAAGCTCTTGATCGAAGCCCCGGTAAACGGCGGCCGTAACTATAACGGTCCTAAGGTAGCGAAATTCCTTGTCGGGTAAGTTCCGACCTGCACGAATGGTGTAACCATGGCCACGCTGTCTCCACCCGAGACTCAGTGAAATTGAAATCGCAGTGAAGATGCTGTGTACCCGCGGCTAGACGGAAAGACCCCGTGAACCTTTACTACAGCTTGGCACTGAACATTGAACCTACATGTGTAGGATAGGTGGGAGACTTTGAAGATGAGACGCTAGTTTTGTTGGAGTCAACCTTGAAATACCACCCTTGTAGTTTTGATGTTCTAACGTTGGCCCCTGAATCGGGGTTACGGACAGTGCCTGGTGGGTAGTTTGACTGGGGCGGTCTCCTCCTAAAGAGTAACGGAGGAGCACGAAGGTTGGCTAAGTACGGTCGGACATCGTACGGTTAGTGTAATGGTAGAAGCCAGCTTAACTGCGAGACAGACACGTCGAGCAGGTACGAAAGTAGGTCATAGTGATCCGGTGGTTCTGAATGGAAGGGCCATCGCTCAACGGATAAAAGGTACTCCGGGGATAACAGGCTGATACCGCCCAAGAGTTCATATCGACGGCGGTGTTTGGCACCTCGATGTCGGCTCATCACATCCTGGGGCTGAAGTCGGTCCCAAGGGTATGGCTGTTCGCCATTTAAAGTGGTACGCGAGCTGGGTTTAGAACGTCGTGAGACAGTTCGGTCCCTATCTGCCGTGGGCGTTTGAGAATTGAGAGGGGTTGCTCCTAGTACGAGAGGACCGGAGTGAACGAACCGCTGGTGTTCGGGTTGTCATGCCAATGGCATTGCCCGGTAGCTACGTTCGGAACTGATAAGCGCTGAAAGCATCTAAGCGCGAAGCAGGCCTCGAGATGATTTCTCACTAGAGCTATAAGCTCTCTGAAGGGCCGTTGGAGACTACAACGTTGATAGGCAAGATGTGGAAGTGCTGTGAGGCATTAAGCTAACTTGTACTAATTACCCGTGAGGCTTAACCATACAACGCCAAACGCGTTTTATGTGACAGTTCAAGCAAGAAGTTAATATTGCTAAAGTAGATATTTACGCAAAGACTTAAAAAATATTATCAGATATTTTCCAAATTCAGTTAATTTGTAGTGATACGAATTAACGCCCTAATTTGCTTGGTAACAATAGCGTTTTGGACCCACCTGACCCCATGCCGAACTCAGTAGTGAAACGAAACAGCGCCGATGATAGTGTAGCATTTGCTATGTGAAAGTAGGACATTGCCAGGCTCCAAATTTAGTCGAGAGACTTTAAATTGAATAAATTATAAAAATAAGAAAATTGAAACGAATTTTCTTGGTAACAATAGCGTTTTGGACCCACCTGACCCCATGCCGAACTCAGTAGTGAAACGAAACAGCGCCGATGATAGTGTAGCATTTGCTATGTGAAAGTAGGACATTGCCAGGATTTAAATTAAAGAAACCCGTTACAGTAATGTAACGGGTTTTTTGCTTTTTAGAATTTATAAAGTAAGCACAAGCTATTTAAAAAGTGAAAGCGTACTTACTGCTTGCATGCTAAAATTCTGCTTTATATAACCGTGTAATTGAGGTTTCTATTGCCTACTACTGATTATCAACAAGTATTGAATGACATAACCCAAGAGGTAGCTCCCTTATTATCACAAGGTAAAGTGGCCGATTATATTCCGGCGTTGGCAGAGGTTGATCCCGAACAATTTTCTATTGCTATTTACACTACCTCAGGCGAAACATTTTGTGCGGGTGATTGTACGCAACAATTTACTATTCAATCTGTATCAAAAGTAATGACATTAACGTTAGCATTACAACGTTATGGTGATGAACTGTGGCATCGCGTGGGGAAAGAGCCATCAGGAACTGCATTTAATTCGCTTACTCAGTTGGAATTTGAAAAAGGCATACCTCGTAACCCATTTATTAATGCAGGTGCGATTGTAACCTGCGATGCTTTATACAGTCGCTTATCGGCTCCTATGCATACTATGCTTGAAACATTTCGGGCTTTATCGGGGAATAGGTGTATAGCAATAGATAAAAAGGTAGCAAACTCAGAATATGAGTTTAGGCATAGAAATGCGGCTATGGGGCATTTAATGAAGTCATTTGGTAACTTTGAAAATGAAGTGGATGATGTGCTTTGGGCTTACTTTAACTTTTGTGCTATTGAACTAAATTGTATTGAACTGGCAAAAGCGTATAATTTTTTAGCTAATAATGGGATTGATAACACTTCAGGTAAACGGGTGTTACCGAGCCGTCAAACTAAGCAGCTTAACTCTTTACTCTTTACCAGTGGTTTATATGATGCAGCAGGTGACTTTGGTTATAGGGTAGGTATGCCGGGGAAATCTGGGGTGTCTGGTACGGTTTTAGCGGTATTACCTAATAAATTTACTGTTGCGGTATGGTCACCAGGGTTAAACTCTTTTGGCAACTCGGTGGCGGGAATAGCAGCATTAGAGCTGCTATCAAAAAAACTCGACATTTCAATATTTTAAGGAGCTATTGCTCCTTAAAATCTTATTTATCCCAGTAGACTAGTTCGAGGCAATCTTCGCGCTCTGGTAAACCACGAGATAAGCGAGGAGAGTGCTGCACTAATACTTCAAAGCTTGCTCTGTTAGCGTATTTACTTATTTGTGATAATGACGAGTAGGTAATTGCTTTTTGCTGGTGTTTTGCTGAGTTACTGACGTTTATTTTATGATAAACATTGGCAGATAAATCATGTAAAACCGCCGCAAGCGCACAATCACCAGCACCATTGGTGTTTTTGATTGAATCAGGGCCACCCATAAATGGGGCTGTGTGGCTATAGGCTCTAATTGGATCATCACAGTCAGCTTTGCGCATAGCACGTGAGAACTCATAACGATTAAAATCTGGAATTGCACCAGGTAATAATGTGTACTCGGTTTCGCGTTTTAATTGCTCGTCAACGTAACCTGCCATGAATAAGCCTTTTTCACCGGCAGTACAAATTACTAAGTCGACCCAATCAAGCGCTTTATCAGCTGCTAAAAGGGGATCTTCAAAACCAGTAATTGCCAAGCCTTCCTCTTCGTTCATTGCAAGAATATCGACATGCTTTTCAACAAAGTTAGCCCACCAGGTTGGATCTTGTTCAATTAAGAATTTAGTTCCAAGTGTAAGTACCACAGGTACACCAGCATCATTAGCGTATTTAACCGCTTGTATGGTGGCTTCTGTCATGGTTTCTGCGCCTTGAGTGCGCATTAAATAAGCACTGATCACCAACGCGGAAGAATTTTCAATAAGGCTTTTATCGATAGATTCAGGGCGTAAGTGGTTCATTAACCCTGCACTTATAGCAAAGGTTCGCTCACCAGTTTCATCAATTAGTGTAAAGCAGCGACCAATTGGCCCATCTACTGGTTGTAAATAATCTAAATCTACGCGGCTTGAGGTATTACATAAAAAACGATAAGCATAACTGCCTATATTTATGTTTTCACTCATTACGCCCAATAGCACAGATCTGTCATCGGCAAGTACTGAATAGTTGTGCATAGTATTACCAACGGTTCCGCCAGCATACTCGTAGTCAACCATTTCATGTAGCTTTAAACGCTCATATAAGGCGTTAGTGACGTCACTATCTATAACTTGTGACATGCCTCGTTGCAGCTTAAATTCATCGAGGAAAGCTTGATCGACCTTGGCTTCGATATCGACAACAATCTGATCGATTCCGGTAATATAGCTACTGTGTAATCTTTCTGTGGCGTTAAGTTGATTAGTTAGTGGATCTTTGGCTTCCACTGGAAAATAATGTTTATGCCTGCGACGTCCAGGAAATTTCATTTGCTACCCGTATTGTGAGCTAAATAAAAAAAGCGTGAGATTATAGCGCGAATCCCCCCTTAGGAGCCACGATAAACCGTTTTAATTTGTTTTATTTTTGCAATAAATGCCGTAATTACGCACTTTAATTAGCTAACTTGATATAATTCATGCATAAAAAATAATTAAAGTAGCTTCAATGAACGAACGATTTGATGACAACTATTGGATGCAACAAGCGTTAACGTACGCAAAGCAAGCAGAACAACTAGATGAGATCCCTGTTGGTGCCATTCTTGTTAAAGACAATCAGCTTGTTGCTGCAGGGTATAACCGTTCTATTACTGATAATGACCCATCAGCTCATGCTGAAATGATGGCTGTACGTAAAGGCGGTAAAGCACTTAATAATTATCGTTTAATTGATTGCACGCTTTATGTGACCTTAGAGCCATGCTCTATGTGCGCGGGGTTATTAGTGCACAGTAGAATTAAGCGTTTAGTGTTTGGTGCTGCCGATGCTAAAACAGGATCTGCTGGCTCGATTATGAATTTGTTGCAAGAGCCTAAGCTAAATCATCAGGTGGAGGTATTAGGTGGTGTACTAGAGGGGCAGTGCGCTACTATTATATCTGACTTTTTTAAGCGCAGAAGAGCGCAAATTAAGGCAGCCAAAAAGGCTGCTCGTAATAGCAATGAACTTTAACTTGCTGCCATTAAAGCATCTAGCTCTGCCATTTTTTGCATTGCAAACATGCGGCGGCGCCAAATTATTTTTTTATGTAAATTACGCAGCATAACGCGGCGTCGAGTTGCTGTTGAGTTAATTGTTTTTCGTTTGAATCTTTGCGTGCGTTTACGTTTTAGCATGTTTTCTCCTAATGCAATAATGAGAAATGCACAAATTATATCCAAATTACTCAGATGTTTATCATTAATTAATGTGAATATATAATTAACACACATTATTGAACATTTGATGACAAGTAAACAGTTTTTTAATTACCTAGGGCGTATTTATTAGAGTAATGAATTAGTTGTTATTATTATCGTTTGTCAGTTTACTATTTTGCTTCAACCTCATCCCCAATTTTAGGGGCAACTACAGGTGCTTCTGGTTTTTCTTCTATTGCGTTATTTTCATCAAGCCAAACTAGGGCATCGTAATAACGGCGAATATTATCAACATAGCTCACCGCAACATCACCACGAGAATAGCCATAACGCGTTTTTCGGTAGTAACGTTTTTTAATTAGTAATGGTAAGCGCTTTTTAACATCGGCCCACTTATCAGGGCTTGCGCCTTGTTGTTTAGTAATAATTCGTGCGTCGTTTACATGTCCCCAGCCTACATTATACGCAGCAAGTGCGAGCCAGGTTCTGTCTGGTTGTGGAATACGATCGGGGATACGTTTAATTAGTTTACTTAAGTATTTTGCGCCACCGCGAATATTTTGCTCTGGCTCTAACCTATTAGTAACCCCAACTTGCTTAGCAGTATTACGGGTTAGCATCATAATTCCTCGCACCCCAGTTGGTGATTTTGCTCGCGGGTTCCACATAGATTCCTGATAGCTTAATGCTGCGAGTAAACGCCAATCAAGTGTTCCTGCATATTGTTCAAACCATGGTTGGTATTTAGGCAGTGTTTCTTTTATTGCTTCAATATAGGCAAGTGTATTTACGTAGTTAAATTGACGAACGTGACCAAAGTATTTTTCTTCAAGTACATAAAGTTGATTATTTTGTTTTGCTTCACCAAAAAAAGGGACTAATAAAGCATAAAGCGAATCGTCATTTGATTTACGCAGCATCCACGCGATCGGGTCGTTATGCGTAATTGAAAAACCAATACTTAAATTAGGGTGATAACGACGAAATAACGATAACGTATGGGTGTCGGCTAAAGTGTAATCTATTTCGCCATCAATAACGGCTTGTAGTAACTCTTCTTCGTCAAATTCTTCGGTTTCGCTCCAGTTAAGTTCTGGATTGCTTTTTTTTACTTTTTGTAAAGTAAGTGAGTGACTACTTTTAGCTATAACCATGAGATTACCAGTTAAATCATCATAGTCGCGTGGTCGCTCTATACCTTGTTTATACACTAGTTTTTGACTAATGGTTCGGTAGGTAGGGCCAAAACGATATTGTTGTGCACGTGTTTTATTATAGGTAAGGCCTGAGGCAATTAAATCAAGATCACCGCTTTGCAGGCGTGCAAACATGTCTGATAAATTAAAAAATGGGACTATTTCAAGCTCTACACCTAAATAGTCTGCAAAGGCCTGAGAAAGCTCGTATTCAAAGCCTTGCTCACCTTGTACTGCCTGATAATAGTTACTGGCACTGGCTAATGTACCCACTCTAATTTTGTTTTGCGCTTTTATTTGGGCAAGTTGAGTCGACTGCTCTTGTATATCGCATGCACACAACAGCATAACTAAAGTAATAATTATGATTAGTTTTTCTTTCAACATTGTTTGCCTCTTTAACGCCCTAATCCCCGTTATAACAAAACTTAGCCATTACGTCACTTAGCGTTTAGTTTTATTCGTTTCGAGTGGCTGTAAATAAAGAAAAAAAGTTAATTTTATGAAAAGCGAAATTATGAGTTAAATCTAAGTGCTACTTAGACTATAATGTTGCCCTAAAATATCGTTCAATCCCTAACCCCGGATGAAATTATCTATGTTGATCCTTCGTGGTGCACCAGCACTTTCAGAGTTCAGAGTTAATAAAATTTTAGCGCGTTGCCAACAATCGCAACTTCCTGTCACCAACGTATATGCTGAATATGCGCACTTTGCCGACTTAACATCGCCATTGAGTAGCGCTGAGCAAACCAAGCTTGAAAAACTATTAACCTACGGTCCAACTATTGCTGAGCATACCCCAGCAGGTAAACTTGTATTAGTAACACCTCGCCCTGGCACTATTTCGCCTTGGGCTTCTAAAGCAACCGACATAGCCCATAACTGTGGCTTAAAGCAGGTTCATCGTGTTGAACGCGGTATTGCTTATTATGTTGAAGGTGAGCTAAACGCAGAGCAACTTTTACAAGTAACGGCGTTATTACATGACCGTATGACCGAAGCAACCCATAGCCAGTTTGAGGATGCTGCGCAACTATTTCGCAGTGATGCACCGCGTCAAATGTCATCTGTAGACATTTTAAGTGGTGGGCGAGAAGCGCTTGCAATTGCTAACGTTGAACAAGGTTTTGCCCTTGCAGATGACGAAATAGATTACCTAGTAGAAAACTTTATAAAGTTAGGCCGTAATCCTAACGATATCGAATTGTTTATGTTTGCCCAAGCAAACTCAGAGCATTGTCGTCATAAAATATTTAATGCAGACTGGACAATCGATGGTGAAGAGCAGCCAAAGTCGCTGTTCAAGATGATTAAAAATACTTTTGAGAAAAACCCTGAAAATGTATTGTCGGCATATAAAGACAATGCCGCGGTAATGAAAGGCTCAAAAGCGGGGCGCTTCTTCCCCAATGCGCAAGGTGAATATGCGTATCATCAAGAAGACATCGAAATACTAATGAAAGTTGAAACTCATAATCACCCAACCGCCATAGCGCCATTTTCAGGTGCTGCTACAGGCTCAGGTGGTGAAATACGTGATGAAGGTGCTACTGGCCGTGGTTCTAAGCCTAAAGCTGGTTTAGTTGGCTTTACTGTTTCTAACTTACGTATTCCTGGTTACGAGCAACCGTGGGAAAGTGATTTTGGTAAACCTGGGCGTATTGTTACCGCTTTGGATATTATGACTGAAGGGCCGCTTGGCGGCGCTGCATTTAATAATGAGTTTGGCCGTCCTAACTTGTTAGGTTACTTTCGTACCTATGAAGAGCAAGTGACAAGCCATAATGGCCTTGAGGTACGTGGTTACCACAAACCAATTATGCTTGCCGGTGGTTTAGGTAATATTCGCACAGACCATGTACAAAAAGGTGAAATTCCTGTTGGTGCTAAGCTCATTGCTTTAGGTGGCCCAGCAATGAACATAGGTTTAGGCGGCGGTGCAGCATCAAGCATGGCGTCTGGGCAATCAAATGAAGATTTAGATTTTGCTTCAGTACAACGCGAAAACCCAGAAATGGAACGTCGTTGCCAAGAAGTTATCGACAAATGTTGGCAGCTAGGTGATGAAAACCCAATTGCGTTTATTCACGATGTGGGCGCCGGTGGTTTATCAAACGCATTTCCTGAACTAGTAAATGACGGTGGCCGTGGTGGTAAGTTTCAACTACGCGATATTCCAAATGATGAGCCAGGTATGGCACCACACGAAATTTGGTGTAACGAATCGCAAGAGCGTTATGTACTTGCCGTAGGTGTTGAAGATTTTGACCGTTTTGAAGCTATTTGTAAGCGCGAACGAGCACAGTACGCGGTAATAGGCGAAGCGACTGCTGAGCCACACCTAACGGTTGCCGATAGCCACTTTGATAATAACCCTGTTGATTTACCACTAGACGTATTATTAGGTAAAGCACCTAAAATGCATCGCGATGTAACCTCAAAGCAGGTTGTAGGTAAAGCACTTGATGTTACAAATATTAATGTAGCAGATGCGGCGCAGCGTTTATTGCGCTTACCAACCATTGCAGAAAAAACCTTCCTTATTACAATTGGCGATCGCTCGGTAACAGGCTTAGTAGCGCGCGACCAAATGGTTGGCCCTTGGCAAGTACCTGTGGCTAACTGTGCTGTAACTGCTGCTACATACGATACTTACCATGGTGAAGCTATGTCGTTGGGCGAGCGCACTCCTGCAGCGCTATTAAATTACGCTGCATCGGCGCGTTTAGCTGTGGCAGAGTCGTTAACAAATATTGCCTGTGCAAATATTGGTAGCCTTGAAAATATTAAGCTTTCGGCTAACTGGATGGCAGCAGCGGGTCACCCTGGTGAAGATGCTGGTTTATATGAAGCAGTAAAAGCCATAGGTGAAGAACTTTGCCCAGCGCTTGGTTTAACAATTCCAGTAGGTAAAGATTCTATGTCGATGAAAACGACATGGAAAGATGAAGGTGATTCACAAGAGAAATCAGTAACATCACCGCTATCGTTAATTATCACTGCCTTTGGCCGTGTTGACGATGTACGTAAAACAGTGACACCGCAGCTACGTACCGACAAAGGCGAAACATCACTTATTTTAGTTGACTTAGGTGCGGGTAAAAACCGCATGGGCGCATCAAGCTTAGCGCAGGTTTATAAGCAATTAGGTGATATAACGCCTGATGTTGATAGCCCAGAGTTATTAAAAGGCTTTTATAACGCCATGCAAGTATTGGTAGCTGATAGTAAGTTACTTGCTTATCATGACCGTTCAGACGGTGGTTTATTTACCACAGTTGCCGAAATGGCATTTGCTGGTCACACAGGTGTAACTGTTGATATTAATGGCTTAACAGGCAACGACATTGAAGCGCTTTACAACGAAGAGCTTGGCGCTGTTATTCAAGTGGCTAATAGTGATTTAGATGCAGTTAATGCGGTACTTAAAGATCATGGCTTAGCGACAATCAGCCATATTATAGGCACGCTTAATAGCGACGATGCGATTGTATTTAACCGTGGTAAAAATACCGTGCTGAGTAACACGCGTACAGAGCTGCGTACTATGTGGGCAGAAACAACGTATCAAATGCAGGCGCGTCGCGATAACCCTGAGTGCGCTAAGCAAGAGTTTGATGCCAAATTTGATGTTAAAGATCCTGGCTTAAACGTTAAGTTAAACTTTGACTTAAACGAAGATATAGCAGCACCGTATATTGCAACGGGCGCTAAACCACCAATGGCTATTTTACGTGAGCAAGGAGTAAACTCTCATCTAGAAATGGCTGCCGCATTTAATCGTGCTGGTTTTGCTGCCATTGATGTACACATGAGTGATATTCTAGAAGGGCGTTTATCGCTTGAGCAGTTTAAAGGCTTAGTGGCATGTGGTGGTTTCTCTTACGGTGACGTATTAGGTGCAGGCGAAGGTTGGGCTAAGTCGATATTGTTTAACGACATGGCGCGTGAACAGTTCCAAAGCTTTTTCCACCGTGAAGATACCTTTAGTTTAGGTGTGTGTAACGGTTGCCAAATGTTATCTACTTTAAAAGAGTTGATCCCAGGTACTGAGCATTGGCCACGTTTTGTAACGAATAAATCAGAGCGTTTTGAAGCACGTTTTAGCTTAGTAGAAATACAAGAAAATCCATCGGTATTCTTTAATGGTATGGCTGGTTCGCGTATGCCAATTGCAGTATCGCACGGTGAAGGTCATGCTGAATTTGCAAACGATAACGCAGTTAAAGCAGCATTAGACTCGGGTACTGTAGCGGTTAAGTTTGTAGATAACTACGGTAATCCTACAACGCAATACCCAGCAAACCCAAATGGCTCGCCAGAAGGGATTACAGGTATTACCTCTACCGATGGACGTGCAACAGTAATGATGCCGCATCCTGAGCGTGTATTCCGTGCTGTTGCTAACTCTTGGCACCCAGATGAGTGGCGAGAAGATAGCCCGTGGATGCGTATGTTCCGCAACGCGCGTAAAAATGTAGGTTAATAACCTAACTGCTCAATTTAGGTTCATTTAAGTTGAGTATAATAAAAAGGCTGCCTTGTGCAGCCTTTTTTGTTTATGATTACCTAGAACCTAGAACCTAGAACCTAGAACCTAGAACCTAGAACCTAGCACTAATATTAAGGATAATATGTTTAAGCGTGTGAGTTTAATTATTAGCAGTTTATTACTAAGCATAATTTTGCTTGGTTATATATTTCGTTTGCCATTAGTCCAGTGGGCTATAACACCGCAATTAGAAAAAGCGGGTATTACACTCAGTTGCTTAGATTTTTCGGTTACAGCTCAATTAAATGTTCATGCCGACAAAGTATGCTTAACTTATCAAAATCAACAATTAGAGCTAATCGATATTACTGTAAATACAAAGCAAGTGATTGTTGAGCATGCAGTATTAAGTATAAATCCACTTCCCAAAAGTAATCAAAGTAGCTCCGCGGCAAAAAAACTTGCTCTCGCGCTGCCAGAAAAACGTCCATTAATTGCTATAAAACAGCTGGTAATAAAGAGTAATGACTTTAACAAGCCACTAAAAATAAATTTAGCAGAGCCGATTTTAAATCAATTTAATATAACAGGCGATATAAACGCTAAAGCAATTTTAGCTAATAATAAACTAACAGGGCAGTTTTCTGTTGATGACTCTCTGTTAAAGCAGCTTATAAATACCGAAAATACAGCCGTTGCAGGTATTAGCTTTAGTACTCAGCAAGTATTTAGCTTTGATGGTATTGAACTGCAGTTAAATGGCGATGTAAACGCACAGTTTGAATATGCTATGGAGCAGTGCCGGCTTGAAGCATTGGCTAATGGTAGGTTAATTATTGGTTTTAATTTAAATAGTAAATTAGTTGAGCTAGATTCGAGTTTGTTAAACAATAAATTAAATTTAACGCCTACGTGTAGCTCACTCGTTCCGCCGAGTGATTATGCTGATTTTATAGCTGAGCAAACCCCTTTAAATTGGCAGATTAAACTTCCTAAAGTGATTAGTATTACTAATAACCACCTTACTTTGCCAATGCTAAATATAATTAGCGAAGGAGATAATCAATTTGAAATAACTCTAATGGAGTCAGAGCTTAATTTTACCAACCTTTGGGCGGATTTTAAAAGCATGTTAGCGGTTAGTATAAGTACGCCAGATATTAAAAACATTGAGCTTAATGCAGAATTTAAAAATAACACACTTAAAGGTAATTATACTGTTGCGCTTAATTCACTTCCCGATTTTATTGCCAGTACTAGTAGTAATAAAATTAGCGCTAATAAAGTTAACGCCTCAGGGCAATTTAATTTAATAAATATAGTCGATGGAAAACCAAGTGGTAATGCTACAAGTAGATTAACAGCCGCAAAGGTTGATTTTGCACAACTGAGTGTAGATCAATACGAAGGTCGCTTAACGGCACAGCTAGATGATGCTTTAAACGCACAAATAACACTAAAAACCCTATTTAAAACGTTAAAATATAACGAATTTAAATTAACAGATATAAGCAATACCATAACTGCTAAAGCAAATTTAACTCATGGTGAATTATTTGCAGACCTTAGTGCTAATACAGTAATAAATAAATTTAATAGCCCTGTTATAAAACTCAATAATATAAAAGTTGCTTCTACAGGATTGCAAAGTCGCGCTCTAAAAGCATCACATCACGTATTTGTAAACGATATTGAATTAGCGGTAAACCATCATATATCGGCAGTGGAACATCCATTTGAAATAGTAGTACCTACACAAAGTATAGTGTTATTAAATACCTTTATTCATCAGTTTGAGCCATTAGCGCAGCTTACACAGGGAACGTTTAATGGCCGAATCAGCGGGGATGTAAATTTACAACATGCCTCGTTTGCAATGGAGTTAAACAACGTAAGTGCGCTTTATAACGATTACCTTGCTAGCGATTTAAGTAGCCAATTTGTTGGCGAATATAATTCAGGGCAGCTTAATGTAAAACCCACTACCTTTAACTTAAATGAACTAAGGGCTGGTGTTGTTATTAAAAACATTAAAGGGAACTGGCAGGTTAAAAACAATAATGCGCGTATATTTGACATTGCAGGAGCGTTATTTGATGGTGAGTTTAGCCTTGATAAATACTCGCTTAATGACCTGCAGCAAGTTGCTAATGTTAAATTTAAAAACATTGATGGCAGTAAACTTATTACACTTGATGAACAGTCGGGGATTACGCTTTCAGGGCGTTTTGCCGGCACTTTGCCAGTGCACTTTAATAACACGGGTATTGAGGTAGTAAATGGCAGTTTAAGTAATCAAGGAACGGGTAAGTTAATGATTACTAATAACGCAGCATTTGATTCAGTTATGCAGCAGCAACAAGAGTTACAGCCTGTATTGGGATTACTTAAAAATCTTGATATACAAAAGCTTAATAGCAGTGTGGCACTTAAAAGTGATGGTTGGCTAAAGCTTGGCGTAAATTTGCAAGGTTATAATAAGCAAGCAGAGCAGCAAGTTAACTTTAATTATAATCATGAAGAAAATATATTTACTTTATTACGTGCATTGCGCTTAAGTGATGAAATTACACAAAAAGTTGAGCAACAATACTCACAAAAAGGAAACTAATGATGAAACAGTCGTTAAGCATAAAAGTACTTATTGTATTTGCAGCAATAAGTGCCCTTGGTGCGTGTACGCACCGAGTAGAGGTAGCTGCTAAAGAGCCTATTACAATTAATTTAAATGTGAAGGTTGATCACGAAATTCGTGTAAAAGTAGATAAAGAACTCGATAATTTATTTAGTGACGACAGTGAGTTATTTTAAGGAGCTAGGATATGAAAGTTAACAACAAATTAAGCATAATTACATTAGTTAGTGCTGTATGTATGTCTTTTTCGGCATGGGCTATTAGTTTAGATGATGCTAAAAGCCAAGGTTTAGTAGGCGAAGATAGCTCAGGCTATTTGGGCTTAGTGGTACAAAATGCAGAGGCTAAAGTGGTCGTTGATACCATTAATGCTAAGCGTAAAGCACAGTATTTAAAATTAGCGCAAAAAAATAACTTGTCACTGTCGCAAGTAGAAGCGTTAGCGGCGGCAAAAACAATCGAAAAAACCCAAAGAGGTCATTTTGTTGAAGTAAATGGTAATTGGGTTAAAAAATAACGAGTTATTTACTGTTATATGCTATTTACTGTTATATATAACCGAGCGCTTTAAGCGCTCGTTTTTTTACACCCTTCGAGTAACTGTTGCCAAAAATCAATACCCTTGCGCCTTGCTAAATTTATATTGTGCTCAGGTATAGATTCGGGTTCGTTATAACTCTCAAGTGCTGCACTCATACTTGCTTCGCGAATTAAATGCAAAGTAGGAAAAGGGGAGCGATTAGTATAGTTTGCCGCATCGCTTGCGTCGCTATCGGCAAATACATAATCGGGATGAAAATTAGCAATTTGATACTTACCTTCAAAACCTTGGGCTACTAACAGCGCGTTGGCTAAGTCAACCAAGTCTAAAAAGTCTTCAAAGTCGCAAAAGCCGTTATCAAACATAATAAGTGTGGTTTCGCGTGCAGCCTCTCGGTCAAGCTCAATACATTGCTCAAGCATGTCCATTACGGCATCGTCTATGCTGCTAGCAGGGCTTACAAAATAATGAATACAGTTATTTTCTACTTCTTTGCGGGCAAAGGGACAAAAGTTATATTTTACAATAACATTTGAAACCCATTCGCGGGTTTGGCTTATGGCTATGTTGGTCACGGTTTGGGCTCTAAATATTGATTAATAATGTTAAGTGTTTTTTGTATAGCACCTTGGTTATTGGCCACGCATTGCGCTGCTTTTTTACCTAAAGTTTGGCATGCTTTGCTGTTTTGATTTAATGCTATAAGTTGTTGTGTTAGCTCATCAGCATTATCAACCACAATAGCGCCTTTGAGCTTTATAAGCTCAGGGTAAATATGATCAAAGTTATAGGTATGCACCCCGCTGATAACGCCCACTGAAAATGCAGCTGATTCAAGTGGATTATGGCCACCACGGCGAATTAAACTGCCGCCAATAAAGCTCACATTAGCAGCGCCATATAAGTATTGCAGCTCGCCAAGCGTATCTGCTAACAAGACGTTTTCGTTATTATAATTATTATTGCTGCGACGACTAAAACTCAGTGTACTTTGCGTTAGTAAATCTGCAACCTTATCGAACTGTTCAGGATGGCGCGGCGCTATTATGAGTAACGCATTGGGTTGTTTTTCTAATAGATTTTTATGAGCGCTAATTACCTGCTCATGCTCGATAGGGTGAGTGGAGCCTGCAACCCATATAAAGCGCTGCTCTAAATTATAAAGCTGTTTGAGTGCAGTTACCTTAGTTAGTTGCTCTTGGGTAGGTGTAATATCAAATTTTATTGAACCTGTAACTTTACTTTTATGTGGCTCAAGGCCAAGCTCTATAAAGCGTTTGGCGTCAGTTTTATTATGACTGGCCAATACAGTGATAGAGCGCATAATAATATGCGTTAGCTTAGCTACTTTTTGATAACCCTGTTGCGATTTTTCAGACAAGCGAGCGTTTAAAACAAGTACCGGAATATTTCTATTGCGACTACTTGCCATAAGGTTGGGCCACAGTTCAGTTTCTAAAATACACAGGGCTTGTGGCTTTACTCGTTTTAAAAATCGGGCGGTTGCAAATGGAAAGTCCATAGGTAAGTAGCAGCAGGCTACCGTGTTTTTAAACTGCGTAATGATTTGCTCACGACCAGTAGGGGTGTTGCACGTTATAAGTATATTTAATTTAGGGTGCGCTTTTTGTACTGCTTTGATCAGGGGGGTAGCGGCGAGTACCTCACCTACAGATGCACAATGCACTAGCAGCGGCTTATTGTTATTGGCAAATAAAGACTTGTCCACAAAACCAAAGCGCTGTTTAAAGTGCGCTCTATAACCTGGGTTTTTTTTACCGCGTAATACATATAAATAAAATACGATTAGTGGGCTAATAATCATTAATGCGAGTGAATAAAAAATGCGTGCCATACTAAGCTTTTATAAGGGTAAGTCGTCTTAGTTTAACGTGAAAATGATCAATTCTAAACACAGAAAAGATAAAATATGGTTTGTGTTCAGCTGCTACCCGATAAAATAATAATAACGCTATTCAAGTTAGCTCAAAATACCTGTTTCAGTAATATGTATATTGAGGTGATTTGGGTATAGATTTATGGAATAATGAAATTAATTTTTCCTGCCATTTCAATTCCTAGAGGAATTTACCATGTCAATTATCGATTCAGTAGCAACGAGTTACCTTGAGAGTTTAAATCGTCATTTAGCATTATTTGAAACGATGGAGGCTTATCATCAAGAGTCTATGCAATTGTTAGAAGTGTGCCATAGTGCATTACAAGCAGGCGGTAAGGTTGTTTGGCTTGGTAACGGTGGTAGTGCGGCCGATGCACAGCATTTAGCGGCAGAATTTGTAGTGCGTTATAAATTAGAGCGTGGTCCACTTGCATCTATGGCACTTACAACCGATACGTCAATTTTAACTGCGCACAGTAACGACTATCATTTTGACACTGTGTTTGAACGCCAAGTACAAGCCTTATGTAAACCAGAAGATTTAGTTATAGGGTTAACCACATCAGGTACAAGCGCCAATATTAATCTAGCGTTAGCAGCAGCGAATAAAATAGGGGCCTTTACCGTAGCATTAACGGGGCGTGATGGAGGTGAAGTTAAAAATATTGCCAAATTACCTATTATTATTAAAAACGATGAAACAGCGCGAATTCAAGAAGCACACATGTTTATTGGCCATTGGTTATGTGAAGCTATTGATATGGTAGTTGCGGAGCAGCAGTAATGGATTTATCGCTATTAAAAAACTTATCAGCCGCACGTATTTTGGTGGTTGGCGATGTAATGCTTGACCGTTATTGGTATGGTGATTCAGGGCGTATTTCCCCAGAAGCTCCGGTGCCGGTAGTTAAAGTAAGCAAATTAGAAGACAAAGCCGGTGGCGCAGCAAACGTGGCTAAAAATATAGCCCGATTAGATGGTAAAGTAGGCCTACTTGGCTTAATAGGCGAAGATGAAGGTGGACAGATACTAGAAGGCATTTTAGAAGGTGAAAAAATAAATTCACAGTTAGTAAGTGTATGCGACTTACCGACAATTTCTAAAATGCGAGTGATTAGCCGTCATCAACAAGTTGTACGGCTAGATCTAGAAGAGACGTTTACAGAGCAACACAGCCAGCTGTTATTAAACCGTTTAGAGCTAGTACTTGATGAGTACGATTTTATAGTGTTTTCTGATTACAATAAAGGTTCATTGAGCCTGATTGAAAACATGATAAGCCTAGCTAAAAAAGCAGGGAAAACGGTACTCGTTGATCCTAAGTCGTCCGATTTACATTTATATAGAGGTGCAGACTACATTACACCAAATTTAAATGAGTTTAAATTAGCGGGTGGGCAAACAGACTCAGAAGAGGGCTTGGCAACAAGTGCGCGTAAGCTCATAAGTGACGCAGGCATAAAAGCAATGTTGCTAACGCGTTCAGAGCAAGGAATGTCGTTAATTAGTGCGACTGAAAAATATGATTTTGCCGCGCAAGAGCTTGAAGTCAGTGATGTAACCGGCGCAGGCGATACAGTTATAGCAACTCTAGCCGTGATGCTAGGGGCGGGAATGACACCTAAAAATGCGGTGGAAATTGCTAACTTAGCAGCGGGCATTGCGGTGAGTAAATTAGGTGCGGCCACAGTGTCGCCAGAAGAACTTAGTCGTAAGCTGGGTCAATATTTACATGCCACTGGTGAGCATTATCAAACTCCGTTTGACGATGTGCTGCAGCATATAGAGTTTGCAAAACAAAATGGCGAAACAATTGTATTTACCAATGGCTGCTTTGATATTTTGCATGCTGGGCACGTACGCTATTTAGCACAAGCAAAAGCGCGTGGCGATAGATTAGTGGTGGGGCTAAATAACGATGCGTCTATATCACGATTAAAAGGCGCCGATAGGCCAATTAATCCGCTAGATGAAAGAGCTATGGTATTAAGTGCACTTTCCTCTGTTGATTGGGTTATTCCATTTGGTAGTGCGGATGAAAATGACACACCGGCTAAATTAATTGAGCAAATTAGCCCAGATATTTTAGTTAAAGGTGGCGACTACACGGTTGAACAAATAGCCGGTGCTGAGCATGTACTGCTTCACGGCGGAAAAGTTGAGGTGCTTGAGTTTTTAGATGGTTGCTCAACTTCAAAAGTGATTAGTAAGATTAAGCAGTAATTACGACGGTTATTAATGAATTAAAAAAGGGATGAAAACAGTGTTTTCATCCCTTTTTATTTGCACTTATTATCCTAGTTTAGGATAGCCAAAAATCCCGAATTTAAAAGTTATATTCATATTTAGCAAATGCAGATGTGTCGTTTTCTGCTGCATCGTTATTTGATGCAAAAGCGCCTAGCGTTAAGCGCCCACCCATAGCAAGTTGCCTGTAACGTATTTCAAGCTGTTTACTGTTATAAGCTGTTTTAGTAATGGTATTGCCTAAATCAGGGTTATTAGGGTAGCGATCGCGGTTATCATTGTTGTAATCAACATCGCGTAATTTAACTTGCCAATCATCTCCATTTGAAAGCTGGCCTAGCACAGTTAGTACTAGTGATTGCGCGTCATTATCAAATGTTGAACCTATGGTACGGCCATGGTAGCGGTAACCAGATTTGTAATCTGAATGCTCGTAATAGCAGTTTTCACTGCTTGATTCAGCAGAGCATGTTACGCCCGTATCTATGTACTCTACATTTACTAATACGTTTTGATCATAAATACGATGAGTAGTTTGTACACCAAATAAATAGGCTCTGTCGACAGGTTTAAACTTTGAGCTGGCATCTTCACCAATGGTACTTGCATAAATTGCGTACGGTTGGCTAAATAAAGTGTCAGACCAGCGAATATCTATACCCGCAAGTTGATTACCAATCTTAGATTTTAATTCATCATCACAAGTAGTAGTGCCATCTATACAAGCTGCTTCACCTGTCACTATATCAATAAAGTCACTCGCTGAACTAGGTTGGCCATCGCCAGCCCATTGCGCTGACCAGCTCAGTGCAATTTCTAATTGCTGTAATGGCCTGAAATTAACGCGAGTACTCCACAGTAAAGCATCAGGAATTACACGAGTAGATTCTAACTGAGCCATTTGCGCGGTAAATCCCCATTGGCCTAACCAGCTTAGCCAAGGGGTTTCAAAGGCAGTGCTTTGCTCTCGAGTCACGCTCATTGCAGGCAATGGTTTAGCGTTGCCCGACATTATTAAACTATTATCAACCCCCGGGCCCCAAAACTGCTCTATGGCACCGGCTCTAAAAATCCAGTTACCTAAACGGTAAGCTATATAACTGCCATCAAAGGAGGTGTCATTACAGTCAGTAAGTGCTTGCTCATCTAGCACTATATCGTCTGCAGTTTTCCCAGTAACAAAACACTTTTTGCCATCATTGCGATAATTAACCGCTACTTTAGCGGCAAAACTGTCGCCTAAATAGGCGTAGGCAGCAGATGCTTCTGACTCTTGGGTATTAGTTGCGCCAAAACTGGTGGCAACAATAGTATCTGAACTTGCAAAAGCAGACAGTTGTACACTATGAGAGCCCGTATTTTCAGACTTGTAACGATGTTTTACCCGTAATAAAGCATCTTGCAAGTTTGGCGATAACTGGCCTAGGGGAGTGTTATCTACTTCACTTATAAAGCTCTTCCACATTAGAGGGTAAGTGGTTACCGGGGCTAAAATAACGCCAGCATCGGCTAAAAGTTGAATATCAGCTCTTAACCCATAATCATCTGGTTTTACCCATGGCTCTGCGTTAACCGGCGCGCTCATTGCGCAAAAAAGTGAAGACAATATAAAAATTTTGTTTCGCAAAGTTCAGATCCTTGTGATTTAAATTACCTTAAGTTTAGCAATCAAAGCACTTTATTGCAGTAACTAAATGGGCGCAGTAAGGCTAAAAATAAGATAAAAAGGGTCGCTATCTATCGCTAAAACTATGTGATTGATATACTGAGTGCCAAATCGGAAATTGAGATTGTAATGAGCAAAAAACGACTTTTATTTATTCCTGTATCATCACCAGAGGGTATTGGTGAATATATGCGTTCACTTTTGCTAGCGCAAACGCTAGAAAATGAATGCTCAGGGGATATAAATATCCACTTTATTTTAAATAAACATACGGCTTATGCTAAAAGTTGCCCTTTTGAAACCACACTTTTAGAGAGGTCGGCAACCAAAGAAACTAAAGCAGTTTGTCAATTTATTGAGCAATATAAGCCTGATGTGGTGGTGTTTGATTGTGCTGGTCGTGCTGAGCATATGAAAGCGGCAAAAAAAGTGGGCGCAAAAGTTGTTTTCATCTCGCAACATGAGAAAAAACGAGCCAAAGGATTAAAGCTTAATCGTATTGGTTTAATTGACGTGCACTGGGTAATACAGCCAGATTACTGCATCGAGCCACTTACATGGCTAGAAAAGCTTAAATTAAATACCTTTGCTTTAGCATCTCCGCATAATGTAGGTCCCTATACTGCGTTTGCCTCTGAGCAACAAAAGCAGCAAGCATTAAACGACTATGATTTAACAAAAAATGAATATTTTATAGTGAATGCAGGCTCAGGCGGACACACTTTAAACGGTCAAAATTGTGCTGATATTTATTTTCAAGCTGCACTGGCCATCACTCAACGTACCTCGCTAAAGGGAGTTGTTGTTTTTGGGCCCAATTACACCAAGCCGTTACCGCAAACTGATGAATTAATTTGCATACCAAGTCAGCAGGGTAGTGAGTTTTTGGCATTGTTAAGTCAAGCTAAAGTAGCACTATTGAGTGCGGGCGATACATTATTACAAGCTATTGCGGTACAAACTCCCACAGTTGCTTGCGCTATATCAAAAGATCAAAGTAACCGTATTGCACGCTGCGTTACTACTGGTGTGGTAACAAAAGCCGAACTCGATATTTTAGACATAACCAATAAAGTAAATGAGATTATCACTGAACCTAATTATCAAAATATACTCAGTAACTACGCGTTATTTGCAAACGTGCATAGTTTTGATGTAATTAACCAAGGTGTAAAAGCATTATTATTTGGAAGTAAATAATGAATATAGTGATAGTAATTGATTCACTGGTTGGCGGTGGTGCTGAAAAAGTAATGCTTACTTTGGCTGAGCAAATAGCGACACTTAAACACAATGTGACTATTTTATCACTCGCTAATAGCGTTGAATACGATATCCCAAGTAACTTACAAGTTGAGAGCTTATTTACGGATAGAGCGTCGAAGGTTGACCGTTTTTGGCTACGCAAAGCAAGTGTCGCTAAACTAGAGTCGTGGTTTGAAAAAAAGAGAAGTGAAGTCGGGTACATTGACTTAGTACTGTCAAATTTAGATCGTAGTAATAACCTGCTTGCGCGTAGTAATGTAGAAAATGTCCATTTTGTTATGCATAACTCAGTAAATGCTGAGCTAACAAGGCAAAAAAAATTAGGGCCTCTTTCTTATTTATACCTTAAAAAAAGTAAACAAAACTTAAATGGTAAATCACTCATTTGTGTATCCAAAGGGGTTGAAAATGAAATTACCCAAGGTAACTTAATTACTCCAAGTGCGATCACTACAATTTATAACCCATTCGATTTAAAAAAAATCAATCAACAAGCCAGTGAGCTAAACACTAACATTCCTAATGTGCCTTACCTTATTCATGTTGGGCGATTAGCCAAGCAAAAACGTCACGATATTTTATTCGCAGCGTTTGCTAAGTTAGATAAAAAGTACAAACTAGTACTGTTATGTAACAAACCGACAAAGGCATTAAAACTTGCACAGCAATATGGAATTGCAGAGCAACTGATTGTGCCAGGGTTTGAGCAAAATCCGTATAATTGGATAAAACATGCCAAAGCGCTAGTATTAAGCTCAGATTTTGAAGGCTTGCCAACGGTATTAATAGAAGCACTTGCAGTAGGTACACCAGTGGTGAGCACTAATTGTACTTTTGGTCCCAGCGAAATACTAACAGGTGCGCTAAGTAAATATTTAGTGCCAATACAGCAAAGTGAGCAGTTAGCACGTGTAATTGAACAAGTGCTGGCAGATAAGCCAAACGTTACAAATGCAGCTATTTTACAACAAGTAAACGCAGAGCAAGTGGCTGCCAAGTACTTAGCTTTAGCTAACTAGCAGCTAAAGTAAATTAGCGCTTAAGCTTTGTGTAACAAACATACAAGGCTTGCCAGTCGCTGGCTTGCCAGTTAAATACAGGGTTGCGGCCTTGTTCTTTTAAAAACGAGCGCTTTAGGCGTTCCATATTACTTTGTTGCCATTGTAAGGCAGGCGGTTTAATTTCGCCGCGATCAAAGTCAATAATATATACTTGGCCAGTGTCATTAAATAAAATATTATTAATGTTTAAATCTGCGTGGTATACGCCCTTACTGTGAAAGAGCGCAATGGTTGTGGCGATACTTGCTAATTCAGATTCAGTTAAAGCACGCTCAACGAGTATATCCAGTACACTTTTGGCACCTGTTACCGCCTCGGTAATAATATCACCGCGGTAAATTAACCCGCTTCGAGTCACTTTTGCAGCAACGGGAGTTGGTACATTTAAGCCAAGCTCAATTAACTGCGCCATTAAAGCAAACTCTTTATATACTCGCGTTTGCTCAAAGCCTAAATACAAGTATTGGTCACTGAGTAATTTACCGACCAAGCCACCGCGCCAATAATGTCTTAGCACAGCGGTTAGTTCATTATTTTTAAAAAACCACGCCATTGCGCGGCCTTTTTTAGCACCCACTATTTTATTTTGTTGCTGCCAGTAGTCGGCATTAAACCAGTTTAAATTAACCTGATTTTCATAACTAGGGTGGCTCAGCAGAGTATGCTTACCTTGGACGTGTTGTTTGAACATAGCTCACGGGTATTACTTAAATATGCGCCTATGTTAGCGCGTTTTAAAGCCGAGGATAAGTACTTGCAATAGCGCGATTATAATTTAAGATCGGGTTTTACTATTTAATGCCCAAGGAAACGCGTGACTTCAGTGCCTAACTACTCCTCTATTTGTATTTTACGACTCTCTGCTATTGGCGATGTATGCCATGCTGTGAGTGCAGTACAAGCGATTCAAAAAGCGCATCCTAATGCAAAAATCACTTGGGTTATTGGCAAAGTAGAAGCTATGTTATTGGCTAACTTACCCGGTGTTGAGCTGGTGGTGTTTGATAAAAAACAAGGCCGCGTAGCACTGAAAAATTTAAAGCAAACTTTTAAAGGGCAAAACTTTGATGTACTGCTTAATATGCAGGTGGCATTAAGGGCCGGATTTGTTGCACGTTGTATTCCTGCAAAAGTTAAAATAGGCTTTGATTGGGCGCGCTCAAAAGAGCTGCATAGCCTATTTATAAATAAACGCATTGCAGCGCAGCCACATGCGCACGTGTTAGAAGGGTTTAAAGGCTTTGCTAAAGCCATTGGCGTGAATGATTATCAGCCAAGTTGGGAAATGCCTTATACACAGCAAGATCAAAACACTGCCGATGAATTACTCACTGCAGAATACTTATCTAATAAGCTGTTTGTTATCTCTCCAGCAGCAAGTAAAGCACAGCGTAATTGGCTTCCCGAACGTTATGCCGCGCTTGCTGATTATGCCCATCAGCAGGGATTTAAAGTGGCCTTGACCGGCGGCCCTACCGAGCTGGAAATAAACCTTGCCAATAATATTATTAAACACAGCCAACACAGCATTTTAAACCTAGTTGGTAAAACTAAGCTTAAAGAATTGTTGTGCGTGTTAAAACGCGCCAGTGTAGTACTAGCCCCAGATACTGGCCCTGCCCATATGGCAGTAACGGTAGGCACTCCTGTTATTGGGCTATATGCCCATTCAAACCCAGCGCGTACAGGGCCGTATTTATACCAAAACTATGTGGTTGAGGTATATCATCAAAACTTGCTTAAACAAACGGGTAAAACAGCGCAGCAGCTGCCTTGGGGCACACGTATTAAAGGTGACGATTTAATGAGCCAAATTACCATTGATGCGGTAAAAGCTATGTTTGATCATGTTGTGCAAAAAGAGTCGTTATAATGAATCAATCACAAAAAAATAAAGCGCTATTTTTAGATAGAGATGGCGTAGTAAACGTTGATCATGGCTATGTGTATCAAAGTGAGCGGTTTGAATTTATCGAAGGAGTATTTAGCACGTGCAAGGCATTTTATGATGCCGGTTATAAAATTATTATTGTAACTAATCAGTCAGGTATTGGCCGTGGTTATTACACCGAGGCTGACTTTATAGCACTGACCAGCTGGATGAAAGCACAGTTTAGCGCACATCAGATATTGATAAGCGACGTTTATTTTTGCCCTCATCATCCTAAAAATGCATTGCCTGAGTATTTAAAACAGTGCGCTTGCAGAAAACCAGCCCCTGGTATGCTACTACAAGGTATTAGTGAGCATAATATCGATCCGCAGCAAAGTATTATGGTAGGCGATAAAAAAAGTGATATGCAAGCTGCAGAACAAGCTGGCATTGCCACGCGCGTATTGGTGCACTCTGGCCAGCAGTTTGATGACAGCGCCAAACAAACTGCAGATTTTATTTTCAATTCAATTAATGATTTACCAGCACTTTTATAAATTTAAATACGCCCCCCAATTCAGGCACTGTAAACTGGCAGGAATTGCTGCCAAATTTATAATTTGCGATGAACTGCAAACAGTGCATTTTATTCGTTAAACTTTTACAATACCCCACATAATAAACAGTAGCTTTGTTTTGCTGTTTAACCTGTTAAATCAAATGGAGACTAAAGATGAGAGCATCTGCTTTTTTTAGCCAGCTACAACAGCAAATTGAAGACGTAAAAACTGAAGGTTTGTATAAAAGCGAGCGTATTATTTTATCGCAGCAGCAAGCTCAAATTGAAGTTGCATCAGGCAAAGTAATTAACTTTTGTGCTAATAATTACCTAGGCTTAGCAAATAGCCCTGAGCTAATAAAAGCAGCGCAAGATGGCTTAGACGCACATGGTTTTGGTGTGGCCTCAGTACGCTTTATTTGTGGTACGCAAGATATTCACAAAACGTTAGAGAAAAAAATCAGTGAGTTTTTAGAAACTGAAGATACTATTTTATACTCATCGTGCTTTGATGCTAATACAGGTCTGTTTGAGACTATTTTAGGCGCAGAAGACGCGATTATTTCGGATTCACTTAATCATGCTTCAATTATCGATGGCGTACGTTTATGTAAAGCTAAGCGTTTTCGTTATGCTAATAACGATATGGCTGACCTTGAAAAGCAGCTTATTGCCGCGACCGAAGCAGGTGCTAAAACTAAGCTAATTGCTACAGATGGCGTGTTCTCTATGGATGGCGTTATTTGTGATTTAGCCACTGTGTGTGATTTAGCTGATAAATACGATGCATTAGTAATGGTTGACGACTCGCATGCTGTGGGCTTTGTTGGCGAAAATGGTAAAGGCACACCAGAGTATTGTAACGTGCTTGATCGCGTAGATATTATTACCGGTACCTTAGGTAAAGCATTGGGCGGTGCATCAGGTGGTTATACATCAGGTAAAAAAGAAATTGTTGAGTGGTTGCGTCAACGTTCGCGTCCTTACTTATTTTCAAATTCATTAGCTCCGGCAATTGTGACTGCATCGATTAAAGTGCTTGAAATGCTAGAAAGTGGTGGCGAGCTTCGCGCTAAGCTTTGGTCAAACGCTAAATACTTCCGCGAGCAAATGGAAGCAGCTGGCTTTACCTGTGGTGGTAAAGATCATGCCATTATTCCAGTTATGCTAGGCGATGCTAAAGTTGCATCATTAATGGCTGATAAGTTATTAGTTGAAGGTATTTATGTAACCGGTTTTTCATTCCCTGTTGTACCTAAAGGTCAGGCACGTATTCGTACCCAAATCTCAGCTGCACATAGCATTGAACAACTTGATACCGCCATTGCTGCCTTTACCCGTATTGGTAAAGAAATGGGCGTTATTTAATTTTATTGTAAACCGCGCTATAGCCGCGGTTTTTTAGTTGAGTGTGAATTATGAAAGCATTATCTAAATTAAAAGCAGAACCGGGTATTTGGATGACAGATGCGCCAAAACCAGAAGTTGGCCATAACGACCTGCTAATTAAAATTCGTAAAACTGCAATTTGTGGCACCGACGTTCATATTTATAAGTGGGACGAGTGGGCGCAAAAAACTATTCCTACACCTATGGTTGTTGGCCATGAGTATGTTGGCGAAGTGGTCGATATGGGCCAAGAAGTACGTGGTTTTAAGGTTGGCGACCGAGTATCTGGCGAAGGCCATATTACGTGTGGCCATTGTCGTAACTGTCGTGCAGGGCGCGTACATTTATGTCGTAACACCACAGGTGTAGGCGTAAATCGCGAAGGTGCATTTGCTGAATACTTAGTTATACCAGCGTTTAATGCGTTTAAAATTCCTGATAATATTTCAGACGAATTAGCATCAATTTTTGACCCTTTTGGTAATGCCGTACATACCGCGCTGTCGTTTGATTTAGTCGGCGAAGATGTATTAATTACTGGTGCAGGCCCCATTGGTATTATGGCAGCAGCAGTGGCAAAGCACGTAGGCGCACGTCACGTAGTTATTAGCGATGTAAACGAATACCGCTTAGAGCTAGCACGCAAAATGGGTGCAACACGCGCTGTTAACGTAGCCAACGAAAAGCTTGAAGATGTAATAAAAGAGCTAGGTATGACTGAAGGCTTCGATATTGGTCTTGAAATGTCGGGTGTACCAAGTGCTTTTAATTCTATGCTAAATAATATGAACCATGGCGGTAAAGTTGCCATGCTAGGTATTCCACCATCAGATATGGCGGTAGACTGGAACCAAGTGATTTTTAAAGGCTTAGTGATCAAAGGTATTTATGGCCGTGAAATGTTCGAAACCTGGTATAAAATGGCAAGTCTTATTCAATCAGGTTTAGACTTAAACCCAATTATCACTCATCAATATTCAATAGACGACTTTCAAGCTGGTTTTGATATGATGATTTCAGGACAATCAGGCAAAGTGATACTAAACTGGGATTAATTTAGTTTAATACGGTTTTATAAATGGTATTAAAAGGGCGGCTTGAGTCGCCTTTTTTATTGATTTAATTATTTTTAAAAGAGATTTCAATGGCATTTAAACATATATCAATAGCACAAACTCTTGAATTATTAGATAAAGAAGACGTAGTAATTGCAGACATCCGCGATCCAAATTCATATCAAGCGGGGCATATTCCAGGTTCTGAAGCGCTTTCGAACGCTAACATTGCACACTTTATGATGGAAAAAGAGTTTGATCAGCCAATAATTATTGTTTGTTATCACGGTATGAGCTCGCAAGGCGCAGCAAGCTACTTAGTGGAGCAAGGTTTTGAAGATGTGTACAGTATGGATGGTGGTTTTACAGCATGGGAAGCGGCCTACAGCGAGAAAGTTGAACGATGATAGAGCTTGGCAGTTTAAATAATCCGCGTGCTGCACAAGGCTTTATAGACTATTTAAAAAGCCAAGACTTGCAAGGCGAGTTACGCTCAACAGATGGTAGCACAGTAATTATTAGCGTTTTACCTGAGCACTTTCATCAAGTGCAACCGCTTTGGGCTGAGTTTACGCAAAATCCTAATCATGCCCGCTACCAGCAAGCATCTTGGGAAGTTGGAAGCACGCAATCACCGCTTAAGTATCAAGGGCAATCGCTGAATTTAGTGGCGCGATTTAAAGCGCTTAGCTGGCTTAATCAAACGGTTAGCATTTTAAGTATTGTTATTTATATTGCATTTTTATTGGGTGGATTTGAAACAATATATACCACGTTGCAGTTTAATCCTGCCGAGCCATTAACGTGGATTACCCCTGCTATAGTGCACTTTAGCGCCATGCATATTGTATTTAACTTAGTTTGGTGGGTGTCGCTTGGCGATAATATCGAAAAACAATGTGGCAAGCTCAGCTTAATCGGGCTGTTTGTGGTAAGCGCCTTAATCAGCAATTGGGCACAATATTTAATGGTTGGCCCTAACTTTGGTGGCCTAAGTGGCGTGGTATACGCGCTACTTGGCTTTTGCTGGATCCACAGCGCCTTAAACCCTAAACAACCTGCATTAGTAAGCACTGCAATTATTGGTTTTATGCTAATTTGGTTGGTACTCGGTTTTGCGGATGTGTTGTTTATAGGGATGGCTAATTGGGCGCATTTAGGCGGGTTAATTAGCGGTATGGCTTACGCCGTTACCACGTCTATATTAAAAACTAAAAGCCACAATTAATGATATAAATACTTGGTGAACAAGACTTCACGGATGATCTCTTGTCCCGTTTCTTCTTTTAATAAGCTTTTAAGTTTTGCTGCACTTTTTACTCTTATTTCTTCACGCCCACTGAGCGATTTTATTTTATCTTCAGGTTCTTTAGATAAAATTTCAACTAAGGCGTCGCGCAGCAATGGCGTATGGTGCTCTACGGTTGCAATATCTGATGCGTTATTAAGCATTAAATCGATAGTAATGCGCACATAGCCCATTTTTTTACTCGATGCGCCAATATAGTTGGTAATAATGTCTGGCTCAAAACCAAAGTAACCCACAGTCGAATCTGCTCGTGCGGTTAAGCTTACTAAACTTGCGATAAGTACAAAAAGGCCGGCGAATACTGTTTTTTTCATGTTAAATGCTGTTTTTTATAAACGTGTTGTAAATAGTCTATACCTTATAGTGCCTAATATACAGCGCAGAGCAACTATTAGTGGCAGTAAATCGTACTTTTTCAAATGCTTTGGCAATGTTATTATTCAACTGATTTTTATTAAGTAGAGCAATTGTGATTACTTTCCCTGTTTCATTATCTGCCGATTGGCAATGTGCCTCACTGTTTAGTGATTTATCGAGTGCAGAGCAAGAGTGGTTATTTGAACCGCATTCATTAACAGCCAAATTAAAAAGTCGCTCACAGTGTTTTAGTGTAAAAGTACTTAGTGAGCAAGAGTTTGAGCTTAGTGCAGAGCAACAACAATTATTAGGCTGTACGCAAACTACTGCGCTTAACCGTGAGGTACTTTTACTTTGCGACAATAAACCGGTTGTATATGCGCAAAGCTGGTTGCCAGCAAGTGTTAACGCCGCAAATAATAAATTACATAATATGGGGGAGCGACCATTAGGCGATGTGATTTTTCAAGATCCACAATTAACCCGCACAGATATAGAAATTGCGCGCTTTAATACCCAGCATTCATTACAACAGCTTGTTGCACAATTAAAGTTACCATCGCAAAGTTTACTTGGCCGTCGCAGTCTATTTTCGCTTAAAGACTATAAATTTTTAGTGTGTGAAGTGTTTTTACCAGGAGCGTATTTGTACTCATGAAATTAGCGCGTTTAACCCCAAGCCATATTCCTTATTATATTGCGCTCATGCGTATAGATAAACCAATAGGTACTTTACTATTACTTTGGCCAACATATTGGGCGCTGTGGTTAGCAAATGCAGGAATGCCAAGTTTAACTAACTTTATAGTATTTACGCTGG
This sequence comes from Pseudoalteromonas nigrifaciens, assembly GCF_002221505.1. Taxonomy (NCBI): domain Bacteria; kingdom Pseudomonadati; phylum Pseudomonadota; class Gammaproteobacteria; order Alteromonadales; family Pseudoalteromonadaceae; genus Pseudoalteromonas; species Pseudoalteromonas nigrifaciens. The sequence goes on along the minus strand of NZ_CP011036.1, from coordinate 2,742,885 downwards.
GTGTTGTGATAATGCGCAGCGCCGGATGCGTTATTAATGATTTTGCCGATAGAAAAATAGATGGTTCGGTTAAACGTACAATGCAGCGGCCATTAGTTTCAGGACAGGTTAGTAGTGGTGAAGCGATTAGTTTGTTTATATTATTAATAACAGTCGCATTTTTACTGGTGTTAATGCTTAGTGTAAATACAATATTACTCTCTTTTGGTGCACTTGCTTTAGCGTTTTGTTACCCGTTTATGAAGCGTTATACACAATTACCGCAAGTGGTGTTAGGCGCAGCATTTGGTTGGGCTATTCCTATGGCTTTTATGGCGTCAATTAATGCACTTCCTATACAGGCTTGGCTGTTATTTATTGCTAATATTTGCTGGACGGTAGCCTACGACACTATGTATGCCATGGTCGACAGAGATGATGACTTAAAAATAGGGGTTAAATCTACCGCTATTTTATTTGGTAAATACGATCGTCACATTATAGGGTTACTTAATTTAGCCTTTATAGCGTTAATGCTCGCTATAGGAGCACTTAATAATATTGGGCTGAGTTATTGGCTTGGTCTTAGTGTTGCTATTGTATTGTTAGTTTACCAACAAGTGCTTATTCAACAACGCGCACGCACCGATTGTTTTAAAGCGTTTTTAAACAATCATTATGTAGGATTAGCCTTTTTTATCGGCTTATTGTTTTCCTACCCTGTCGCATTTTAATAACAGGGTAGAGTATTGTTAGCGGGGTGGATCAATAATGCCACTGATTGACGTGTTTTTTCTGAACCAACCAGCAATCGAGTAGCGTTCATCAACCGCAGGTAGCACTTCATGAACAAAGCGTTCGCTTTCAAATAATACTAAGGTGCCAGCTGTTGGCCTAATAGTAATTTCAATGTCTTTACTTTTAGGTTTATAAATAACTAACTCGCCGCCTTGCTGTGGCGTGTTTAAGTATAAAACGGTGGTAAAAACACGGTTAGAACGACCTTTAAAAGCATCAACATGCTTTTTATAAAAATCACCTAAAGTATATTTTGCGTAGTGGCATTCATAATCAAATAACCCCATAAAAAAACACCGGTTAAGTGTTGTTCTAATGCCTTCCATCGCAGTTTGATAATTTTTTTGGGCTTGCGAACTGCCATCAAACCAGTATGTTTTGTCTTTGCGAATAGTGCTATCAATTTGCTGATTATTTAAGCGGCCAATTCCAGCTAAGCTAAAGTGCGGGTTTATCCGGTAACAATCGGCCATTAAATCAGACATTAAGCCTTCATCAATGGCGTTTTCAACAATAGCGTAACCATAAGCTTCAATATGATCTAAATATATTTCTGAGGTAATAAAGTTGCCCATTGATACTAATTATTAAAATAAAGAGCAGCTAGTCTAGTGCAAAGCAACTTAATAGCCATCATTTATATGTTTAAAGGCACTTATTTTATTTATTAATTTACCGTCATAGCCATTTTTTTTATCAGTGATAACAGGTGCTCTATATGCTCACCCACTTCAATTTTTTGACTCGTTTGTACTATAAGTTGCTCACGGCTTAGGTCTTTATTGGTTTTTAACTGAATAAGATTACTATTTTCAGCAATAGCATTGGTGTGCTCAATGCCTGCTATTGCAAAATGATCTGACTTTTCAAGACCTGCCATTACTTGCTCTATGCTGCCAACTTTAATGCTAGATGATTTGTTTAATCCATCAATGGCTTCATTAAGCATAAGTTGTACGGGTTTAGATTGTGAAAAACAACCAAACATAGGGTAGTGATCTAGCTCTTGTTTGCTAATGTCGGCTTTATGCGCAAGAGGGTGGTTTTTAGAAACAAATAAAATTAGCTGATCAGGTAAGTGAATATCACTACCAATGCTATTAATGGCTTGCGAATAAACACTAATATCTATTTCGCCCTGTTGCAGTTTACGCGAAAGTTCTTGTTTATCTTGGAGTTGCATTTCAATTTTAATATGCGGATATTGATTTAAAAATTGCCCACACGAAATAGGTACAACACTACTTGCTTTGTTGGTGTAGCCAATAATTAGCTTTTTTTCAATAGTGCCATTAATAGATTGAAAAATACGCTGCTTAGTTAATGCCAACTCACTAAGCGTATTTTTAGCATAATCAAGAAAAAGTTCACCAGCATCGGTAAGGTGTACCGAGCGAGTAGAGCGTTTAACTAACTCGTAGCCTATTTCTTCTTCAAGAGTTTGAATGCTACGTGTAAGCGCCGACGTGCTTATTTTAGTTTGTTCTGCGGCTTGTCTGAAGTGGCGTAACATGCCAAGTGCTATGAATTGTTCCAGTTGTTCAAATCTCACTTTATAGTCCCTTTTTATAAGTAAGTCGCATATACGCGAACATAGTAATATTACTTATTAATCTATTAAAATTAATAAGTAATATTTAAATGCGATTGTAAATTTATAATAAATTTCAATCAGCATATCCCTCTTTTAGTATTAATTAAAGAGTGAAATTGTTAAATAGTATTATCCTTTAGGTTAATAACTAATAGTTTGTTATGTGTTTTAAGCTTTTATTATGCAAGTAACATATAAAGTAGCTTTGCCTTAAGGGTTAATAAACCACTGTGCAAAAATTATTATTTGAAACTATAAGCTTTTATTCAACAAAGTTACGACTAACCCGGTTGCTCAATGGTTTATTTTCAATGCTTTGCAGTTCTATTTCAATTGCATCGCAAGAAATATGAATTTCAAATAACGAAGTTAATAACGATAAACTTAAGCAAGTAAGACTAACGCCAAATAAAATAATTCCAGTAGTATTGAGCTCTATAAATAACGCAAACATGGAAAGTGTGCATAGTAAAAAAGATACAACTCCATATACCTGCATGGTTCTTATAAGTTTTATACGCTTTCTTAAATTGGTTATTTGCGCAACAACAACCGGGCGAATTGATTCACCTTCACGGGCGTTTAATCCTCTAATTAATTGCGCTATTACTAAAAATCGGTTTGTATAGGCAAGTAGTAACAATGAAATAGCCGGAAAAAGTAATCCTGGAGTTGTAAGTGTCATATTTATTCCTGCAAGCTGGCTAGTTTATGAATTAACACATTAATGAAAGGCATTGTAAACACAAATAAATGAGGTGAAAATTGCAAAATACTAATAGTGATAACTTAACCGCTGACCCTTTCACATGGATAACAATATATCGCGCTGAAAATAGTTTAGAAGCGAATATAATTAAAGGCTTAATCTTAAATGATGGCATAGAGTGTCAAATTAAAGGTGAAATGCTGCAAGGAGCTTTAGGAGAAATACCGTTTGATCAGGCTCAAGCCAGTGTGCAGGTTTATGCGATAAAAGAGCGCCATGCGCGACAAATATTGGTAAACTACCAGCAAGTAAAACAATCAGCTCCAGATTGGGTGTGTCCTAATTGTAATGAGCATAATGGATCAACATTTGAATTTTGTTGGTCATGCGAGACGTTAAAAAATGACAAAAGCAAATAACTTTCAGCGTATTAGAGAGCTAAACTACTTACAAAAAGCAGTGTTAGCCAGTGCCTTAATTGAACGTATGCTACCTAACTATGGCCTATTTAGTGAAGCAACAGGGTTTGGTGACGAAACCGTTTTACGCAGTGCTTTAAATGTTTGCTGGGAGAAAATACTGCTACCAAAAAGTAAGATTGATCTTGAAAAGCAAATCGAGAAAATAGAACCCAATGTGCCTGAGCTAGCTGACTTTGATATGTTTGGTACGTATCCGGCAATTGATGCCGCGACCGCATTATTAAGTCTTATGCATGGTTTAATGGCGCAAGATGAGCAAGAGCTCATAAATATAAGTAAAATATCGCAAGCAACGGTTGCCCGCTTTATTGAGTATCAAATGACTGTTGAAGGTGAAGTTGCCGATAACAAAGCAATACGCGAACACCCACTAATGCAATACGAAATGGATGTATTAGGTGAGCTAATTGATTTTGTAGAAGCCATGGGCCGTGTGACCTCTGATAATGTTAAAGAACTTAAAAAACATGTGCTTGCTGATGGGCAAACCAATATTGGTTTAACATTATAAAACGTAAATAATTTAGTTTAAAAAGCACCTAAATAGGTGGCAGGAGAAAAACAGTGCGAATTTTGGGCATTGAATCGTCATGCGATGAAACCGGTATTGCTATATACGATGACGAAAAAGGTTTATTGGCGCATCAATTATATAGCCAAGTAAAAGTACACGCAGACTATGGCGGTGTAGTGCCAGAGCTGGCATCACGGGATCATGTACGTAAAACGCTGCCCCTTATCGACGCTGCATTTGCACAAGCGGGTTGCGGACCTGAAGATTTAGATGGCGTTGCGTATACAGCAGGCCCAGGTTTAGTTGGCGCACTTTTAGTCGGTACCTCAATTGGTCGCTCTCTTGCTTATGGTTGGGATATTCCTGCTGTAGCAGTGCATCATATGGAAGGGCATTTATTGGCGCCCATGCTTGAGGAAAATGTTCCTGAGTTTCCGTTTATTGCTTTGCTAGTATCGGGCGGACACACCATGATGGTTAAAGTAGCCGGTATTGGCCAGTATGAAGTGCTGGGTGAGTCGGTTGATGATGCAGCAGGCGAAGCATTTGATAAAACAGCAAAATTACTAGGACTTGATTACCCCGGTGGCCCACGTTTAGCTAAAATGGCAGAGCAGGGGGTGGCTAAGCGATTTATATTTCCACGTCCGATGACAGACAAGCCTGGTCTAGATTTTAGTTTTAGCGGTTTAAAAACAGCAGCGTCTATCACTATTCGTGAAAACAATGATGACGAGCAAACTAAAGCCGATATAGCACATGCATTTCAAACCGCGGTTATCGATACCTTGGTAATAAAATGCAAACGTGCACTTAAGCAAACCGGTATTAAACGACTAGTAATTGCTGGCGGCGTAAGTGCTAATACGCAGTTACGTTTGCAGTTGGAGCGTGTAATGCAAGGCATGAAAGGGCAAGTGTATTATCCGCGTACCGAATTTTGTACCGACAATGGCGCTATGATTGCGTACGCAGGGATGCAAAGGTTAAAAGCAGGGCAATTTGCTACCCTTGATATGAAAACTAAACCGCGCTGGCCAATCGACAGCCTAGAAGCTATTTAATAGCAGTTAAATATCGCTTTTTTCATCAGTGGGTGCTTTTTTAGCGCCCACTTTTGGCTCGTTACCACTAAATAATCGTGCGATATTAGAGCGATGCCTAAAAATAATTAGTACCGTAATAAAGGTAACGGGTAGCGTATAAAGTGGCTTTATTAACCAAGTGTATAAAGGTGCAAGCGAAACCGCAACTAAGGCAGCAAGAGAAGAATAGCGTGTTATTGCTACCATAATAAACCAAGTACAAATTAATAAACCCGCCAAAGATAACCCTATAGGTAATAAAGAACCAAAAGCAGTTGCTACCGCTTTGCCCCCTTTAAAACCAAAAAATAATGGGAACATGTGCCCCAAACAGGCGGCCACAGCGACTAAACCAAGCGCAAGCGGCTCAAGATCTAAAAAGTAGGCCCCCCAAACGGGAATAGTGCCTTTTAAAACATCAAATATTAGTACTAAACAAGCGGGTAGTGCGCCCCCCAGCCGGTAAACATTAGTTGCCCCTGGATTATTAGAGCCATTACTACGCGGATCGGGGAGTTTAAATAACCGCGAGACGAGTATGGCCGACGAAATCGACCCAAGTAAATAGACTAAAATAAACATTAAAGTGGCTAACACGTGCTTCCTTATTTTTTAATTGTACTTTTTCGGCTATTATTGACGTCAAAATTTATAAACTGCTTTAATTACTAACTAGTATAGCTACCTTGTTATTGTAGAAGTAATTTATATGTATTTAAACACTGATTAAAGTATATACAGTATTAATTTAATTGATACATTATGCAGTTAACTCAGTGGCTTGTTACTGTCATTAGGAGCATTAATGGACAAGGTATTTATATCGCAATTACACGTCGACACTATTATTGGAGTGTACGACTTTGAAAAAGAAAGTAAACAAAGCCTTTACTTTGACGTTGAAATGCTAAGTGATATTAAACCTGCAGCTGTAAACGATGATATTAATTTAGCACTCGATTATGCAAAAGTAAGTGAGCGGATCATTGAGCACAGTACGGCAAAACCGGTAGAGCTGCTCGAAACCTTAGTTGAGCAATTAGCACATATAATTTTGACTGAGTTTAATACCCCACAAGTTACTATTCGAGTAAGTAAACCTGCAGCCGTTGCTCAGGCGCAAACTGTGGGTGTTGAAATTACGCGTACTAAGGCAAGCATTTAAATGGCGCAAATTTATATCAGTTTAGGGTCAAATATTAATAAGGCGCATTATATGCGCTGTGCGCTTATAGCGCTCAAGCCGCACTTTAACGACTTAGTGCATTCCTCAGTATTTGAAAGCGAAGCGGTTGGATTTGCTGGTAATAACTTTTATAACTCGGTGGTTGGTGCTACAACCGATATGCCATTAGCAGATGTATGTAGCTTACTAAAGCAAATTGAGCGCAATAATGGCCGTACTGCAAACGATAAAAAGTTTAGCCCGCGGACTCTCGATTTAGATTTACTATTTTATGATGATGTAATTTGCGACTCTCCCGCACAATTACCACGTGACGAAATTACAAAAAACGCCTTTGTATTACAGCCCCTAGCTGAAGTGGCCCCGCATTTTTATCACCCTGTTGCACAGCAAACCATTGCCGATCTTTGGCGCGAGTACAACAACCCTCAACAAAAACTATGGAAGGTGGAGTTTTCTAACCCATGAGTATTATTGAAATTATTGTTTTAGCTCTTATTCAGGGGTTTACTGAATTTTTGCCTATTTCTAGCTCTGCGCACTTAATTTTACCATCGCAAATATTAGGCTGGGAAGATCAAGGGTTAGCATTTGATGTTGCAGTACACGTAGGTACTTTAATTGCAGTAGTGATTTATTTTCGTAAAGAAGTAAGCAGCATACTTAGTGCGTGGTTTAAGTCGTTTGGTGCGCAAGGTAGCACAGATGACAGTAAATTAGGCTGGTGGATAATTTTAGGCACAATTCCGGCCGCTATTTTAGGTTTGCTTTTAAAAGACATGATTGAGCTTTATTTGCGTAGCGCATGGGTGATCGCGGTTACCACCATTATATTTGGTTTATTGCTTTGGTATGCGGATGCAAAAGGTAAGCAAATTAAAACGATTTATCAGCTAAATTGGAAAACCGCGCTTATTATAGGCCTAGCACAAGCCGTTGCGATGATCCCAGGTACATCACGTTCAGGTATTACTATGACCGCGGGTTTAATGCTTGGCATGAATAAACAAAGCGCTGCACGCTTTTCGTTTTTACTGGCAATACCTATCATTTCAATGATGGGACTTTACTATACCGTTGAGCTTGCACTAGGGGATCATCTAGTTGACTGGAGCACCTTATTATTAGGTGTTGTGTTGTCATTTTTATCGGCTTATGTCTGTATTTATATGTTTTTAAAAGTAATAGAACGCATGGGAATGTTGCCATTTGTTATCTACCGATTATTGCTAGGGGTCGGGTTAATTGTATTTTTAACGCTGTAATTAATATTTTTTACTCGTTTAGTTTAAGCGTTTAAAAGCCTTCCTAGTGTGGAAGGCTTTTTTGTCAGTGATACTTTTAACGTTAGTGGCTTAATTATTAAGTTACTTAGGCGTTTTTGGCAACAGTGAAATGCGCATGCGCAATGGTAACGAAGCACGAATTTTGGCATTATAGCGCCATTAAACTTTGCTGTTGTGCAAAGTAAGCACACGATTAAAGGAAAGTAGATGCATATTCATATTTTAGGTATTTGTGGCACCTTTATGGGTGGAATAGCTGCGATTGCTAAATCGCTTGGCCATAAAGTAACTGGGTCTGATCAAAACGTTTATCCACCTATGAGCACGCAGCTTGAAGATCTCGGAATTGAGTTAACCCAAGGCTACGAGGTAACCCAATTAGAGCCAGCGCCAGACATGGTGGTTATTGGCAATGCTATGAGCCGAGGCAATCCATGTGTTGAATATGTACTTGATAAAGGTCTGCCTTATACATCTGGGCCTGAATGGCTAAAACATAACTTATTACAAAATTCATGGGTACTTGCTGTTGCTGGTACACATGGTAAAACCACCACAGCGAGTATGCTTGCATGGATTTTAGAGTATGCGGGTTTAAAACCGGGCTTTTTAATTGGCGGCATAGTACAAAATTTTGGTGTGTCGGCCAAAGTAGGCGAAACCCCCTTTTTTGTTATTGAAGCAGACGAATACGACACTGCATTTTTTGATAAGCGCAGTAAGTTTGTGCATTATTTACCGCGAACACTTATTTTAAATAATCTTGAGTTTGATCATGCCGATATTTTTGAAGATTTAAACGCGATTAAAAAACAATTTCATCATTTAATACGTACAGTACCACAAAGTGGCAAAGTTATTTGGCCAAAGGATGATCAAGCACTTAGTGATGTAATAACTCAAGGACTATGGAGCGAAAGTGAAACCTTGGGTATTGATTGGAATTATGAACTAATAAAAGCCGATGGCAGTGAGTTTAAAGTGTTTTTAAATAATGAAAAACAAGGCACCGTTAATTGGCAGGCAATGGGTGAGCACAACGTTAAAAATGCTATTATGGCAATCGCAGCTGCGCGCCATGTGGGCATTGCCGTTGAGCATAGTATAGCGGCACTTGGCGAGTTTATTAGCCCTAAACGACGCATGGAGCTCAAAGCCGATATTAATAATATAAAAGTGTATGACGATTTTGCACATCATCCTACGGCTATTCAAACCACATTAGCAGGGCTGCGCGCTAAAGTAGGCAGTGATAAAATAATTGCTATTTTAGAGCCGCGATCAAACACCATGAAAATGGGCGTGCATCAACATACATTGCTTGCCTCGTTGAGTGATGCTGATGAGGTACTGCTTTTTGAGCCAGAAAACCTAAGCTGGTCGCTGAGCGAACAAGCGGCTACAGCCGGTATGCAGTGTTTTACCAGTACCCAGGTAATTATTGATACCGTACTTGATAATATAGCAGCTAATCAACATATTTTAATAATGAGCAATGGTAGTTTTAATGGCCTGCATCAGCAACTAGTCGATGCACTGGCTAATAAATACAGCGGAGAATAATTTGCAATTTAAAGACACAATTACCTTAGCATTTAGTGGCGCGTCGGGTGCGCCTTATGGCTTGAGATTATTAGAGGTATTAATAGAGCAGCAATTTCAGGTGTATGTGCTTATTTCAAGTGCAGCGCGAGTGGTATTTGATATTGAATCTGGTATTAAGCTCTCAGGTAATGAAACCAAAGCCAGTGAGCAATTAAGTGCGCTATATAACGCCAAGCCAGAACAGCTAAAAGTATATGGTAAAGACAACTGGTTTAGCCCAGTAGCCTCAGGATCAGCTGCCCCTAAAAAAATGATAGTGTGCCCTTGTAGCGCGGGCACGGTTTCGGCTATTGCTGTAGGTGCATCTGACAACTTACTAGAGCGCGCCGCTGATGTGGTAATTAAAGAGCGTGGCCATCTTATTTTAGTGCCACGCGAAACACCATTTAATCAAATTCATCTGGAAAACATGCTTAAGCTTTCACGCTTAGGGGTCACCATTATGCCCGCGTCGCCGGGTTTTTATCATCAGCCACAAAGTATTGCCGATTTAGTTGATTTTATGGTGGCGCGAATTTTAGATCATTTAAACATTGAACATAACCTAACAAAGCGTTGGGGTTATGGTGAGGGCAAGTCATGAGTAAGCAACAAATTGCTTTAAATATAGCAGGCCTTACTAAGGTTTATACTAATGGGGTTGAAGCTGTAAAGGGTATTGATTTACAAGTGCGTGAGGGCGATTTTTTTGCCTTACTTGGCCCTAATGGAGCGGGTAAGTCGACCACAATTGGTGTTATTTCATCACTGGTAAATAAAACTAAAGGTAAGGTAGAGGTGTTTGGTTGCGACATAGACACCGACCTAGAGGCTGCTAAAGCGCATTTAGGCTTAGTGCCGCAAGAGTTTAATTTTAGCCAATTTGAAACCCTAACCCAAATATTAGTAACTCAAGCGGGTTATTATGGTGTACCACGCGGCGAAGCACATAAACGCGCCGAAAAATATTTAACCCAATTGGGGTTACTAGATAAAAAAGATAAACAAGCGCGTACGCTTTCAGGTGGCATGAAACGCCGTTTAATGATTGCTCGCGCACTTATGCATGAGCCTAAATTACTGATTTTAGATGAGCCAACGGCTGGTGTTGATATAGAGCTGCGTCGTTCAATGTGGGATTTTTTACGCCAAATTAATGAGCAGGGCGTCACCATTATTTTAACCACTCATTACTTAGAAGAAGCAGAGTTATTGTGTAAAAACATAGCCATAATAGACAATGGCTTGATTGTTGAAAACACCACAATTAAAGCACTGTTATCTAAGCTTGATAAAGAAACCTTTATTTTAGATTTAAAAACACCGGCTAAGCCAGTTACGCTTGAGGGTTATAAATTTACTATGGACGATGAGCATACTATTGAAGTTGAAGTGGCTAAATCGCAAGGCTTAAACGCTGTATTTAGTGCGCTAACTGAGCAAGGTAATACCGTATTGAGTATGCGTAACAAAGCAAATAGATTAGAAGAGTTATTTGTTGGATTATTAGAACAAGGTCGAGGCAAGTAAATGTTTAAATATGGCGTAGCCTTAAAAAGTATTTGGATTAAAGAGTGTATTCGTTTTTTACGTATTTGGGTGCAAACCTTAGTACCTCCAGCAATTACCATGAGTTTATATTTTGTTATTTTTGGTAACTTAATAGGCTCACGTATTGGTGATATGGGCGGCTTTAGTTATATGGAGTTTATAGTACCTGGACTGATAATGATGTCGGTTATTACTAACTCTTATTCTAATGTAGCCTCAAGTTTTTACTCGACTAAATTTCAAAAAAGTATTGAAGAGCTACTTGTAGCCCCAGTGCCAAACTATATTATTGTGCTTGGCTATATGGGCGGTGGTATGACGCGCGGAATAATGGTGGGCTTTATTGTTACCTGCGTATCGTTATTGTTTGTTGATATTCAAATTCATAATATTTTTATCATTATGGCTACCGTTATTTTAACCTCTGCAGTATTTGCACTCGGTGGCTTAATAAATGCTATATATGCAAATAGCTTTGACGATATTAGTATTATTCCTACCTTTATTTTAACGCCGCTAACTTATTTAGGTGGGGTGTTTTATTCAATTACCTTACTGCCAGAGTTTTGGCAAAATGTATCACAAGTAAATCCTATTATTTATATGGTTAACGCGTTTAGGTATGGGTTTTTAGGTGTGTCGGATGTTGATTTAAGCTTGGCACTTGGTGTTATTTTAGTATTTATTATCGCGTTATTTACCTTAGCGCTGACATTAATTAAAAAAGGTGTGGGGCTAAGACACTAATGACTGATGCAAATTCGCGTAGTATTGTATCTAATCAAGCGGGTATTCACGAAAAGCTGGATGACATAGTTAGCAAGCATTTAAACGCAGAGTTTAAAAAGCCAATAGCAGCGCATACACAAACAGCGTTTGATGAGGTGAATGCTAAAGTACAGGCGTTTAAAGGCCCACTTATTTTAGATTCGTGTTGTGGTGTAGGAGAAAGTACCGCTAATTTAGCTAAGCGCCATCCCGATGCGCTGGTAATTGGTATTGATAAGTCGTCGCACCGGTTAGATAAGCACGATGTAGAGTATAAACAAACCGACAGTGGGCAATATATTTTGGTGCAAGCAGATTTAAACGACTTTTGGCGTTTAGCCGTGGCTGCAAACTGGCAACCTAGTCACCATTATTTGCTTTACCCCAATCCGTGGCCTAAATCTAAACATATTCGTAGGCGTTGGCACGGCGCGGCTATTTTTCCGTTTATTGTAAAGTTAGGCGGTAAATTAGAGGTTCGCAGTAACTGGGATATTTACGTTAAAGAGTTTGCCAGAGCACTTGAACTAACCGGTAATGCTTGTCAGGTTTCTGCTTATGGGGCAGATGAAGCAATCACCCCATTTGAGCGGAAATACTGGGCCAGTGGCCAACAAAGCCACCGCTTAGTTATTAATTTAACTCAGGGTTGATTAACTTTACTACTCAAATAATGGATTAACATGTGGCGCTGGGTGGGCAATGTAACTACCCTGCATTAGCGTCACATTTACTTTTTTGAGTGCCGTAGCAATAGCTTTGTTTTCTACCATAGAAGCAATTAGTTGAATATTTTGCTGCTTTGCAAAATTGGCTGTGTAATCAACAAATAGCGCCGTGTTCTCATCATTAACTATTTGCTTTATTAGCATGCCATCTAACTTTATTACGTCAATTTCCAATTTTAAAATATTGAGTGTATTTGCAAAGTCATTGCCAAAACTGTTAATCATCACCTTGATCCCCTTACTTTTAACCATAGTTATAAATGCCCTTACGCTTGAATAATTGGCGATAACTTGTGGTTCAAATAAAACTAAAGTGATATTTGCAGGGTACGGATAGCGCTGTAACTCGTAAGCAATGTATTCATTTATGCTAGGGTCTAATATATCTTCAATAGTAATATTTAAACTCCAGCTAATTTGTGTTTTACGAAAGCGGCTAAGACACTGTGAAAATAATGTACGGGTTAATAAGCCATCCATACGCAAGCGTATTACGGTATTTGAAAATGCATCGGGTTTTAAAATTTCGCCCTGTGAAGTCACTATTCGTGGCGTGCACTCGTAGTGTAGTGTTTGTTTAGACTCTATATCAATAACAGCCTGAAAATAGGGCACAACGCGCTTTTGCTCAAACGCTTCACGTACTTCTTTTGCTATTTCTAAATTATATAAATACAGCGACTTTGAGTCATTTATAGCCTCAGAGTAATTAACAACACTAAGGTTACCTTGTTTTGCCTGTAAAGCCGCAATATGGGCATTTTTTAGCAGTAACGACTTGTTTCCTCGGGCAATACCTGCACATAACGTAATGTAAATAAAGGGATTGGTTAAAAATGGCGTATTAAAATTATATGATTGGATTAAATTACTTAGCTCTTCGTATGGGGTTTCTTTGGGGGTTAGTAACACCAGTTTATTGGTTGCTACACGATAAATACGATAATTTACATTGCTGTGCTTTTTAAAGTGTATTAGTAATTTTTTCATTACTTTGTCACCCACTTTAGTACCGTAAAAGCGGTTTATATTTTCAATTTCGTTCACCCAAATTATGGCCATTTGCATATGGTGAACAGGGGTATTTAAAAAATATTTTTCAAGCGCAATATGATTAGCAAAACCACTACCAGAGTCTCTCATGGCAGCGCGTTTAGTCGCGTAGTTATACATAATCAGCAACAATATAATAATAACTAAAAAAAAGCCGCCTAAAACAGCCGATGTTGAGGCGCTTTGCGCTAACTTATTATTAATAGTTTTAAGGCTTATATCGGCAGCAGTTAAATATGTAATGCCATTTTTATCAATATGCGGGATAAAAATAGTTTTAAAGTCGCCCCATTGATCACTCGATATTTCAAAAACAGGCTCAGTAGATAAAAAGGCACCAATATTAGCTTTAGTTGCCTCTGGGTATAAATCTAAAAACTGGGTTACCTTGCCACTATTTTGATCCTCTTGGGTGTAGCTAGAGGCGCTAAAATGAACCTTGCCATTAATTAACACCATAGAATACACGTAAGCAATATCGAGTGCTTGTGCAAGCTCAGAAAGCTGCTTACTTTTACTTTCGTAAGTTGCAAAGCTAATAGTTTGGGTTTTATTTATTTTACTGTGATAGTCATCGCCCAAAATATATTTAACGCTGGTGGCTGCATTAATAAGACGATTATCGAGAGTGTTAATTACATCACTGCGAATGGTGCTATAAGTATAATAAACACAGATAATTAAACTGATTAAAAACAGCATAAAAGCGCTTATTAATCCATTTATTCTTAGTTTTCCTTGTAGCATATAATTCCCTTTTTATTGTTAAATTAATTATACGCAAAAAAAACAAATGCCCAATGACTTAATTGATTTTGAATTAAAAAGATAAAAAACAGCCAAAATTAGTATTATTTGTCATGTCATTTAGCGTTTTTATGGCTTTAAGCGAGACATTTTCTTAATATTGCAGTAAAGTTAGCGCAATTATTAAAAACCCTGTTACTAAAATAGCACCTTAATTTAGTGTGTTTAATAGAGTAACAGGCGTTTTAGCCACACACTAGGTATTAAGATGGATCAAAAGCGTTTTGCCGTCGCCTCTAAAGAAAGCCTTAAGCGTATATTTACTGTACCTGAAGCGCCAGACTCAACTTTAAGCAAAATAGAGCTTGAAATATCGAGTAATTTAGCAGGTTTTTTAAACGAAAACATTGCGGCAATTGAAAAACCATTACACGAAATTGAAAAAGACTTTCAGTCGGCGATGATCCCAGAGGATCCAACGTTTGTATCTGCTTATGCGCAAGATATAATGGAGCAGCTGGTTGCACACTCTGTGCATACCGCAGCGCCTAGCTTTATTGGCCATATGACTTCAGCTTTACCTCATTTTTTACTACCACTGTCAAAGCTAATGGTAGGGCTAAATCAAAACCTAGTAAAAATAGAAACCTCTAAAGCTTTTACCCCACTTGAGCGCCAAGTGCTTGGAATGATGCACCATTTAGCGTACGGGCAGCAAGACGAGTTTTATGCTAAATGGATGCACAGTGCAAAAACATCATTAGGTGCATTTTGCTCAGGCGGTACTGTAGCCAATATTACGGCGTTATGGATTGCGCGAAATCGCTTATTAAAACCTGATGGCGATTTTAGGGGAATAGGCGCACAAGGCTTAATTGCCGGTATGCTGCATTACGGCTATAAAGGCTTAGCTATTTTAATTTCTGAGCGAGGCCATTATTCGTTAGGTAAAGCGGCTGATTTATTAGGAATTGGTCGTGAAAACTTAGTGGGTATTAAAACATGCGAAAACAATAAAGTTGATGTTAATGCCATGCGCGAAAAAGCCTTAGAGCTTGAAGCGCAAGGTATTAAAGTAATGGCCATTATTGGAGTAGCGGGTACCACAGAAACCGGTAATATCGATCCCCTTGAAGCGATGGCTGATTTAGCACAAGACATTAATTGCCACTTTCATGTTGACGCTGCATGGGGCGGGGCAACTTTGTTATCTAATACCCATCGCCATTTACTCAAAGGTGTTGAGCGCGCAGACTCAATTACCATTGATGCACACAAACAAATGTATGTTCCTATGGGAGCTGGGTTGGTGTTGTTTAAAGATCCAACCGCTACCGATGCAATTGAACATCATGCAGAGTATATTTTACGTAAAGGCTCAAAAGATTTAGGTAGCCATACACTTGAGGGCAGCCGCCCAGGTATGGCAATGTTAGTACATGCTTGCTTACGTGTAATTGGCCGTAAAGGCTACGAAATGCTAATCGATCGTAGTATTAAAAAAGCCCATTACTTTGCTAATTTAATTAAAGCAGATGAAGATTTTGAGCTGATCTCAGAGCCAGAGCTGTGCTTATTAACGTATCGTTATGTGCCTAAGCAAATAAAGCAGGCAATTGCAGATGCTGATCCACAAACACGGATTGATATTTTTGCCTCACTTAATCGCTTTACTGCAAGTATGCAAAAACGGCAACGTGAATCAGGGCGATCATTTGTATCACGTACGCGTTTAACGCCTACTCAATACGATAATCAGCCCACCGTGGTATTTAGGGTAGTACTTGCTAACCCACTTACATCAGGCGTTATTTTAAAAGAAATTTTAGCAGAACAAAAAGAGTTGGCTAAAACAGATCCGGTATTTAAAAAGTATTTAAGCAAGTATATGTAATTAAAATATTAGCTTAAATAAAAAAGACGCTATTTAGCGTCTTTTTTATTTTTATAATCGCAATTAAGAAAAGCTAAAACAACTCGCTTTAATTATATTAGTGATAATTTGCTGTGAAGGCTTAATTTTTTCCATTGCTAAAAATTCATCAGGTTGGTGCGCTTGGTTTATAGAGCCGGGGCCCATTACTATGGTTTCACAACCAAGCTGTTGAATAAATGGCGCTTCTGTACAGTAGTTTACTGCCACCGCTTTTTGCCCCGCTATTTTTTCGGCTAGTTTAACCAAAGCGCTATCGGTGCTACCAGTAAATGCAGGAATTGGTTCGTGTAAATCAATTACGCTTACGGCATTAGGGTATTGCTGGTTTATTTCGTGAGTTGCATCAAGTACTAACATTTGCAGTTCTTGCACGCTTAAGCCCGGTAATGGGCGCATATCTATATGCATTTCGCAGCAACCACAAATTCTGTTCGCGTTGTCGCCGCCATGAATATTACCAAAATTTAAGGTTGGATAGGGTATTTCAAAGTGTTCTATTGAATATTTATGCTTTAACTGTTCTTTTAAGATCAGTAGTTTTGTAATCACTTTGTGCATTACTTCGATGGCGTTAACACCACGTTCGGGATCTGAGCTATGGCCTGAGCGTCCGACTACTCTAATTGCGGTACTCATATGCCCTTTATGTGTAAATACTGGAGTCATATCAGTGGGTTCGCCAATTATACAGCGATCCGGTTTTAAATTTGGATGTTTACAAATTTGTTGAGCACCGGCCATTGTTGTTTCTTCATCGGCGGTGGCTAAGATCAAAATGGGCTGAGTTTGCTGCTTTTCATCAAGTTCACTAATAGCTTGCAGTACAAAAGCAAAAAAGCCTTTCATATCAATACTGCCTAAGCCATATAGTTTATTGTTGTGCTCGGTCAATTTAAATGGATTATGATTCCAGCGGCTATCGTCAAATGGCACTGTATCGGTATGGCCAGCGAGCATTAATCCACCATCGCCTTTACCGCGTTTAGCTAATAAATTATAGCGACCTTTGCCGCCTTCTAATTCAATTATTTCACAGCTAAAGCCTAAGCTTTCACACCATTGTGCCAGTAATTCAATAACATTTTTATTACTCATACACAGGCTATCTTCAATGGCACTAATAGAAGGCGCTGCAATTAATTGTTGGTACATAGAAATAAATGAAGGCAAAGACATAAAAAATCCAAAATAAGTAATCAATTTAATTGCATAACAATATAAAAGTATTTATGATGAATATCAATTCACTTTTTAAGCATAAATATTTTAAAAGTAGCGCCATGAAAATAATACGACGATAATCAACATTCATTAATTAATTAAAGTCTTAATTAGCCCAGAGCTAGTTTAAGCGAACAACATGGATAAGTAGTAACTAATTTTAAATAACGAGTAAACAATGAATGTAGTGATTATTGGCGCAAGCGGTTATAGCGGCGCAGAACTAGCAAGTTTAGTTGCTAAGCACCCTAAACTAATTTTAACTGGCTGTTATGTATCGCAAGGTAGCTTAGATAAAAATAAATTGCTGAGTGATTTATACCCCGAACACTTAGGGCTACTCGATCAGCCTTTACTGCCTCTTAGTGAATCTGCTTTTAGCGATATTGAAAACAGCGCCGATTACGTGTGTTTATGTACCGATCATAAAGTAAGCGTAGATTTAGCGCCGCGTTTTTTAGCCATGGGTAAAAAGGTATTTGATTTATCTGGTGGGTATCGCCTTGCGAGCAATGACGACTACGTTACTTATTATGGCTTTGAGCACCAACATCCAGAGTTATTAAATCAAGCTGCTTATGGTTTAGCTGAGTGGAATAGCGATGCTATTGCCGCGGCGCAATTAGTAGCCGTAGCGGGTTGTTATCCTACGGCTGCGCTTAATGCACTTAAGCCTTTGCAGCAGGCCGATTTATTAACAGAGCAAACAATTATAATTAATGCGGTATCGGGTGTAACCGGCGCAGGGCGTAAAGCTAGTATTGGTACCCATTTTTGCGAAGTGTCGCTTGCCCCTTATGGTTTATTTAATCATCGTCATGGCCCTGAAATAGAGCAACACCTTGGTCACAATGTTTTATTTACCCCCCATTTAGGTAATTTCCCGCGTGGTATTTTAGAAACTATTTATGTGCAATTAAAGCCTAATGTCACCATTGAGCAAGTAACACAAGCGTACCAAGTACTTGCCGATGAGCCGTTAATTCGTTTACTGGGCGATAAAATCCCCTCAATTAAAGGCGTAGCTAAACAGCCATATGTAGATATTGGCTGGCAGCAACAAGGCACACAGTTAATTGTTATAGCTGCCATTGATAATTTATTAAAAGGCGCTGCAGGACAAGCATTGCAGTGTATTAATTTATCAATGGGATTGGCGCATACCACAGGCTTAAAAGGATCGTTTTAAATGAGTAAAAAAACCTGGGTAATTAAACTTGGCGGCGCTGTACTTAATACAGAAAACGCGGCTAAAGCATTATTTTCAGTACTTAATGAGCAGCACAACGCGCAGTTTGTCATTGTGCATGGCGGAGGCGCGCTTGTAGACACTTGGCTTAAAGACGCCGGTTTTGCCAGTGCAAAGCATCAAGGTTTACGTATTAGCCCTAAAGAGCAAATGCCGTACATAGTGGGTGCGCTTGCAGGTTGTGCTAATAAACAATTAATGAGTGCGGCAATTAATGCTGGCCATAAACCAGTTGGTTTAAGTTTGTATGAAGCTGGTGTTACTGCCACGCAAAAACTAAAAGCATTATGTTTAGTGGGTAAATGTACCAGTAACGATGATTCGATTATTAACGATTTACTAAAAATTGGCCGTATGCCAATTGTCAGCTCAATTGGTTTTGACTTGCAAGGGCTTTGGTACAACGTTAATGCTGACGAAGCCGCCGCTGCAATTACCAACAACTTAAACGCAGAACTAATATTTATGACCGATGTTGAAGCAGTGCTTGATGCAAATAAGCAGCCTTTACATCAACTAGATACAAAACACATTGATACTTTAATAAATGAAGGAGTAATTGTGGGCGGGATGGAGGTCAAAGTTAAGACCAGTCTTCACGCTGCCCAACACTTACGACGCGGTGTGTATATTTCCAGCTGGCAAAAGCCAGAAAACTTAACAGCTTTGCTGCAAGGCAAGCATGTCGGAACTAAAATTACACCATAGGTTTATTATGTTTGAGAATTTTTTAACGGGTTTAGAATTAGACCAACAAGGCGCACTTAACTTATTAAAGCTAGCGCAAGATATTAAAGCAAACCCTAAAAAATACAGCCAAGTATTGGCTGGTAAGTCAGTGGTTACTTTATTTGAAAAACAAAGCTTACGTACACGTTTATCGTTTGATATTGGTATAAATCGCTTAGGCGGCCATGCCGTGTATTTAGATCAACAAAATGGCGCGATGGGTGCACGTGAGTCAGTAAAAGATTTTGCTCTTAATATTTCTACCTGGGCAGATGGTATTGTAGCGCGCGTAAATCAGCACAGTACATTAACCACATTAGCGCAGTATTCATCGGTGCCAGTAGTTAATAGCTTGTGTGATTTATATCATCCTTGCCAAGCACTTGCTGATTTTTTAACACTACAAGAAGTGCATGGCGATGTGAGTCAATTAAAGTTAGCTTATTTAGGTGAGGGCAACAACGTAACGCATTCATTAATGTTGCTTGCTGCAACATTAGGTACAGACTTTGTTGCCGTTACGCCTAAAGGATGTTCTCCAGATTCACAAGTTCTGAAAAAAGCGGAACAAATAGCAGCAATGAATGGTGCATCAGTAATGGTGAGCGACAGAGTAGAAGCTGCTGTTGGTGCAAACGCAGTATACGCCGACACTTGGGTATCAATGGGCGACACCACTCCACTTGAGTTAGTAAAAGAAAAATACATGCCTTATCAATTAAATAAAGCATTATTAGAGCAAACCGGTGCAACAACAGTGTTACATTGCCAACCGGCACACCGTGAGTTCGAAATTACCTCTGAGGTAATGGACGGTCCAGCGTCAAAAATTATACAACAAGCCGAGAATCGTATGCATGCGCAAAACGCTCTGCTAGTTACATTATTAAATCCAAATTTTGTTAAGGAACACCTATGAGTTCATTTAAAAAAGTCGTTTTAGCCTATTCAGGTGGTCTTGATACGTCGGCCATTGTGCCATGGTTAAAAGAAAATTACGGCTGTGAAGTTATTGCCTTTGTGGCCGATGTTGGCCAAGGTGCAGAGGAGCTTGAAGGCGTAGAAGCTAAAGCTATCGCATCGGGTGCTTCTGAGTGTTATGTAGTTGACTTAAAAGACGAAATGGTAAGTGATTACATTTATCCTACGCTTAAAACAGGCTCAATTTACGAAGGTACTTATTTATTAGGTACGTCTATGGCGCGCCCAATTATTGCTAAAGCACAGGTAGAAATTGCGCGTAAAGTAGGTGCAGATGCACTTTCTCATGGTTGTACAGGTAAAGGTAACGACCAAGTACGTTTTGAATCGTGTTTTGCAGCGCTTGCCCCTGATTTACAAGTAATTGCGCCATGGCGTGAATGGGATTTATCAAGCCGTGAGTCATTACTAGATTACTTAGCTGAGCGCGATATTCCATGCTCGGCATCGGCTACAAAAATTTATAGCCGTGATGCAAACGCATGGCATATTTCGCACGAAGGCGGCGAACTTGAAGATCCATGGTGCCAACCAAGTGAAAAAGTGTGGACCTGGACAAACTCTCCAGAGCAAGCGCCAGATAAAGCTGAACTAGTAACACTAAATGTAGTTGAAGGTGAAGTTGTTGCAGTAAATGGTGAGCAGCTTAAACCTTATGATTGTTTAGTTAAATTAAACGATATTGCATCGCCTCATGGTGTTGGTCGTGTTGATATTGTAGAAAACCGATTAGTGGGTATGAAATCGCGCGGTTGTTACGAAACCCCAGGTGGTACTGTAATGATGGCGGCACTGCAAGCCATTGACGAACTAGTGCTTGATAAAGCAAGCCGTAAGTGGAAAGAAGTACTGGGTGGCGAGTTTGCACATTTAGTATATGACGGTCGTTGGTTTACACCACTTAAAGACTCTATTTTAGCTGGTGCTGAAGCGCTTTCTAAAGATGCAACAGGTGAAGTTGTACTTAAGCTATACAAAGGCCAAGTTACCGCAGTGCAAAAACAGTCGCCACACAGCTTATACAGCGAAGCGTTTGCTACCTTTGGTGAAGATGATGTGTACGACCAATCACACGCAGAGGGCTTTATTCGTTTATTCTCGCTATCAAGCAGAATAAAAGCATTAGCTAAAAAGTAATTTTTACGCCCCTTGTAAAAAGGGGCAATATCGGGTTTGGAGAGATTTCATGGCATTATGGGGCGGGCGTTTTTCTACGGGTCCAGACGAGGCGTTTAAGCAATTTAACGACTCTCTTCCTTTCGATTATCAATTAGCAGAGCAAGATATAATAGGCTCTGTTGCATGGGCTGGTGCACTTGAGCAAGTTAATGTGTTATCAAGTGACGAGCACCAAGAGTTAGTTGCAGCATTGTACCAATTGCTTGAAGAAGTAAAAGCAGATCCACAAGCGGTAGCAACTTCAGGCGCAGAAGATATTCATTCTCATGTTGAAGCTGCGTTAATCGAAAAAGTAGGTGATTTAGCTAAAAAATTACATACAGGGCGCAGCCGTAAT
Organism: Pseudoalteromonas nigrifaciens; assembly: GCF_002221505.1. Classification (NCBI taxonomy): domain Bacteria; kingdom Pseudomonadati; phylum Pseudomonadota; class Gammaproteobacteria; order Alteromonadales; family Pseudoalteromonadaceae; genus Pseudoalteromonas; species Pseudoalteromonas nigrifaciens. Next base: position 2,721,189 of record NZ_CP011036.1, on the reverse strand, counting down.
GACCAAGTAGCCACCGATTTTAGATTGTGGTGTCGCGACACTGCCGATCATATTTTAAAAGCTATTGCTCAGTTAAAGGCTGAGTTTGTTGCATTAGCAGAGCGTGAACTGGGGACTATTTTACCTGGTTATACGCATTTACAACGTGCACAGCCGGTGTTGTTTAGTCACTGGTGTATGGCTTACGTAGAAATGCTAGAGCGTGATGAAAGCCGCTTGCAAGATGCTAAAGCGCGGATGAACTTTTGCCCACTGGGCAGTGGTGCATTAGCCGGTACGGCTTATCCAATTGATCGTCAAGCATTGGCACAAGGTTTAGGCTTTACAGGAGCCACTAAAAATAGCCTTGATGGCGTATCTGATCGTGATTTTGTAGTAGAGCTATTAAGTTGTGCGTCTATTTCGATGATTCACTTATCGCGTATGTCAGAAGATCTTATTTTTTATAACTCAGGCGAAGCCGGATTTATAGAGCTTGCAGATAATGTGACATCGGGCTCGTCGTTAATGCCACAAAAAAAGAATCCAGATGCACTGGAACTAATTCGTGGTAAAACCGGACGTGTTTTTGGTGCTTTTAGCGCCATGATGATGACGCTAAAAGCATTGCCACTTGCTTATAATAAAGATATGCAAGAAGACAAAGAAGGCATATTTGATGCTATGCCAACGTGGCTTGCCTGTATTCATATGGCACAAGCGTGTATTAAAGGCATTAAAGTCAAAGGCGAACGTACACTTGCAGCGGCAAAAGGTGGCCACGCAAATGCAACTGAGCTTGCCGACTACTTGGTAGCTAAGGGCGTACCTTTTAGAGAAGGACACCATATTGTAGGTGTGCTAGTACAATTGGCCATTAGTGAAGGTAAAACGCTGGAAGACTTATCGCTTGAGCAATACAAATCGGTAAGTGATGTATTTGCAGATGATGTTTATCCGGTACTAGAGATTGACGCCTGTATTAAAGCGCGTCAAGCACTTGGCGGAACATCAATTGAACAAGTAACCAGCGCTATTAAAGCAGCGAAAAAAAAACAGCAAATAACGGTTCGTGATGCTAATTTAGACGATGTCGAATCGATTGCTAAGCTAGTTCAACATTGGGCTACGGTAGGCGAAAACCTACCACGCGCTAAAAGTGATATGGTGCACTCGATTAACGAATTTGCTGTAACCGAAATTAACGGCAAAGTATCGGGGTGTGCCTCACTGTACATTTACGACACAGGTTTGGCGGAAATACGTTCTTTGGGTATAGACCCACAAAGCGCAGTGTCAGGACAAGGGCGGCAGTTAGTTGAACATTTATTAGCGAAAGCCAAAAAATTGGCGTTAAATAGAGTAATAGTGCTAACCCGAGTCCCAGATTTTTTTGAAAAACAGCGTTTTAGCTTTTGTACCAAAGAAAGCTTGCCAGAAAAAGTAATGAAAGATTGTGAGCTTTGTTTACGTAAAGAAAACTGCGATGAAGTCGCAATGGAATATATTTTAAAGCTAAGTAATAAAGCGGAGATCCCGTGTAAATTCGTGGCTTAAACTCCCTAGATGTAAAAAACGTACGGGTTACCCTCGTGCGTTTTTTTATGGGTGAAAAACACTAATTTAAGTTATAAATATAAAGTTTTATGATTATTTCAAGGTATTAATTAAAAGTTGGCACAGTGGTTGCTTTTGTTATAAGTGTAAAATGCAGTAACAGCTTCGATAAAAACGTTGCTACTAAATATAAGGTCAATTTAATTACCCTCTTTAAAAGGTGTAATACAAGATTTCGCCAACAATACAAAAACACTTACAAGGAATAATCACATGCAAGTTTCAGCTAACAGTCAACTACAAATGCAAGCATACAATAAAACGCAACAATTAAAGCCAGCAATGGAACAAACTGCTAGCCCTAAAACCCTGCAATCTGATACAGTAAGCTTCTCTCAAGAAGCTATGGCGGCTAGCGGTACAGAACTTCAGCGTGGTGGAGTTATAGTTGTTCGCCCTAAATAAGAGATAATAAATGGGTACTAAATGTTTCTAACTGAGTTTTTTGGTTTGTTTTCGTTGTCAGCTTTTGCCTCATGGGGGTTTTTGATGGCGTTTTTTTTTAACACCTTTGTTTTTTCACTAGGTGTAAAAAGAAATACAACCTTATTGCTCAGTTCATTTATCATGATGGCTTCGTATACAATCTCAGATTATTTTTTCACTTGGTTGTCAGTTCGAAATTCAGTATATTTAGATTGGGCTTTATATGACTATGCGACTATTTTTATACTAGCTTTAGCTTATTTAGTGACAAAAAAAACAACCTCCTCTTTTTTATATATCATTCTAGGGTTAGTGCTAAACTCTATATTTAGCTTATGTATGTATTTTGATATATATATAAATGGAAACCGAGAGCCCTGGTTTTTTTGGGATATTTATACTTTCTCGGTAAATATAATAGATCTACTTATGATAGTTGCTCTAATTGTTGATCGAGACTTCCTTGGCTTACACAAGCTAAAAAACAAAATTTTGTCTTTATTCAAAAAACCTAAAATAAACTATACCCCTTAACTATATGTACGTAGACTTTATTCTAGCCGATTATATAAGTGCATTTATTCAATGGGGCTTTTTAATGGCTTTTTTGTATTGCTTAGCTTCGAGTATAAATAACACAAATAAATCACTTTTATATATTGCAAGCATTATGCTTTTCTCGTATTCGATGAGTGAAGTACTTTATATGTTAAGTAATGTATACCTCAATTTTACCCTTTATGATTTACTAACAATTACAGTATTATTAGTTGTTTACTTTAAAACCTCTTCAATAAAAAATTGCCCCGCTATTAATTATATTGTAATCGGTTTAGCGTTCAATTCTTTGTTAATGTTAGTGATGTACTATGACTTATATATACTTGAAAACATTGACGAGTGGTGGCTTTGGAGTGTTTATTCAATTGGCGTTAACGTTATCGATTTACTTATGATTGCAGTGCTTTTTATAAATAAAGACTTTTTGGGTTTGATTGAGCTCAAACGCTTTATTTTTAATCGTAGTGTATTACAGCAGAATCAAATTGACCATTAGTGAAGCAATAGGCCAATCAATAGGCGCTTTTATTTTATGGGGCTTTTTAATGGCGTTTTTGTACACGTTAGTATCAAAAATTAATAAAAAAGACAAAGGTACTATCCAGCTCGCTTTTATTATGATGACTTCATATTTTTTAAGTGCATTCCTCGATTATGAAACAGTGACACTTATAGATTGGGCAACATACGATGTGCTGACAATTGGTGTAATTATTGTGTGGGGTGTATTGATTAAAAAGCCTAAACCAATTGCATTTATGTATTTAATCGTAGGACTAAGTATTAATGCTTGTTTGTTTTTTGCTATGTATTACGATATTTATGTTTTAGAACAAACCGAAGTTTGGTGGTTGTGGACTTTGTACGCAATAGGGATAAACGTTGTTGACTTATTGATGGTGCTAGTATTAATTATAAATAAAGATTTTTTAGGCCTAGTATGGGTATGTAACCAAGTTAAAGCGCGCTATATGCATAGAGCTAGCGCACTTAAGTAATGCGCTCGTTAGCTTATTTACTGTAGCTGCAACCTAGCTTTTTATTAAGTGCAGCCATTACAATAGGGTCTACAAATTCGCTTACATCACCATTATGGCGTGCCACTTCTTTTACTAAGGTTGACGAAATAAACGAATTTCGCTCTGACGGGGTTAAAAATACACTTTCTAAATCTGGGTTTAGGCGTCGATTCATATTCGCTAGCTGAAATTCATAATCAAAATCAGAAACCGCTCTTATGCCTCTAATTAATACATTAGCATTGTGATCGCGTGCCAAATCAGCAAGTAAACCTGAAAATCCTATCACTTTTACATTATCTATATGAGTTAAAAGAGTATTAGCTAGAGCTACACGCTCATCAAGGCTAAAGCAAGGCTGTTTACTGGGGTTATGAGCAATAGCAACGATAACAGTATCAAACATCTTTGAGGCACGTTGAATTAGATCTGTGTGTCCGTTAGTTAGCGGATCAAAAGTACCTGGATAAATTGCAGTGATTTTCATAAAGTATCGCTATGTATTATTTTTAGCATTAGTGTAACAGTGTTTTTTATACAAATCAGCCTAGTAAGTGGCTTTAATTGTCACGACTAAGCTATTACACAGAGTGTTTAATTATGCTGTTTTTGTTTATACTAGACAACTTATTGTACGAATTGTAACTTGTTGAATAAAATAGAGTGTTAGTATATGAATACCAAGGATAAAATAATACACACCAGTATTTCATTGTTTAATGAGCATGGTGAGCGAGCGATATCAACTAATCATATAGCCTCGCATTTAAACATGAGCCCGGGTAATCTTTACTACCATTTTAAAAATAAAGAAGACATTATTCGCCATATTTTTGCGCTGTATAGTGAGCACTTGAGCACTCACTTTAAACCTATAAACAAAAATGATGATGCATTTAGTCAGTTAACGGTATATTTAGATTCGCTATTTGAACTGATGTGGCGCTACCACTTTTTTTACGACAATTTAGGCGATATTTTGGCGCGAGATACGCAGCTTAAGCAGGCTTATATTAATTTTCAACTAGAGCTGTTAGAGCAGGTGCGTAAAATAATACTTGGTTTACGTGATAGTGAAATGATTGCGATTAATGAGCAAGATGCGCTCGAACTTGCACATACGCTTAAATTAACAGTTAGTTTTTGGACCCCTTATATTAAAGCCCGCAGGCTCAGTGGCGCACTTGCCGAGCAAGATATTTATCATGGTATTTTAAAAGTATTAACTTTATTTAGAGCCTACAGCACAGATAAAAGTAGCGATAAAATGAACCAGTTACGCGAAAAATACACGCAACTTGCTCACTCAGCCCCAAGTATTCCGGCTGCTCTTAGTTCCTAGGCGTTAATTTTTTTGCTATAATCGCGCGCCCAATGCCTGGGAGCGCGAATTCCCGCAGTCTAAGAGTGAACTATGCTTAAATTTATCGTCAAACTACATCCTGAAATTGCCATCAAAAGCCGCTCGGTTCGTAAACGCTTTACCAAAGTGTTAGAAAATAACATTAAGATTGTACTGCGCCGTATTGACGAAAAAGTACAAGTTAGAAACAACTGGGACAATATCTCAGTAGTTACCCTACTTGAAGGTGAGCAAACACGTGCCACTTTTATTGATAGCCTAGCGCGAATTCCGGGTATTGTGCAGTTTATAGAAGTAACCGAAACGAGCTTTGAAACGCTTGACGATATTTATAAAAAAACCATTGAATTAGTTGGTCACACCATTGAAGGTAAAACGTTTTGTGTACGCGCTAAACGTATTGGTAAGCATGACTTTACTTCAACGGAGTTAGAGCGTTATGTGGGCGGTGGACTAAATCAGCATGTTGCCGGTGCAAGCGTAAAGCTAAGCCACCCAGAAGTAACGATACGCCTTGAAATAAAAGACGAGAAAGCTTACATAGTATCGCATACTCACCTTGGCATGGCAGGCTTCCCGCTGCCAACACAAGAAGATGTACTATCGCTTATGTCTGGCGGTTTTGATTCGGGTGTAGCCAGTTATCAAATGATCCGCAAAGGCGCTCGTACGCACTTTTTGTTTTTCAATTTAGGGGGTGCGGCGCACGAAATTGGTGTTAAACAAGCGAGCTACTACTTATGGAATAAATACAGCTCAACTCATAAAGTTAAATTTATTACCGTTGATTTTGAACCAGTAGTAGCAGAAATATTAGAGAATATTGAAAACAGCCAAATGGGTGTGGTGCTTAAACGCATGATGATGCGTGCAGGCAGTAAAGTGGCCGAAAAATTAAATATTCAAGCCTTGGTAACCGGTGAAAGTATTGGTCAGGTTTCTAGCCAAACATTAGCAAATTTAAGTGTCATTGACCGCGTAACCGAAACCCTTATTTTACGCCCGTTAATTCAACACGATAAACAAGAAATTATTAATATTGCACGTCAAATTGGTACGGCCGAAATGGCCGAAACGATGCCGGAATACTGTGGTGTTATTTCTAAAAAGCCAACTGTTAAAGCTAAAATAGAAGTAATAAAAGCAGAAGAAGAGAAGTTCGACTTTGATATTCTTAATACCGTAATAGAAAACGCACGAGTAATGGATGTGCGCGATATTGATGTAGAAGCTAAGCAGGAACTAAAAGAAGCTGAGTCGGTTGCCGATTTACCAGCTGGTGCAGTGGTGGTTGATATTCGCTCTCCAGAGGAAGAAGAAGCAGCACCACTGGAAATTGATTCTATAGAAGTGGTGCATTTGCCGTTTTTTCGCTTAGCAACTAAGTTTGGTGATTTACCAAAAGATCAAGACTATTACTTGTATTGCGATAGAGGTGTAATGAGCCAGTTACAAGCGCTTATTCTACACGAACAAGGCTTTACTACGGTAAAGGTATATCGCCCGTAAAAGTTAACTATTTAAAAAGCGTGGTTTATACCGCGCTTTTTTTTGCTGCAATTTTAGCTAAAAGTTCATCGTTAAAAGGGGTTTTAATATTATGAAGCTTACCTTGCTCGCTAATGTACCCACAAATCGCCATTATTTCGGTTGCTCTATTGTGAGCAACATCTTGTTGCATAGATGAGAAGTTTTCTGCGGTACGTGCCATCACATCATACGCACTGCTCAGTGCATTGATTAACGTTACATCAAGGTTTTTTGCCTTAGCAATATTACATGCTTCGGTTAGTAGGTTAATTATAATTGAGCAATATTGAGGCTCGCGCAACTGACCATTTTTAATGTTATGTAGCGCACTTAGCGGATTTATTGCTATGTTAACTAATAACTTATTAAAACGTAGCTGCTCAATATTCATAGACGCATTTAAAAGGGGGATCGCGGTTAATTGATCCGCCATAATTTTGCTATTTTTAACACCTAAGTTGTTACATCCGCCAATTATACTTTGCCCATTACCAGTGTGCTGTACTATATATTGGTTTGATTTAAACCCAGCCATACTCGTTGTTAAAAAATAAAGCGCTTGGTGTTCATTGAGCTCACATTTTAACTGCTCTACATTACCCATCCCGTTATGCGAAAGCACAACAGAGCAATGCTGAGGCAAAAACTGTTTTATTTGTGCAAATGCGCTTTGCACTTGAAAGGCTTTTACCGTAAATAAAAACACATCAAATTTAGGTAAACTATTAAGCTCATTTAATGAAATAAAAGAGGCATTTATTTTTTGTGAAGCACTGTTGTCACTACTGTAAAAGCGAGTGTTACTCGTACTTTTTCGGGTTAACACGCTTACACTATGCTGCGCACTTAAAAAGTGGGCTAATAATAAGCCTATTGCGCCGTCGCCAATAATAAGAATTTTAGCCATGAGAGTTCTTTTTACGTGGGGTTAAAATTGCTTTGATTATAAAGTAGCTTGCTGCGCCGGCAAAATCTGCAATAAAATCTGCGATTGATGCTTGCCTATATGGAAGTGCGTCTTGCATTATTTCTATTGCAGCACCGTAACCGGCTAATAAAAGTATTTGTGCGTATAAAGGGAGTTTAAACGCTTTATCCATTATTATGGCAAGGATGAAAAATATCCCAAAGTGGGCTACTTTATCAACATGAGGAAACAGGTTGCCAACCCCTTTTATTTCTTTCGCAAATAAAAAGGTAAACACCACAATACTAATTAAAAAAATTGCTTGATAAACACGCCTTGTCACAACAAATCCTAAAATCGCTTAAAAAAGAAACCGTAGTATATCAAACTAATTTAGTATCGCACCTGAACAAGATGCATAAAAGTGTAAAGATTTATAGTTTTAGCGTTATAATCGCTTTAATAAATTAAGTATAAAATTAAGATAAAATAGTTAGGAGAAATCAATGCCTTCATTTGATATTGTATCTGAAGTAGAAATGAACGAAGCTAAAAACGCAGTTGATAATGCAAACCGTGAACTAGAAACTCGCTTTGACTTTAGAGGAGTTGATGCATCGATTGAGCTAAATGATAAAGTAATTAAGCTTAAAGCCGAAGCTGACTCTCAGGTTATACAATTATTTGATATTTTAGCGAGTAAAATTTCTAAGCGTGGTATGGATGTATCAAGCCTTGAATTGCAAGATATTAGCCGAGCGGGTAAAAATGTTTTTCGTAACGTTGGTTTAAAGCAAGGTATTGAAAAAGAGATGGCTAAAAAAATAGTTAAAGCCATTAAAGATTCAAAAGTTAAAGTACAAGCCGCCATTCAAGGCGAAGAAGTACGCGTAACGGGTAAAAAGCGAGATGATCTTCAAGAAGCTATGCAAGTAGTACGCAGCGCCGATTTAGGCCAGCCATTTCAGTTTAAAAACTTCCGCGATTAATAAAACAGATTACAGATATTATAGAGATTAGGAGACTAATTTTTAAAAATTTGCGTTAAAAAAGCCAAGCTACAGCAATGAAGTTTGGCTTTTTTGCTATTAGTAGCTTGGTATGTAATCTAACTCTTTTACAGTGATTGTTGAGGGTTTATATCGTTAAAAATTAAACTTTGGCTATATAGACGTCTATTGACATTTATAAACAAAATACTCACAATAGCGACCTATTTTCAAGGTGCTTGCTTAATACCTTTGTATACGTTTCAAAGTATTGAAATTAACAGCAAGATAATCGGGAAGTTGGTGCGTTTTCAAGACGATAACAACCCCAACACTGCCCCCGCAACGGTAAAGTATTAGCAGCTATTATAGTGTTGACTGAGTCCGGAGACCGGCCTTGAAGTAATCTTACTTATTAACATCTTTGCGGTGGGCAAAGGTAGGGGACATCATGTTAAATAAAACCGCTCTAGGTGTGGCAATTTCGGCTGCACTTTCATTTTCAGTATCTGCTACAGTGCAACCAATCGAAAAAATTACCGTTACAGCTAATAAATTCGAACAACCTATTAGTAATGTGCTGGCCAGTGTTAGCGTAATTGACCGTGCTGATATTGAAAAAAGTAATGTGCGAGACTTACCTAGTTTGTTGGCTTCTCAAGCTGGTTTTCAAATTAACTCAAATGGTGGCTTTGGCCAAAATTCAGGTGTTTCGCTACGCGGTTCAGGTTCACGCCATACCCTTATTTTAATTGATGGTGTTAGAGTCGGCTCGGCTACTCTTGGCTATAAAGGTATTAGTAATATTGCCCTTAATACTATTGAGCGTATTGAAGTTGTTAAAGGTTCTCGCGCTGCTGTTTATGGCTCAGATGCCTTAGCTGGGGTGATTAATATTATTACTCGTAAAGCTGATAATATTCGCTTAGATGCTACTTTTGGCAGCAATGCTTATCAAAGCTACCAAATGGCGGGTGGAACAAATATAAATGATTTAAGTGCATCATTTAACGCTGGAATTGAAAAAACCGATGGTTTTGATGTACTGCAAAACCATGCACCAGATGAAGACGCTTATGAGAACAAAAATATTGGCTTCAATATCGCTTATAACGATGACTATTTAGGCAAGCTAACCGTACAAACTCAGTATAATGAAGGTTATGCTCGTTATGATAATCAGTACAGTGCAGCAGACAGCAGTGATGAAAGTAATGATTTTGAAAACTACCAAGTATCATTAGGGTGGAATAAAAGCTACGAAAATCAAATACACCATATAGCATTCGCATTTTCTAGCGATAGCCAAGATAACACCAGTGAAGGTGTGGTTAGTATGTACGAAACTAAGCGAAATCAAATTGATTATACTGGGCAGTATATTGTCTCAGATGAGCTTAATATTAATGGTGGCTTGAACTGGTACAAAGATAAAATCGAAACCAACGCAGGTAATTATGATAAAGATAGCCGTGAGGTTTTTGCTGGCTTTTTAGGTGCGTATTACGATGATAATACGGTTTTAGCTAATATCGCAGTTCGCCAAGATCATGACCAACAATTTGGTGATAAAACCACGTATACAGCAGCGGTAGGTTATCATTTAAATAAGTTTGCTACGTTTAGAGCAAGTCAAAGCACGGGCTTTAAATCGCCTACCTTTAATGATATTTATTTTCCAGGTTCAGGTAACCCAGACCTAAAACCAGAAACGTCTGAGAATAAAGAATTAGGTTTGTTGTTAAGTTATCAAGATATTGCTTTAGAAGTGTCTATTTTCCGTAATGATTTTGACAATAAAATAGCGTGGGCACCAACACCTGCAGGCCCTTGGCAGCCAACAAATATAAACGAAGCGCGCCATGAAGGCATTGAGTTTAGCTTTTCGCAACAACTAATGGGTTTTGAGCATGCATTTAACTTCACTTACTTATCTGCAGAAGATTTAGAAACGGGCCAAGAGTTAGCTTATGTATCAAAAAATACCTTTAACTGGTCTTTAAATAAAGGGTGGGGAGATTTTGATGCGGGTATCGATTTGCAGTATCGTGGCGATAGGAAAGGTAAATTAACAGATTTATCTTCATATACATTATGGAACCTAGTCGGTAACTATCAAGCAACTGAGCAGTTAAGCTTTTCTTTACGGGTCGAAAACCTGTTTGATAAGCAGTACGATGAAGTTGATGCCTATGGTATTGATTTAGATGGCGATTATATAAATGATGAATTTTATTACTATAACACCGCTGACCGACGCTTATTTATTGGTGCTGCATACCAGTTTTAATATGTGCTACGTAGCTTAAACTTAAAAGCTCGCTAAATTAGCGAGCTTTTTTGTGCGTTACAAAATGGGTTTAATCAGCTAAAAACTCTTTAAATTCGGTTTCGAATTTATGCAATTTAGGGGCAATTAAAATACTGCAATAGCCTTGGTTTGGATTTTCGTTGTAATAATCTTGATGGTAATGCTCTGCTGGATAATACGTGGTGGCAGGGCTAACCTCAGTCACTATTGGCTCGCTTACCTGGTTTTGTAATTGAGCGATCACCGCGTTAGTAAGTGTTAGCTGTGTTTGGTTGTGATAATACACAACACTGCGGTATTGTGTGCCTATATCGTTACCTTGGCGGTTGAGCTGGGTGGCATCGTGCAAAGTGAAAAACATTGCTAGTAATACTTCAAAACTAATAATAGTGTCGTCAAATTCAATTTGCACTACTTCTGCATGGCCGCTAGTGCCTGAGCATACTGACTTATAGGTAGGAGTGTCTGTGTTGCCACCAGTGTAACCCGAGCTTACATTTAATACGCCGTTCACTCGTCTAAATGCGGCGTCTATACACCAAAAACAGCCGCCACCAAAGGTAGCGACTTGCGTTGTTGAACTCATAAATACTCCAAAATAGCTGTAAGTTTAGATTATGCAGAGCATAAGTCTAAAGCGTCGTAACAACAAGGTTACGACGCTATTAGGAGGTTAGATCTCTTCGAATGGCTTTTTAGCGGCTTGTTTATCAAGTTTTTGCTGCAAAAACTCAGGTGACTGTGTATTGCGCGCAAGTGCATAGTAAGCAGCAGGTACTACAAACAGAGTCAGTAGGGTTGATACAACAACACCGGTAAACACTACAACACCAATTACCATACGGCTTTCTGCACCCGGGCCCGAGGCTAAAACCAGAGGTACCGCACTCATTACAGTGGTTAATGAGGTCATAATAATAGGGCGTAGGCGCTGCGTAGCGGCTTGTAAAATAGCTTCGCTAAACTCTACGCCTTTGTCGCGTAGTTGGTTAGTAAACTCAACAATTAATATGCCGTTTTTAGCACTTAACCCTATGAGCATCACAATACCTATTTGGCTGTAAATATTGAGCGTAAGTCCTGTGGCCCACAAGCCAAACATAGCACCCATTAAGCCAAGGGGTACGGTAAGCATTATTACAAAAGGGTGCATAAAGCTTTCAAACTGTGCCGCTAGTACTAAAAAGGTAACCGTAAGTGCTAAAATAAACACGTAGGTCATGGCCGAAGCACCTTCATAAAACAACTGCGATTCGCCTTTGTAGTCAATCGCACCATCTATGTCGTTTTCTTCCATGGCCACTTTGTTTAAAAAGTTAAGTGCTTGCTCAAGTGTATAACCATCGGCTAAGTTGGCGCTTAAGGTAATTGCACGCATACGGTTGTAGCGGTTTAAGCGCGATGCGGTAGCTTCTTCTTTTAAGCTAATTAAACTATCAAGCGGGACTAGCTCGCCACTGCGTGATTTAAGATAAATGTTTGATATATCAGTAGGGTTGGCAAAGTCTTCTTTAGTGCCTTTTAAAATAACGTCGTACTCTTCGCCGCGATCTATAAAAGTAGTAACACGACGCTGACCTAGCATAGTTTCGAGTGTACGCCCTACATCAGATACAGAAATACCTAAATCGGCCGCTTTGTTTTTATCTATGCTGACTAAAAACTGTGGGAATGTTTCTTTGTAATCATGATCGATTCTAACCAGTCCTGGATTTTTCTCAGCGCGCTCTATAATACGGTCGCGCCAATCGGCTAGTTGTGCGTAATCGTTACCTTGTAGTACAAACTCGATTGGGCGTGATGAACCACCGCCGCCAATGCCTCGGCGCATAATAGCAAAGGCTCGCACGTCGGTAACTTCCTGCAGTTTAGTGCTTATTTCGTCCATTATTTCCCAGGTAGAACGTTGGCGTTTGTCCCAATCGGCCATACCTACAATTGCTACACCGCCACTGCCGCCCCAGCCTGGTACGCGCACGAGTACGCGGCTTAGCTCGCCAGATTCAGAGTAAGGCATTAAGCGATCTTCAATTTTACTCATGTTAGCGGCATTGTTCTCATAACTGGCGCCTTCAGGGCCACTCATCATAACAAAAAAGGTACCACGGTCTTCTTTAGGTGTTAGCTCAGAGGGTATTTGAGTAAATAATGAATAACTTACAAAGCCAGCTAATAATAAGCTGATCATTAAGCCCCATTTTCGGGTCATGTTAGAGGCAAGTGAGTTACGATAACTAAGCTCTACCTTAGCAAAAAAGCGGTTCATCGACTGACTAAATTTACTTTCTTTTTCAGAGGCTTTTAATACTTTAGAACATAACGCAGGTGAAAGAGTAAGTGCTGTAATACTTGAGAAAAACACTGCGGCACTTACCGCCATAGCAAATTCAGTAAATAAAGCACCAATACGGCCATCCATAAATACTAAGGGTACAAATACCGAAATAAGCACTAAAGTGGTGGCAATAATTGCAAAGCCCACTTCGCGCGCGCCTCTATAAGCGGCCAATAAAGGAGGCTCGCCAAGCTCTATGCGGCGATGAATGTTTTCTAACATAACAATGGCATCATCAACCACTAAGCCGATTGCTAGTACCAGTGCAAGTAAAGTAAGTAAGTTAATGGAATAACCCATAGCGAGTAAAAACATAAAACTACCCACTAACGCCACCGGCACAGTAACTGCAGGGATTAAGGTGGCACGAATATTACCTAAAAATATAAAAATAATTAATACAACTAAGCCCATAGAAATAGCAAGGGTGCTGTATACCTCATTAATCGATTCTTTTATAAAAATAGATGAGTCGTAACTATCCTCTATAGTGGTTCCTTCGGGTAGGTTACGTTTTATTTTTTCAAGTTCGGCGCGGGCGTTATCAACCACAGTTAAGGTGTTGGCTTTAGCTTGCTTTACAATGCCTAAACCAATCATATTGCGGCCATTACCCCGAAATAAACTCTCGTCATCGGCGGCTTCTAGGTGTACATCAGCCACTTCACTTAAGCGTACTAGGTAACCATCATCACCGCGTTTTATTACTAGGTTTTGAAAGTCGCGCTGATCTTTATAACTGCGGGCAGTACGTACGGTAAAGTCACGGTCAACCGATTCAATTTCGCCAGCGGGTAACTCTACGTTTTCGGTGCGTAGTGTTTGTTCTATATCGCTCGCAGTAATACCGCGAGCAGCCATCGCTTGGCGGTTTAGCCAAATTTTCATGGCGTATTTTCGTTCACCACCAATGCGTACGTTAGACACACCATCAACTACGGCTAGGCGATCAACAATAAAACGCTGTGCGTAATCAGATAATTGCATTGAGTTCATGGTTTCGCTGTTTAGCACAAACCATACAATAGGGCTTTCATCGCTGTTAGACTTAGACACCTCAGGCGGGCGAACTTGTTCAGGTAGGCTATCTGCGGCGCGGGCAACACGTTCACGCACATCGTTAGATGCAGCATCTATATCGCGCTTAATATCAAACTCAATCGTAATATTGGAGCGGCCATTACGGCTCGATGAGTTAATACTTTTAATGCCTTCAATACCCGAGATACGGTTTTCGATGACTTGGGTTATTTTGGTTTCTATAATCTCTGCAGAAGCACCTGTATATTCGGTACTAATATTAACAATAGGTGTTTCAATGTCAGGGTACTCACGCAGTGGCAGCATGCTAAAAGCAACGAGCCCAAAGGTGAGTAAAAGTAGGTTTATTACAATCGCAAAAACAGGGCGTTTAACGCTAATATCGGTAATTTTCACGGGTTATCCCTTCACGCTAACTTTACTGCCAGAGCGAATTTTTATTAGCCCCTCAGTTATAATTTGCTCACCATCGGTTAAGCCTTCATCAACAGCAACCCAGCCGTTATTTCTGCCCGCAATATGCACTTCAACACGATTAGCAACACCGTCCAAAATTTGAAATACGTAATGTTTGTCTTGTAGCGGAATAATTGCTTTTTCTGGAACCATTAATGCTTGGTTACTACTTAGCTCTAACGCTGTTTTAAGTAGCATACCAGGGCGAAGCAAACCTGAATTATTTGCAAAGCTGGCGGTTACTTCTACGCTACGCGTTACCGAGTCAATACGCGAACTAATATGCGTTACTTTACCGATAAAGGTTTGATCTGGATAAGCATCATTTTGAGTGAGCACTTTCATGCCGGTAGCTAATTGCGCTAAATATTTTTCAGGTACTTTAAAGTCTACCTTAATGATACTTATGTCATCGAGCGTGGTAATAATTGAACTGTTATTTACATAGGCACCAATCGATATTTCACGCTTGCCCAACATGCCAGAAAATGGCGCGGTAATGGTCATTTCAGCTAGCTTGGTTTTAGCACTTTCTAATTGTGCTTGGGTGGCATCAACTCGTGATAATTGCTCTTCAAGTAACGATTTTGCTGTTGACTGAGAACGTGAAAGTTCGGTAAGTCTATCGAGTTGGCGTTTTTCTTCGCGTAAATTAATATTTAGCTCTTTTACAGCAATTTGTTCTTGTTGGCTTTGCAGTTGTACTAGCTTTTGGCCTTTGCTAACTAGGTCGCCATCTTCAAAGAAAATATTAGTCACGTAATCACTTTGTGCGCTGGTAATATATACAGCTTGGTTAGCGCGAGCGCTACCAATAGCTTCAATCATTACTGCATTTTCTTGCGAGGTAACAGTGTGAGCAGACACTTGCGTGGCCATTTGTGAAAAATCTGCTTGTTCACCTTGGCTAGCGGGTAAATATAAATAAACGCTAAATATTACGAGTAGCGTAATAATAAATGGAAAAAGAGCTCTACCTGATTGTCTTGAGTACATTGCTTTAATACCAAAAAATAAATTATAACTATTGTACGAAATAACACCGAGAAAAGGCGGTATTATGTCCCATTAATTTGTGAATTAAGCGTAAAAGTTATAATAATTAATTAAATAAACTCATGCTTGAGCTTTAAAAGGTATTTTATGAAGTTAAATACGTCGTGCAAAAAATGTTTAATGCTCAGAAAAATAGCATTGTGGGGCATTATTATGTTCATTTTTTACAGTGTTTATTATCAATATGGATGAGTTTAACGCTATGCAAATTAAGTATCGTGCGCAGGGAGCTAAGCATGGCATAGAAGTATTAATTGTTGGTGCGATTGGTTTGTTATTCATTATGCTGTTTAATTTATTACGCCCTGGTGAAATTAGCATTCTAGAAATTTTTTTAGTTAGTTTGTGTATTGCAGCAATAACAATTGGTTTTTTTAAAACCCAAGAGCCATTTTATAGCTTAGTGTTAACCACTGAGCAGTTAACTTATCAGCACAAATATGGTGTTTGGCATTTAGCTCATAGTAATTTTAAATCAAGCGGAATACCCAAAATAGCAGTAGGGCTTGAGCACTTAGAGCTTAACGTGGTGGGAATTAAGGTAAACGATATGGATGAGTTTTTAACGGGTTTGGCCCCAAGAATCGCAGGGAAATTATTGATAGAGCAGCGTCATTTATTTATGCAACTAATTCAAAAGAATTGCAAAAATGGCGGTTGCCCATCAGAATGGCTGGTAGAGGATACACAATATAGATCTAAAAATGGAATTAGCTATAATGGGTTAATAGCAATGTTTGCCAACAGGGCTAAGCATTTGCAGTTACTAACAGGCTATGAGCTATTATTACCAGCGAGTGTATTAGATAGAAATATTTGGGAATTTAGTGCTAACTTAAATGCATGGCAGCGCGAACCCCTTAAATTTATAGCGTCGCAAGTAAGTAATTAAAACGCGGCAGTAGGAATAATAATGAGCCAAGAAAGAGCTTTTTTAAAAAGTGGTCGTAATACCATAATACATAAAGACAAAAAACTTGATTTAGTCATTGTTAATTCTGAGATCCACCCTCGAATTAAAGTGACCCAAAATGGCTTAGAACCATTTAAAGAAGAGCTGCCAAAAAACCGCCGTGACGCAAAAGAGCGTTACTTAGAAGTTGTTTATGTTGGTAGCGCCGATGTGTTTGGCGAAGAAAAACGATTGTTATTTATTCAAGCCCTTGATGGGCGGGAATACAAGGTTGATTACAGTAAAATAGGTACTAAGTTATTTGTACGTATTCATCAAGATAGTTATTTATAGTACTTAGTGGCACTTTTATTGCTTTAAATAATTATTAATTATTTTTTGATATAAAAAGGTGCTTAGTATGAGAGCAATTGCGTTAATCCCGTTATTGTCGTGTGGGCTATTGGTTGCATGCGGAGGTGGGGGGAGCTCTGATGATGGTGATAACACTCAAGCTTCAGTATTTGCAGGTAACGATTTGCAAATTATTGAAAAAACCGATTTTACTATTACTGCAAAAGGCTCACCTACCGAGGGTACGTTTACTTGGCAGCGCGTAAGCGGCCCCATTGTTGATGGATTTCCGCTTGATGGTGCAGTGCAAACTATTACCGCGCCAGATGTAAAGGCAGACAGTGAACTGGTGCTCAGAGTAAGCTATCAAACAACCGGTGGTGGTTTAGTACATGACGATATTAGTATTTTTATTACATCAAACAATCAATTACCCCAAGCTGTAATTACTCAAACAGCACCGCAAGTATTGCCATCGGTTTATAACGATACCGTAACGCTAAGCGCAGCAGACTCAACAGATCCAGATACAAATGGTCAAATTAATAGCTACTTGTGGCAATTAATATCAGGACCAGCCCTCAATATTAATAGTTTTACTAATTCTACCTTAAGCTTTAGCCATCCACTGCTTGAAAACCATACAAATTTAAAGTGGTCATTAACGGTTACCGATGATGAAGGGGGAGAGTCAACCTCTGAATATGACATGACTTTAAATAAAACAGCGCAAGTTGTTATTGCCAATGCCGGGGCTGATCAGCAAGTTAACGAGTTTGATAAAGTAACCTTAGATGCAAGTAACAGCGCTGCCGCAACCAGTACTTATAAATGTGACTGGCAACAACTAACCGGCAAAGCGGAAACATTAGCTAATAGTAATCAATGTATTACTACTTTTTATGCCTCAGACATAGACACTAACGCCACTTTAAGCTTTGAAGTAATGGTTACTGATTCAAAAGGGCGCACCGCAAACGATAGTGTATTTGTAGATGTTGCACCTAAAGCGCTTGGGTTAATAAACGATACAGGTGTAGGGGAGTGTTACAACAATACTCAACGTATAAACTGTGTTAGTAAAGATTTTCCAAATCAAGATGCTGAACTTGGTCGAGACAGCTTTGCGAATCGTTTAGCCAAAGTAGGGCAAGGTAATTTAGCGTTTGATTACACCAAACTAAATGAGTTTGCCGATGAAGTGGCTGATGACGCACAAAATTTTAGTTGTATTCGCGACAACGTAACCGGTTTAGTGTGGGAGGTTAAAAGCCCTGTGTCAGGTGTGGTACCTAACACTACATTACGCGATGGGCAAAATCATTACACATGGTACCTTACTGAATCTGCTATTCCTCAGGTAGGCGGAGCAAGAGGCGCAGCTAACTCTAGTTGCCCAAGTAATACCGATTGCGGATTGCAAAGCTATATACAAGAAGTAAATGCGTTAGATTTTTGTGGTGGCACAAATTGGCGAGTACCTACTTACACCGAGTTACTAAGCTTAGTAGATTACGGCAAGCAAGGGCAAAATGTATTAATAGATGAGAGTATTTTCCCTAATACGCCAGCGGTTAGTTTACTGGGTCACTTGCGTTATTGGACCTCTCAAACAGCGGTTGATGGTACCAGTTTATCGCAAGCTTATATTATAGATATGAGCGATGGTAATGACCTTGCTTATCCAAAAAGTAAGACTGCTTATGTTCGTTTAGTTAGAAGCCGTTAGGGGAAGTATATGAAATTTAAATTAATAACTACATTTGCGGCAATGAGTTTAAGCTTTAACGTAATTGCTGGGGTTTGTTATGACTCTGTTACGCAAACAACACCAACAGAGCGATTTACAATAAATCCCGATGGCACAGTGTCAGATAGCAAAACAGGTTTAATGTGGCAGCGTTGTAGTTACGGACAAGTGTATAACAATGCTACAGCAACATGCGAAGGCTCTACACCATCATTAACCTGGCAAACTGCATTGCGAGGCGCAGTTAACGATACAACGGCAAGTTATAATGACTGGCAAGTACCAAATATTAAAGAGTTAGCAAGTATTATTGAACACAGATGTACAGAGCCAAGTATTAACGAATCGGTGTTTTTGGGCACAAAGCTACAAAACTATTGGACCAATACCTCAGGTGTAAATACGATTAATTCTGCTTGGGTATATCAGTTTGACAGTGGACTAAATAGTTTGCACGCTAAAACCAGCAGTGTTTATTTGCGCTTAATGCGTTACGAAAAATAATCCAATATAAGTAAATGCACAGCTAAATTTAAAGCAGCGTTTTTTACATTAATTTACGTTATTTCAATAATAAAAGAGCCTGAGTGTTGTCACTAAGGCTCTTTTTTTGCCATTATGGGGGGGATTTATTTACCAAGGAATACTCAGGTGTATTTAAGCTATTTTGGTTTGCATGAAAAACCCTTTTCAATCTCGCCTAACCCCCATTATTTGTTTTTAAGTGAGCGACATAAAGAAGCGTTAGCGCACCTTACCTATGGATTAGGTGAAGACGGCGGCTTTGTATTATTAACCGGCGAAGTGGGTACAGGTAAAACAACCATTACTCGCAGTATGCTAGAAAAACTGCCAGAGAATACTCAAGTTGCGATGATCCATAATCCGGCCTTATCAGAGCTTGAGCTTTTAGCCAGTATTTGTGATGAGCTTAAAATTAATTATGATGCACAAAATGCGAGTTTAAAAAGCCTTACCGATGTTATAAAAAAGCACTTAGAAGCAAATAATAAAGCGGGTGGGCATACCATACTTATTATTGACGAAGCGCAGTTACTTGCTCCCGATGTACTAGAACAACTGCGCCTACTAACCAACATAGAAACCGATCATAAAAAGCTATTACAAATAGTGCTGGTGGGGCAACCTGAGCTGCAAGTATTATTAAAACGAAATGAGTTAAGGCAGCTTGCACAGCGTATAACAGCTCGCTATCACTTACTGCCTTTAACACAAGGACAAACGGTGGCATACATTAAGCATCGTTTACATATTGCAGGCTGTGATAAAGGTATTTTTTCGTTGGAAGCAATGCAAAGCGTTCATCAACTTACCGGTGGCGTGCCACGATTAATGAACTTAGTGTGTGAGCGGGCGTTAGTAGGGGCATTTGCAAAACAGCAATTAACAATAGATAGCGAGATTATAAAAAAATCTGCTCAGGAATCATTACCACCCGATTTTATTGCGGCTAATAATACGCCACCTAAAACCGTGCCATATTGGCTATATTGCTCTGCTTTTGTTGCTTTATTTGCAGCAGGCTTAGGGCTTTCATTTATTTTATAGTTAGGTGATTAATGTCTTATTTATTAGATGCGTTAAAGCAATCGCAACAAGCCGATATAAGCGCCGAGCAGTATGACTTACAGGCACAGCAGGCTAAACAACAACAGTCTCTAATGAGATACCGCCGCTTGGCGTTTGTGATTGGTGGCAGCTTAGCGGTTAGCTTTAGTGTTGCTGGTGGTTTTGTTAGTGGAAAATGGCTACAAAACAGCTCATTTAATAGTAATAATGAGCAAGTTAGCACTACAGCAATATTAAAAAATACTAATGCCGATAAAGAACCAACAATAACAACCAAATCGGATATAGATAATACAGCAAGATTACAAACTGCAGAGCAAAATATAGCTGTATTAGCGGCGCAACCATCAGCGCCAAAAACGGCCCCGCCAGACGCAGTAAATACAGCAACTTCAATTCAAGGGCAGTTAGTATATGTACAAACCCCAAGTGGTATTGTACAAATGTTACTTACGCCGCAAGGGCAATATATTCCAATAATGGAAAATCAAGCCACACTCCAGCAAAACCTAAACCCGCAAAATAGTTTTGCTCAGGGTACGTATGCGCAAGGCGCAATTAATCAGCAGGGATATTCACAACCACATTATAATCAACCTAGCTTCAATCAAACGAATAACCAGGCAACACAAGCAGCTGGGCAGCAACCTCAAACAAATATGCCTTCATCGGCATCGCTTGATTTAAGTAAGTATAAAGTGCTTGGTAAACCACTCGATTCGCAAGGCTCTACAGCACAACAAACTAAAAGACCTGCGCTTGCAAAGAGCCCAACATTATTAGAAACAGCTTTTGATCAAGCTATTCAAGATACAGAAAAAACACAAAACTACGAAGTCACGCAAGCAACGCGCAGCTCATCACGCGTGCAACCAATAGAGCTGTTGCCAGATGGATTACAAGCCATGTTACCGCCACTTAAATATCAGGCGCATATATATTCGTCTGCACTCGATAAGCGTTGGATCAAGCTCAATGGTCGCGAGCTTTTTGAGGGCGATAGTATAGGTGCATTAACAGTGCGAGAAATAACACCAGAGCAAAGCGTACTTGATTTTGACGGCTACGAATTTAGCTTAAAGGCGCTACAAGATTGGCCGCAATAGCGGCTAATTAGGGTAAAATTGAATTTTTATAAAAGCGTTGTAAGTCAATATTGTATTCGTTAGTTTTAACTGCCGACTCAAGCGTATCTTGGCTTTTTTTATGTGCTAAATCTATGTCTTGCACTTGGGTGTAGCGCCCATGCTTTGCACTATAGAAAGTTTTAACAACGGGCTTTAGTGGGCTGGCAGGGTTGCTCTGTGTCACCAGTCCCACTTTTTGACTCGAGAGCTTAACCAGTGTGCCTACCGGGTGAATACCGATACACTGAATAAATTTAGTTAATAACTCACTATCAAAACTATCAGGGCAACCTTCTTTTAATATTTTAAAGGCTTTTATCGGCTCCATACCCGCTTTATAAACGCGCTCAGCTGTGAGTGCATCATACACGTCAACAATTGACGCCATACGCACATACTGGCTTATTTCATCGCCTTTTTTACCAAACGGATAGCCTTTACCATCTAAGCGTTCATGGTGCATACCGGCAATATCAACAGCTATACCTTTGAGCCCTGCAGCTTGTAAAATTTCTTTACTAAAGCGCGCATGATTTTTCATTATTGTAAATTCTTCATCAGTAAAACGTCCCGGCTTATTGAGTACTGCATCGGGAATTTTTATTTTGCCAATATCATGCAGTAGCGCGCCAGTAGTTAGCTGTTCAATTATATTTTTATCTATATTTAAATGCTTGGCAAAAATACTAATTAAAATAGAAACATTAATAGAGTGCTCTAACAGGTAGGCATCTTTTTGGCGCATTTGAGTAAGACATGTAAGTGCATCTTGATTTCTAAATACCGAATCCATAAAACCACTAGCAAGCTCTCTAAAAGGCGCTATGTCTATATTTTTACCTGCTTTTATATCTTTAAATGCTTTAATCTGTAGTGATTTAGCTTCATCGTAAAGCTTTTTAGCTTTGCCCATTTCTTGCTCGGCACTGTGCGTTTTTTGCCAAGGATCGCGCTTTGCTATAGGGGAAGGTGTCTTAGCTGGATCTTTTTCAGGCACTGATTCGATGAGGGTTTTATCTGGATCTATTTCAACTTCTAAAATACCGACATTTTTTAATTTATCGATACCGGCTTGAGTTTTAACCCAGCCTTGGCTTTTTATTTTTATACGTCCGGTTTGCTTTGTTACGCTTTGTACAAACATGCCAGGTAATAACTGCGAAATTGGAATGACTTTCAATTTAATTCACTTCATATAAGTATTCTACTGGTTAAAGTAACAAAAATATTACAATTAACATAGTAAAAAAGGCACCCTAAGGTGCCTTTTTATACGAATAAGTAATTAGTGCTAAACTAGTTACTCATCATCTTCAACAAGCGTCATCAGCGATGTATTACCACCCGATGCCGTTGTATCTATACTGATGGTTTTTTCAGTTACTAAACGTTTAATAAGCGTATCGTAATATTCAGAGCTGATCACTGGCAAAATAGCACCTTTACGCTGCGCTAGTTGCTGGCTGAAATAACCAAAGCGAGAAGAGCGTGCTGCAACCACAGCGCCGGCTAAGTGCGGATGTGCCAATATAGCTTGTAACTGATTTGGTTTAGCTACTTGGAACACGCCTTCGGCAACACCGGTGGCAATAAATTTATCTCTAAAGGCAACCGCTTCTTCATAAAATATTTCAGAAGCCACGGTAATTACCGTATTACCCGCAGCAATTGCAGTAATGATCGATAATGCCCAAAAGTTAAATGATGTGCTCTTATCAGCGTAACATACAACACAACCACGTGCTTCAAGGTGCAAAGTATTAGACTCACCTGTTGGCCCTGGTAATGTAGTAAATTTACGCATGTGCTTTTCTAAGCGATTAAGTTGTGCACGTGCATCGGCAAGTGTTAGTGCTAAATCGTCTGCTAAGTCGTCAATAATTTCAACTGTGGCTATTTTAGCAAGCAATTGACGCACCGCAGAGACACGGTCGTTTAGTGGTGTTGAGCGCCAAATTTTTTCATCGCGCATAGAGTTAATCATTAGCTTTTCTACTTGCTCGTTTGCACCGCTGTAGTGGTGTAAATCCAGCTCGTCTGGCGTTAGATTGGTCATTTGCACGTTTTCTGGTGATGCTTTTTCTTTTACTAAACGTTGTAAGTAGTTAGGGCCGCCGGCTTTAGGGCCAGTACCAGATAAACCACGGCCACCAAATGGTTGCACACCAACAATAGCGCCAATCATATTACGGTTAACGTATACGTTACCTGCACGCGACATTTTAGCTAGGTATTCACAGCGCTCTTCAATGCGCGAATGCACGCCCATAGTTAAGCCGTAACCTGTGTTGTTTATTTGATCCATAACACTGTCTAGTTCGCTCGATTTAAAGCGTATAACGTGTACACATGGGCCAAATACTTCGCGCTTAAGTACCGATAAGTCTTTTATTTCGTATAAGCGAGGAGCAAAGAAGTACGCACCATTTACTGTGTTATCTGGAATTTTACACTCGTAATGTAATGTCGCATTACCTTTTAAGTACTCAACGTGATCGTTTAAGCTTTTCAGCGCTTTTTCATCAATTACCGGGCCTACGTCAGTAGATAGTAACGATGGGTCGCCTATATGTAATTCAGCCAGTGCACCTTTAAGCATTTCGATTATGCCATCGGCAACGTCTTCTTGAATAAATAATACACGTAACGCTGAACAGCGTTGCCCAGCACTTTGAAAACCAGAACTAATTACATCGTCAACCACTTGCTCAGGGAGTGCTGTTGAGTCAACGATCATACAGTTTTGGCCGCCTGTTTCAGCAATTAACGGTACTTGAATATCGCTACGAGCCGCGAGCGTTTGTGAAATAAGCGTGCCTGTTTCAGTCGAGCCAGTAAACATAATTGCTTGAACGCGTTCATCCGGAACAATTGTTTTACCTACGTCACTACCACGGGCTATTACCGTTTGCACAACATGCTCTGGTAAACCTACCGATAGCATAAGCTCAATGGCACGCAGCGCAATTAGACTCGTTTGCTCAGCTGGTTTTGCAATAACGGTATTACCGGTCACAATAGCAGCGGCTACTTGGCCTAAGAAAATAGCTAGCGGGAAGTTCCATGGGCTAATACATAAAATAACACCACGGGCTTCAAAGCGCTCATCTTGCGATAGCTCTTCAGCGCGGGCTGCGTAGTAACGACAAAAATCAACCGCTTCGCGTACTTCATCAATACCATCTTTAGCTATTTTACCGGCTTCTTTAATACAAATAGCCACTAGCTCGTCATGATGACGCTCTAAAATATCGGCAACGCGGCGTAATAAGTTAGCGCGTTCTTTTACCGATGTTTGTGACCATGATTCAAAAGCGTTTTCTGCGTTGGCTAGCAAAACTTGCATTTCATCGCTAGATTGCAGTTTTATATGGCCAATTATTTCTTTGTGGTTTGCCGGGTTTTTAACTGCCACAGAGCCTTCAGGTACTTGGCTTTGCTCAATTAAGTGTTCGTTAAACCACAGATCAAGGTTTTCTTTAAACGGGGTGATCACGTTTATATCGGTTAAATCCATGCCTTTTGAATTGGCACGTTCGGCGCCATATAAGTCAATTGGCATTTTAATTTGCGTATTGTATTTATTACGTAAACCTTGCAGTGTTTCTACCGGATCAGGTAATAGTGTCTCAACCGGCTTAGTGGTATCTACAATGGCATTAACAAACGATGAGTTAGCACCATTTTCTAATAAACGGCGTACTAAGTAAGCCAGCAGGTCTTCGTGTTGGCCCACTGGTGCGTATACGCGGCACTGAATTTTTTCCTCGGTAACAATTTGGTCAAATAAAGATTCGCCCATACCGTGTAAACGTTGGAATTCAAAACCGGTGTTATCACCTTTAGCCACTTCTAATATAGTTGCTGCTGAGTAGGCATTATGGGTAGCAAACTGTGGGTAAAGTACATCACGTGCTTCGAGCATTTTCATGGCACACGCTTTATAAGACACGTCGGTGGTTGCTTTGCGAGTAAATACCGGAAAATGCTCTAAACCATCTTGTTGTGTGGTTTTTATTTCAGTGTCCCAATAAGCGCCTTTAACTAAACGCACCATCATTTTGCGACCCACACGGGTTGCAAGTTCAGTTAGCCATTCAATTACAAATATAGCGCGTTTTTGATACGCTTGAACCGCTAAACCAAAGCCGTTCCAACCTGCTAGGTCGTCATCACTAAATACCGCTTCAATTACATCTAAAGAAATATCTAGACGGTCTGCTTCCTCAGCGTCAACAGTAAAGCCAATATCATATTGTTTAGCTGCTAGCGCAAGCTCTTTAAGCTTAGGCACAATCTCGGCCATTACGCGTTCTTTATGCGTAAACTCATAACGAGGATGAATAGCAGAAAGCTTAACTGAAATGCCTGGGCTTTTTATTGGGCCACGGCCATTTGCCGCTTTACCAATAGCATGAATCGCGTTCATGTAACTGTCAAAGTAACGCTGCGCATCTTTCATGGTGCGCGCGCCTTCGCCTAGCATGTCGTATGAATATACATAGCCTTTTTGTTCTTTATCGGCAGCACGTACTATTGCTTCGTCAATGGTACGACCCATAACGAATTGCTTACCCATAATTTTCATCGCAAAGTTTACTGATTTACGAATAACAGGCTCGCCTAAACGACCTATGGTTTTTTTAAGCATACCAAATTGCTGTTCTTTGGTTTTATCTGTGTAGTTAACCATTTTACCGGTTACTAATAGGCCCCAAGACGATGCGTTAACAAATAACGAATCGCTGCTGCCTAAATGAGAGCTCCAGTCGCCTTTTGCTAATTTGTCACGAATTAATGTGTCTTGAGTTGCTTTGTCTGGTACGCGAAGCAGGGCTTCGGCTAAGCACATTAATACTACGCCTTCTTCACTAGAGAGTGAAAACTCATTTAATAGTGCATCAACACCGCTTTGACCATCTTGGTCTTTACGAATATTTAAAACAATTTGGCGAGCTCTTTCCCAGGCACGACTTCGTGCTTTAACACCTACTTCAGCAAGTGGTAAAATATGATCGATAACCGCATTTTCGTCGATGCGGTAGAAGTCACGGATTTTTTGTCGAATTGGACAAGTCGTTGTCAAATCGCTATTGAATAACATAAGCAACCCTCAGGAGTGTTAAAACTTAAGGTAAAATTAATTACCACTAAATATTCGTTGGTGTAAGGCGTGCATTCTAATTAAAATTCAGCAGAATATGCTGGTTAAATTTGGCGTTTTACGCTAATTTACAGGGCATATTTTCTACTTATCCGTATAAAGTTCTGTTATGACGAGTCCAAATAGATTACGCCTGCTTGATCGTATCGATTTAGCTATTTTAGACGTTCTGCAACAGAACGGCAGAATTTCAAATGTTAACCTCGCAAAGCAGGTTAATTTAAGCCCCAGCCCTTGTCTTGATCGTGTAAAGCGTTTAGAGCAAGAAGGCTATATTGAAGGCTATGTTGCAAAGCTTAGCGAAGCCAAGCTTAATCAAAGCTTAGTTGCACATGTACAAGTGTCGTTGGTGACTTCAAATACCGCGGTATTTAAAGTGTTTAGAGAACACATTTTAAAAATTAGGCAAGTAGTGGAGTGCGACATGGTTGCTGGTGGCTACGACTACTTGCTGAAAATCAGGGTATCAAACATGGACGAGTACAGGCAAGTGCTTGGCGACTTAGTTGATATACCTGGAGTGGGAACGCATCACACCTACATGGTAATTGAAAAAATAAAACAAGATCCGGGTCTGCGCCTAGATTTGTAATACAAATTGCAGGCATAAAAAAAGCATCAAATGATGCTTTTTTTATGCGACTAATTAAGTTGTCGTATTATGCCCAGCCTTGGTAGCGCTTACGGCGAGACAACACAATCGTTAATATAATACCTAAAAATAATCCTAAAAATGCAATAGCACCGCCATAAGTAAGTAATTGGCGTTTTTCTTTAGAGCTAGTGGCTTGCTTTAAAGTGCGCTCTTGCTCAAGTGTAGTTTTTAATTGAGTTATTTGTGTAAACAATTGTTTGTTTTGGTTTGTTAACTGCACGTTTTGCTCTTGCAACTGCGGTAATTCAACTTGTGCTTGGCGCAGTTCATTTTGTATTGAGCTCATTTCATCACTTAACGTTTGGTACTGCTTATGTAAGCCAGCTGTTTGTGTAATGTATTTAGCTTCAACCCAACCTTCACGATCTTTATCATCCTTAACTTTTAAAAAGCCGTTTTCTTCACCCGATAATAAGGTCAGTTGTGTGCCTGCATCAATAGAGCCGAGTAAACGATAGTTTTTGCTCGCACCAGAGCGCATAAACGTATAAAGATTGTCAATTATATAAGCTGTTTTTGCATTGGTGGGGGCTGCTGTTTGAGCTTCTTCTGCTTGGCTCGCAAATGTTGAGGCTGTTAAAAACAGCCATAATAAACAGTGTTTTAGCATTTATTTACCTTGTTAATCTAACCGTGTCCGTTTAGAACGTGATTTTATATTTCACATAAGTATAGCGATAATATGGATTAAATAGCGCAATAGCAAGGTTGATATTGTAACCGGTGTTATTTTATTAGCGGCCCATTTTGACTAAAATATTTGCAATATGGGGCGGCTTTGTTTATTTTGACCACTTATTAATTTTAAGGGTAATCCGCATAACTAATGGATACTGAGATAGAACTAAAATTTTTGGTATCAGATGCCGTCATTCCACTGATCCCCTCATTAATTACACAATTTGCAAAAACAGTTACTAATAAGCCATCTCGAAGTTTACAAAATGCTTATTATGATACGCCAAGCCGTGAGCTTAGAGCCCTTGATATTGGCTATAGAACGCGTTGTGCTGATAATAAATGTGAGCAAACAATTAAACTCTCCGGTGAGGTTGTTGGGGGCTTACATCAACGCCCTGAATTTAACTTACCAATAGAGTCTAAT
This sequence comes from Pseudoalteromonas nigrifaciens, assembly GCF_002221505.1. Classification (NCBI taxonomy): domain Bacteria; kingdom Pseudomonadati; phylum Pseudomonadota; class Gammaproteobacteria; order Alteromonadales; family Pseudoalteromonadaceae; genus Pseudoalteromonas; species Pseudoalteromonas nigrifaciens. The sequence continues at coordinate 2,692,962 of NZ_CP011036.1, read as the reverse complement.
CGTCCAGATTTAATGGCATTTGACCCCTCTATTTGGCCTCATGGCATGCAAGCCAATGTTATTGCAGAAAATATACATCCGATTTTTAGTACCAACTTTATTCGCCGTACTTGGTTAATTGAGACTCAAAACGGTGCAAAAATTGAAGTAGTGCTTGATAAAGGTGAAATTGCCGCAGCGGGTAAAGTTGAGGTGATCAGCGAGCTTGAAATTGAACTTGTTGAGGGCAGCCGTAATGAATTATTTGCGCTAGCCGATAAATTAGTAAGCCAAAACTGTATTCGCTTAGGTTTGTATTCAAAGGCCGCAAGAGGGTATCGCCTTGCTGACGACACGCCACTGCAACCAAGTAAATCTATTGGGTTTGTTAAACTCAAAGGGCAAGTAACCCAAGAGCAAGCATTAATAGAGGCTATGGGTTTTGGTATTCGTTTTGTGCAAAAGCACGAACAATGTTATTTCGATAAGCCAAGTTTAAAAACATTAAAGCGAGTAACCGACGGTATAAGCTTAATTCGTCATAACTTTTGGTTGTTTGACGACATTGTTAGCAAAGAAAGTACTGAGCATTTACGCAACGAACTAAAGTGGTTACTCAGCGAGTTAGCGTGGGTTGAAAATGCAATTCAATTAAAAACCTATACTTCTAAACGCCACGCTTTTTATAAAAAAATAAACAACGCACCGGCATTAACACAAGTTATTAATGACCTAAAAGAGCTACAGCCTAGCATTGACGACATTTATGCGCTGTTTCATAGTGCACGCTATAATCGTTTAATACTGTCGTTAACAACCTGGTTAATAGACAAACAATGGCGCAAGTTTTGGGATCAAAAGCAATTACAAAACGCTGACCAATCGGTAGCCAGCATTGCTAACCGTTTGTTTGATAAAGATTGGCGAAATTTGCATAAGCTGTTACCTAAAGAACAAACTTTAACCGCGAATGATTACCTTAATATACGCACACAATTAGAGAACAGTTTACTAAGTGGTAATTGTTTAGGTGCGTTATTTGATAAAGAAGAGCGCTTAGAGTTTAGACTCCCTTGGCTTGATATTTCTCATGGTATGTACGAGCTTAGTACCCTTGACTATTTAAAGCAGCTTTGCGGTGGTCAAGAAGATGAAAAGCTAGCTAAAATTCAAACATGGCTAGCACAAAAGACAGAATATTTGGTAAGTGCAATGGAGCAAAGTAGATTGGCTTCGTTCGATATAAAGCCTTATTGGCTTTAGATTTACAGAATATGATTAAATAAAAAAGGCTCATTATGAGCCTTTTTTATATTTGCTGATTAGTATTTAGCAGCTTGGCCTTCTTTAGGTAATGCCGCCTTTATAAACTCACGTAAGTCGGTATTAGAGCTCTCTAAATCCGCATGGCGTAAGTACATCATATGTCCGCTTCTGTAGCCTTTAAAGCTTAAGCGGTCTTGCATTTTGCCACTTGGGTCTAACTGCCATAACGTATATTTAGCATCAAAGTAGTTAGTTGCACCGTCATAATAACCCGATTGAATCATTACCTTTAAATACGGGTTTTGCGCCATAGCTAAACGCAAGTTTTCGCCGGTGTTATTACCGCTTCTATCCCATGGGTGCACATTACCAAACAGGTTATATTTAATATCTGTTTTATAATTTAGCTCTTCACGTAAGTAATGATTAATAGCGGGTGTGAAAGAGTGTAACCACGACGTGAGTTCTGCCCAGTAATCAGGCGACTCGCCCGCATCGCGTTTATCAATACCTAAATAACGCGAGTCTAAGCGTCCTACCATTTGGCCGCGATCACGTAATAGCTCTTTCCAAAAAAACTGCGTTGGAATATCTAAGTTATTTTGCTCTACAAAGGTTTCAGAAAGCCCAGCATATTGCGCCATTTTTTTAATTATGCGGCGCTTTTCATCATCTGCAATAAAGCCGCCTTTAGCCAGTGCGGGGATCAGTTCGTTAATTGTAAACTGCTCAACTTCAGGCAGTAACTCGTCTAGGTCTTTAGCTTGTAAGTTGGCATTTAATGCTTTGTGATACCAAGCTGTAGCGGCAAAGTAAGGCAGGCGGTTAGCTGCTTTAATTGGGCCGTCGCGCTTAATGCCAATATCGGTTGGTGAAACCAATACTACGCCGTTAATGTACATCCATTGGCTATTTTGCAGTTCATGAGCAAGGCCCGATACACGTGTTGTACCGTAGCTTTCGCCAATTAAAAACTTAGGAGAGCGCCAGCGCTCGTTTCTGTTTACAAAGGTATTAAGCCACTCAGCGAGGTACTTAATATCGGCTTTTACGCCAAAAAACTGCTCTTTTTGTTCAGCTTTAGAGAGTAATTTACCGTCTTTATCTTCAACTACCCGAGAGTAGCCGGTGTTTACCGGATTTACATATACAATATCGGCAATGTCGAGCACTGAGTAAGGGTTGTCTTTAACCCCATATGGTTGAATAGGGTAGCCTTCATCATCAATTTTTAATACGCGAGGGCCAGTATAAGCAAGGTGCATCCAAACCGATGCCGAGCCAGGGCCGCCATTAAACGAAATAAGCAAAGGGCGCTTTGCTCTGTCATCTACCTTATCGCGGGTGTAGTAAGTATATTGCAAGGTTGCTATAGCATCGCCTTTGTCATCCCAAACAGGTTGCGTACCGGTTGCAACCGTATATGAAAAGCGCTGATTATTAATTTTTGCTTTGTGCTCAGTAACCACTTTGCTGTCGATATCAATACGACGCTGGTTATTATCGGCAAAGGAGGCACTACTAAGTGTTAAGGCAATGGCGGCAATAGGTAAAAAAATACTTTGGCTAAACTTCATGAATGACCCTTTTTTATTGTTAATGTTCTATTAAAAGAAATATTCAGTAAAAAAACAAAAGTATTGAGACTAGTTGCCGATAATAGTGGTTGAGTAAATAGAATGTGTAAAAACTTAGCTTTTAACGCTTTGTATCGCTCTTTATTTCGATCGTAATGAAAGTAATGTATATTCGCATCTATTTATAAATAGCAGCTTAAATAAGTGAGATTTACTTTAAAAAAATAGTGGCAAACCGACAGGGTGTGTAATTTGCTTTTTAATAAATTTAAAATCTCATTAAAGGCTTTAAATTTATGATGAACATATGGTTATAAAACAAGTAATTTAATTAGAAGTAAAGAGAAGCCCTATGCAAAGACTGTTGATAGTTGAAGATAGTAAAGTAGTACAACAAGTCCTTCGCCATATATCTGCACAGTATCTTGATGTTGCCATTGATTTTGCTTGGTCTTTATCTGAGTGTAAGGAGTTTGTAAGTAAGCACAGCTATACACTAGCCTTAGTTGATTTAACGCTCCCCGACGCACCAAATGGTGAGGTGGCCAAATATACCTTATTAAAAGGTATTCCTACTGTGGTGCTTACTTCTAAGATGGATGAGTACAAGCGCCTGCAAATGTTAGAATTAGGCGTAATTGATTATGTGATAAAAGATAACCGTGACTCATATAATTACGCTATAAAATTAGTTGCACAGCTGTTGCGTAACCAAGGCTGTAAAGCATTAATAGCCGACGACTCGGTTTTAAGTCGTACTTTAATGAAGCAAATGCTAGAAAAACAATTATTTGCAGTCAGTGAGGCGCACGATGGACGCCAAGCATTAGATATGCTCAAAAACGATGCTGAAATTAAATTACTCATGACAGACTATGCAATGCCAACAATGGATGGTTTTGAATTAGTTAAAGCGGTGAGAAACTTTAGAGGCCGTGATGACTTAGCAATTATTGGGTTATCAGGCGCGAGTAAGCATGGTTTATCGGCGCGATTTATTAAATATGGTGCTAATGATTTTTTAACTAAACCTTTTATGAATGAAGAGTTTCATTGTCGTGTATTGCAAACCATGGAGCAGTTATCGTTAATTGCAGACATTAAAGAAAGTGCTTTTCGAGATCACCTTACCGGGCTTTATAATCGTCGTTACTTTTATCAGTATGCTGAAAAACTACTCAAAAATAAAAATCAGAAAAATAGCTTAGTGTTACTCGATATAGATTTTTTTAAAGCAATAAACGATGAATTTGGGCATGACGGCGGCGATCAGGCACTTAAACAAGTGAGTAATTTAATCCGTACTTCATTTTCTAACAGTACAGTGGCACGTATTGGCGGTGAAGAGTTTGCAATTATATTAACGCAAGTAGAAGTTGAACAAGCCGAGAAGTGTTTAAATTTATTTATACAAAAGTTCGCAAGTTACGACTTTACTATCAGTGATAAAACCTTATCAATAACAGCAAGTATAGGCCTAGCCGAATTTCAAAATACCAATTTAACCGCTGCTATGCGTGTTGCCGATAGAGCTTTGTATCAAGCTAAGGAGCAAGGGCGCAATTGTGTGGTTTTAAATAGTACTTTGCAGCTAGCAGAGGTTACAGCTATACGTTGAGTTAAATACACACGCACCAATCAAGTATTATATATAAAAAAACGCACCTAATTGGTGCGTTTTTTTGTTTTAAATATAAAAAATTTTTATAAGTTATTGTTTTTTATTGCCATATAAAAAATGGCATAAAGCTTGGATTGTATTAACTAAGAAAAACAATAACGTGTCCTAAGGGGACTAAAATGAAAATGATTAGTGCAATCATCAAGCCATTTAAATTAGATGAAGTGCGTACAGCACTCGCTGATTTAGGCATAGAAGGGATGACAGTTGTTGATGTAAAAGGCTTTGGTCGACAACGTGGTCATACCGAATTGTATCGTGGGGCTGAATACCAAGTTGATTTTATTCCTAAAATTAAACTCGAAATTGCCACTCGTACTGAAAACTGCCAACGCGTAGTTGACTCAATTACGCAAGTTGCAGGCACCGGAAAAATAGGTGACGGTAAGATTTTTGTGTACGACCTAGATCAAATTGTTCGTATTCGTACGGGCGAACTTGATGAAGATGCACTTTAAGGGGGATTTATGGAAAGTACACTGATAGAACTAAAGTTTTCGCTCGACACCTTTTATTTTTTAATTTGTGGCATATTAGTAATGTGGATGGCCGCAGGGTTTGCCATGCTAGAAGCGGGTTTAGTACGCTCAAAAAACACCACAGAAATATTAACTAAAAATATCGCCTTGTATTCAATTGCATGCACCATGTTTTTACTCGTTGGTTACAATATTATGTATGTAGGGAATACCGAGGGAGGCATCATTCCTTCATTTGGTGGCTTAATTGGTACACAAGCCGCTGATGCTGATCACTCTCTAGAATCTGATTTTTTCTTTCAAGTTGTTTTTGTTGCCACGGCTATGTCTATTGTCTCGGGTGCGGTGGCTGAGCGCATGAAGTTGTGGGCATTTTTGGTGTTTACCTTGGTGTTAACTGGGCTTATATATCCTATTGAGGGTTACTGGACTTGGGGCTCTGGATTTTTATCGTCAATGGGTTTTGTTGACTTTGCTGGCTCAGCAATAGTGCATGCAACCGGCGCATCAGCGGCATTAGCTGGCGTATTATTACTGGGTGCACGTAAAGGAAAATATGGTAAAAATGGCGAAATATACCCAATTCCAGGGTCAAACTTGCCTTTGGCAACGTTAGGTACGTTTATTTTATGGATGGGCTGGTTTGGTTTTAACGGCGGCTCGCAGCTACTAATATCAGATGCAGAAAACGCGACTGCTGTAGGAAAGATTTTATTAAACACCAATGCTGCTGCTGCAATGGGGGCTGTTTCAGCACTGTTTGTTTGTAAAGCATTATGGGGTAAAGCCGATTTAACTATGGTATTAAATGGCGCGTTAGCTGGGCTGGTTGTGATTACCGCCGATCCGCTTTCACCTTCACCATTGATGGCGTGTTTATTAGGGTTATTAGGCGGCTCATTAGTGGTATTTAGTATTGTTATACTTGATAAGGCAAAAATAGACGACCCAGTTGGCGCTATTTCTGTGCATGGCGTATGTGGAGTACTTGGTATTATGCTAGTACCAGTGACAAACGCCGAGGCAAACTTGGTAACTCAGTTAATAGGCTTGTTGTGTATTATTGGTTTTGTGTTTATTTCTTCGCTGCTGGTGTGGGCAATTTTAAAGCATACTATGGGCATTAGGGTTACCGAAGAAGAAGAGCTAAACGGTATGGATCAACACGATTGTGGCATTGACGCCTACCCAGAGTTTGTATCGGTTCGTAGTAATTAAATTTAAGTTATTGTGTGTTGTCCAAAGCGCTACTTAGGTAGCGCTTTTTTATTTCAGGGGAGGTTAACTTTAGTGCTGCTAAGATGGGTTGTTAATTTACCTTATAATGGTGAACTAGTAGGTGACTATGCTAAGCTCATGTCCGTAAAATAAACCTTGGAATAAATTACATTTAAATGGCTGATAACAAAAAAACACCGACAGGTAAAACCCCCACAAAGCGCAGCGCTAAACCCTCTAAAAGTACACCGCGTAACGGCGCTAAAAAAAGTACAAAAAACAAATCATCAGTTGCTCAGCGATCTTTACTCAATAAACTATGGTCTATTTTTTGGAAACTTAGTTTAGCGACATTTATTGCTATGGCGTTTTATTTTATTTACCTCGATGCAAAAATAACTCGTCAATTTGAAGGTAATAAATGGCAGCTTCCTGCGCAAGTTTATGCACGCTCGATGGCGTTTTACCCCGGGCAGTTCTTATCAAGCCAAGAGGTTATTTGGGAGTTAGAGCGGCTAAACTACTCAGCCGTTAATAGGTTAAGTCGTACAGGGCAATATGTTAAAACCGCCAACAGCATTAAAATATATCGTCGCGATTTTGAATTTTATGACGCGCTAGAACAAGCGCATATAATTGAACTGCGTTTTGCTGGGCAAAAAGTGGCTAGTATTAAAGACAAGTTTGGTCGGCGTTTAAACAACGCTAGGTTGGAGCCGGTGCAAATAGCGCGTATAGGTAACGATTCTAAACAAGATCGTGAATTTGTACCGCTGGATAAATTTCCGGCAATGCTAAAAGACACGCTTTTAGTGGTTGAAGATCGTAATTTTTATCAGCACCACGGCGTATCGGTATTTTCTATTTTACGTGCGTTGTACAGTAATATTCGTGCTGGACGAACAGTTCAGGGCGGCAGTACGCTAACGCAACAACTGGCTAAAAATATTTACTTAACCCGAGAGCGCTCACTTACACGAAAAATAAACGAAGCGTTTATTGCGCTTATTTTAGATTACCGTTATTCAAAAGATCAAATACTTGAAGCGTATTTAAATGAAGTATATTTAGGGCAGTCTTATAACCAAGGTGTACATGGTATGGGCTTGGCTGCTGAATTTTACTTTTCTAAACCAGTAGATGAGCTAGAGTACGATCAAATAGCGCTGCTGGTGGCTATGGTAAAAGGGCCGTCTTATTACAATCCACGTCGTTACGAAGAGCGCACAATGGAACGTCGTGACTTAGTGCTGCGCTTAATGGTTGAAGACAAACTTTTGAGTACTAATGAATACCGCGCTGCATTAAAACGTCCTTTGAATATAGCGCCAATGAAAGCCAGTTTACAAAAATCGTACCCAGGTTATTTAGAACTAGTAAATCGTGAACTCAAGCAGTTATTGCCCGATCAAAATGTGTTAGATGCCGGTGTTCGTGTGTTTACCTATTTTGACTTACAAAAACAAACGGCAATGGAAGAGTCGATTCAGGCAAGTTTGCCTTATTTAGAAAAACGCCCTAATACTCGCGCGCTTGAAGCGGCGATGATCTCAGTTAACGTAGAAAAAGGTGGCGTATCGGCATTAGTTTCTGGGCGCGATGTGCGTTATTCAGGCTTTAACCGAGTACTTGATACCAAACGTAATATTGGCTCATTAGTTAAGCCTGCGGTGTATTTAAGCGCGCTGCAGTTACCACATTATAACCTAGCCACTTTACTTGACGACTCACCGGTGCAAGTTACCAATGAGCAAGGTAAAGTATGGCAACCTGAAAACTACGATCGTCAATTTCGCGGATCGATCCCGTTATACAAAGCTTTTAGTCGCAGTATAAATATACCTGCGGTAAATCTTGGCCTTGATGTAGGGGTAGATAAAGTTGCAAATACACTAAGAGGGTTAGGCGCGCAGGGAAGAATTAACGAATACCCATCGTTGTTATTGGGGGCACTTGAAATGTCTAGTTTTGAGGTAGCACAATTGTACACAACCATTGCTGCCGATGGCGAATATAGAAAGTTAACCGCTATTTCTGCGTTAACCGACTCAATAGGCAAAGTATTGTATAAGCATGAAGTGAAATCTGAGCCGCGTTTTGCTAAAGATGCCATGTACATGACAAAATACGCAATGAAACGAGTGACTAAAGATGGCACCGCAAAACGGTTAAACTTACACTTTCCGTCGATTCAACTTGCGGGTAAAACGGGCACTAGTAACGATTTACGCGATAGCTGGTTTGCCGGGTTTGATCAAAACACAGTGACTGTTGCTTGGCTAGGCCGAGATGATAACAAAAGTACCGGCTTAACCGGTAGTGTAGGGGCTTTAGAGACCTATATTCGTTATTTAAAACCGCTAAATCCCGAAGCGATAGCCGATACTCGTCCTCCTTCAATTCGCTGGGCGTTTATTAACGAGCTAACGGGTAAACAAGCGCCACCAGGGTGCGGCAAAGTTATTCAGCTACCACTAAGAGCCAGTGAATTTGAACCAAGGCCGCAGTGTATTCGTTAAGCAGTTTTGAATAACTACAAGACATAAAAAAAGCCCGTTAGGGCTTTTTTTATTGGCTGAATAAAACTGATGTTTTACAGCTTAGCAAACGCGCGCTCTGCGGCTGCAATGGTATCTTTTATTTCTTGCTCGTTGTGCGCTGCACATACAAAGCCTGCTTCAAAAGCAGAGGGGGCTAAGTAAACACCTTCTTCAAGCATCAGGTGGAAAAAACGTTTAAAACGCTCTAAATCACACTCAGTAGCTTGTTTGTAAGTTGTTACTTTTTCAGCATCAGTAAAGAAAAAACCATACATGCCACCGGCGTAATTAGTGGTTAATGCAATGCCTGCTTTTTTAGCACCGGCTTCAAAGCCTTCACAAATTGCTTTACTGGTTGCTTCTAGTTTTGCATGTAAGCCTGGCTCGCTTAATAACTCTAGCGATTTTAAACCTGCAGCCATGGCAATTGGGTTACCCGACAATGTACCCGCCTGATAAACTGGGCCAACCGGTGCAATATAATCCATAATTTCGGTTTTGCCGCCAAAAGCGCCCACTGGCATGCCGCCGCCAATTACTTTACCTAAACAGGTTAAGTCTGGTTTTATATTGTAGTAGGCTTGTGCGCCGCCAAGTGCAACTCGAAACCCGGTCATTACTTCGTCAAAAATAAGTACCGATTTGTATTCGTCACAAACGTCGCGCAAACCTTCTAAAAATCCCGGAACCGGTGGAATACAGTTCATGTTACCAGCAACAGGCTCAACAATAATGCATGCAATTTCGTCGGCATATTTAGCAAAAATAGCTTTCACTTCATCTAAATTATTAAACGATACAGTAAGCGTATGTTTTGCAAAATCTTCAGGAATGCCCGGCGAATTAGGCACGCCCATAGTCAATGCGCCAGAGCCCGCTTTAACTAATAATGAGTCGGCATGGCCGTGGTAACAGCCTTCAAATTTAAGTATTTTATCGCGGCCAGTAAAACCACGCGCTAAGCGAATAGCGCTCATGGTGGCTTCTGTGCCTGAGCTAACCATACGTACTTTTTCGATTGATGGTACTAGCTCTTTTACTTTTTCAGCCATTAAAATTTCGGCTTCGGTAGGCGCGCCATAACTTAGGCCGTTTTCTACCGCGTCGTGTACTGCTTGTTTAATTGCAGGGTGGTTATGGCCCATGATCATAGGGCCCCAAGAGCCAACATAATCGATATAGCGATTACCATCGGCGTCAAATGTAAACGCACCCTCAGCTTTAGTGATAAATAGCGGTGTGCCGCCTACACCATTAAAAGCACGTACTGGTGAATTTACGCCACCAGGAATAGAAGCTTGAGCGCGTGCAAATAAGTCTTGGCTAATTGTCATGAAAAATCCTATTGTTTTGTCACAAAAAAAGTGGGTTTAGCTATCGCGTTTGCGGCTAAACCAAGGTACGTCTACTTCATACTGCTCGACTTTGTTTTCTACGCCGAGGGTTAAAGCAAACAGTGCCATACGAATTAATACGCCATTTTGTACTTGGCGAAATATAGCTAAATTGTCATTTGCGTTTAAGTCGTTATCTAGCTCGTTGGCTTCTAGGCGACTATCGCGTGGTAGCGGGTGCATTAACACTGAATTAGGTTTGCAATGTGCAGTGTAAATTGATTGACTAATTCTAAACCCACCACGGTATTTGTTGGCTTCTTCTTGCGAAGGAAAGCGCTCTTCTTGAATACGCGTTTGATAAACTATGTCGGCAGCTAAGTTACCTTCCATTTTGTTTACCAATTCAATTTTATGACCTGCATTATCTACTGCATCTAATATATAGCTAGGCATTTGTAGACCATCGGGTGCAACCATCGAGAATTTCACGTTTTTATAGTGGCATAATAGTTTTGATAAAGAGTGCACAGTGCGACCATATTTTAAATCGCCTACTAGTGCAATGTGCATACCATCTATGTTTTGCTCAAAACGGTTAAGCTCACGCTCAATGGTTAATAAATCGAGCAGTGCTTGAGTGGGGTGCTCGTTAGGGCCATCGCCACCATTAATCACAGGGATTGAGCAGCCTGTTGCAAATTCACTTACCGAACCTGCATCGGGGTGGCGCATAGCGACAGCATCGGCATACGCCGAAATAACACGGGCGGTGTCGTAAAGCGACTCGCCTTTAGCGAGCGCTGAGCTTTGCATGCCGGTTGTTTCGCGAACGAGTCCGCCGAGTAAGTTAAAAGCGGTGCCAAAGCTTACGCGTGTGCGTGTGCTAGGTTCAAAAAATAAGTTGGCTAAAATGGCACCTTCTAGCACGTTAGTACGCTTTTGTTTTTTAGCGTAGGGTTCCATTTTTTTAGCTACTGCAAATATACGTTCAATACAGTCTCTGTCGAGTTGATTAACTGAGAGTATATTTTCACCTTGGAAACTTAACATGGGGTTATTCCTACTTATTCAAAAAGGCGCGATAATCCTTAAAGGAGCACGCAATCGCGCATATTATAGCAAAGTTACTTAGCTAGTTGGCAGAGTAAATTACCTAGAAACATTTTATTATAAACTGGGTTTTATTACCGCCAGTGCCACTATTATTAATAGTGCTATAACGGGTAACTCATTAAAAATACGATAAAAACGGTCACTTTTAGTGTTACGGTCATGTTTAAAATCAGCTAAAAGCTTAAAACAGTAACCATGGTATAGGTATAAAATAATTACTAGCACTAGTTTATAATGCAACCACATGCTGTACTTAAACCAATCGCGGCCATATTCAACTATAGTGAGTACACCAAATACCGCGGTTAACACGGCAAACGGAGTGACAAAAAAAAGCAGCCTACGTTCCATTACTTTAAGCATAGAGTTGCATGCCCTTTCTTCGCTCATAGCGTGGTACACAAATAACCGTGGTAAGTAAAAAATACCGGCAAACCAGGCAATCATAAAAAATATATGCAAGGTTTTGTAAATTAATAATGCGCTCATATTACCCTCATTTAAATTAAAGTAAGCTGTTACGAATGGTTAAAATATGATGGATTTGATCCCAACGTAGTAATCCCATAATTTGTTGATTATCTAATAAGTTATATACATACAATGCGCCACTGCGCTTATCATTTAATAGCTCAAAGGCATCAGCTAAAGTGGCTTGGCTGCTAATACCGGCCAAACTAATATAGCTAAGGTTAGTTGCTTGATCCGACATTAAGCTCAAGTCATATTCAGCCAATCGGTAACCATTTTCTTCATCAAATACAATTAATGGGGTTTGGCTGTCCATCGCATCAAGGGTGTTTTTTATTTGCTGTTTATCGTCGGAGTAAAGCAACTTAAAGTCTTCATCCATTTCATCCATTACCCCTACTTTTTGTAGTGCCTCAGTAGCGGGAGATACCTGGTAAGGTAACTCTTGAAAATCCAGCTGTTGTAAAAATATCGAGCGATTACCAAACACTTGCAGCGCGGTAACATAAGCGGTGGTAATAACTATCATTGCAGGCACTATTATTTCTGGAGACGAAGTGAGCTCCATCACTGTGGTTAAAGCCGCAAGCGGTGCATGCAGCGTTGCTGCTAATAATCCTGCCATGCCAAGTACACCATAAGTTCCTGCTATATCTGTACCTGGGCTAATAAACTGGGCAAAAAAGGCCATTAAAGTGCCAATTAAAACCCCCAGCCCTATAACCGGTCCAATTAAACCACCGGGAATACCCAAACCTATCGCAAATAATGTGGCGAGTAACTTAGCAATTAAAATAGTAGTTAATAATTGCATGTCTTCAGGGGATTCAACCGCAATAGTTATCGCACTCATACCCGACCCCATAGCTTGGGGGACGGTATACGCAATTAAGCTGGCAATACAGCCAGCAATAAGTAAGCGAGGAAACATGCTAAGTGGTTTAAACGTTTTAATAATTAACATTAAGTTTTGATTAAAACTATAGGCTATTGCGCCCAGCGCCATGCCACACAGTATTAAGTACGGGTAATGCCAGCCACTTAACGGAGCAATGCTTATAAGTGCTAACTCTGAGCCTTCGCCAAATACAAATTGGGTTGCTAAAGCGCCAGTAACAGCTGCAAGCATAATTGGCACAAATATATGTACTTTATATTCTCGAAGTACTACTTCCATTACAAAAATAACCGCTGCTAACGGCGTGTTAAACGAGGCGGCAATACCAGCTGCAATGCCACAGCCACTAAGGGTACGCATGGCGTTATGAGGTAAGTGCAATTTAGTTGCTAAGATACTTGCCCCCGTAGCACCTAAATGCACCGAAGGCCCTTCGCGCCCCACCGAAAAGCCGCTGATCAGAGCCAGTGCACCACCAACAAATTGGTTTAGGGTGTTATATATTGGCATTTGCCCGTAATGACGTTTAATACGGTGAATTACAAACGGAATACCCAAGCGATAATGTTTAAAGCCAGTAAAGGCCGCAAAAAGCGCAATTAAGAGTGCCGCAATAAGGGGCATTAATACGCGTTCTAAAGTGGGGAGGGTGGTAAAGTCGTCGGGAGTTTCTAAAAATATACTTTGAAAAAAAAGAATCGTTAAGCGAAATAAAATAATAAAAAATGCAGCTATTAATCCGGCACTTACGCCTAATAAGCATAATTGTACGGATGTTTTAGGTTTGGCTAATCGACGCCTGAGTTGCTCAAGCCACATGCTTTATTTCCCCGCAGCATTTTTCAGCGGCCATTTTAGCAAAAGCCAAACGCTAAGTCGTTGTGATTTTGTAAAATAATTACATTTATAGAAAAGTTAACGTTAAAATACGCAAATAAGCGACGCTGGACTCAATATTTAGGTTTAGTTTGCTACTAACAGCAGCGAGTGCCTGCAACCTTTATTTTACTATACTTGATTAAAACACTCGGGTATTAGATAATCACAGCATTACGATATTGAGGGTTTTAAAATGTCTGAAGAATTACCAATTAAGTTCACTGACGCGGCAGCCGATCGTGTTAAACAGTTAATCGATGAAGAAGAAAATCCAGAACTTAAATTACGCGTATATGTAACGGGTGGTGGTTGTTCTGGTTTTCAGTACGGTTTTACCTTTGATGAAAAGGCCAATCCAGGTGATTTAGAAATCGTCAAAAATGGCGTGATGCTGGTGGTTGATCCGATGAGTTTACAATATTTAGTAGACGGCGAAGTTGATTACACTGAAGGATTAGAAGGCGCACGCTTTTTTGTAACTAATCCTCATGCAACTACAACCTGTGGTTGTGGTTCAAGCTTTACTATTTAACAAGGGTCTGTTGATCTTTCAAGGTTAAATTTGCAGCAGTCTGTTTGGTGTTTAGGCAAGGCAGAGCCTATGTGGTGTGGTTATTCCCCATAAATAGGCGATAACGTAGCATCAATGCCAAACAGGCGCTGCCCGAAGGGTTCTGCCTAGGGGCAATTAACTCTTTGTTGCTCGGTTTTTACTTAGCCCACTAGGTTACAAACCTAGCGCCGCGATTAAATTGCCCCTAGTTGGAACAAATATTAACCCGCAAAGGTCAACAAACCCTGGGTAAACAATAAAATATTAAAGCCGCTTTTGCGGCTTTTTTAATGCCTAAAATTCGCTAGGAGTGAATTCGGTTATTTGCATCATTAATATAAAAAAGCCAAGTACAAAAGTAGAAAACGCGAGTATATATACAAAGCCTCTTTTGCCTTTTTTAATAGGCACACCATGGTGGCGAAGAAAAAAACACCAGCCTAAGCACAGTATAATAGGAAGTAAAAAAAGTAGCCTGAACATTATTTAGCCTTTTAGGGTGCTCGTTATTGATTAAGCATAAACATGTAACACTAAAATGGAACAAAATTGTTACAAATATTTATTAATGGTTTAAGCTATCTATTCAGGCTTGGTAAATATATATTCATTATTTAACCTGTGCCGAATGTAATTAGCCATTTTACCAATGAGTTAATAGTATACAATATATAAGAATGAGACGGGCAAAATTTCATTCACCACCACAATAAGTAAGTATTATTTATAGCGTTTTTTAGCTCACAATGAGTAATTAGTAATTAGTAATTAGTAAAGCTGAGTTGCAATCAATGCCCAATTAGGCTGTTGTGCAGTGTACTCACTGAGCGCTATTAATAAATTGCATCAATTAGTATTTACACCGCATTAAGTAGGAGATGTACATGATGGGTAAAACAGTTTCATCAGAAGAAAATGCAAAACTGACCAAATGGCTTAAAAGTAAACGTCATGACAAAGGGCATACAATGCGTAGTTTAGCGCAGTTATTAGGCACACCACATTCGTTTATTGGCAAAATTGAAAACCAAGAGCGCCGCTTAGATGTAATTGAATTTGTGCGCTACTGTAATGCACTCGAAGTTGATCCGCATGAGGCATTAAACTTACTTAAAGTTGATTAATAGCCGCAAGTTACTTGGCATATTTTAATGCACCTTTAAATATGCCAAGTAAATAATTTATTTTAAGTATTGAGTTTAAGTATTTTGGTGATAATTACGCTCTAGCTGATACAGTTTATGACGAATTAAGTATAAAAATATCAACGATGGCAACACCATTAATGCAGTAAGAATAAAAAATAGCGACCAGTTACCCGCCAGCCAATCATCTATTACTACCCCACTGTAACTCGACAGTAAAGTACGCCCTAAATTACCCAGCGACGCAAGTAACGCATAATGTGTTGCACTAAATGCTCTATCGCATAGCATGGATATAAATGCCACCATAGCTACTAGCGACCATGCCTGAGTAAAACCATCAACCACAATAGCCATGGCGTATAAATGCTCTTGTGGGCCGGCAAGTGCAATCCAAGAAAACATTAAATTAGATGCCGCCATTGCCACACCACTAATAAATAAGCCTTTAACAATGCCGTATTTATGATTAAAAATACTGCCTAAAAAGGCAAATACGATGGTAATTAATCCGGTGCCTAGCTTAGAGTAATTGGCTATTTGGGTATTACTAAAGCCAACCTCTTTATAAAATACAATCGACATGCGAGCTAAAAACGCTTCGCCAATTTTAAATAAGAAAATAAATGCAAGCAGTGCCAACGCGGTTTTAACGCCATTTTTAGCAAAAAAGGTTTTAAACGGATCAACCACAGTAACTGCAAGCCAAGCGAGTGTTTTAGTTAATGGTGTTTGCTTGCTGGCGGCAAGTTTTTCAAGGTATACCCGCTCAAGCTCAGCGTGCACTGCTTCGCGGTTTGATTCGGGTTCTTTTGCCCAAAATACACAGCTCATTAGTAGCAGCATTATGGCGGATAAAAAGTAGTATACTTGCGGCCAATCTATCGAAGGTATATCGGCCATATAAAACGGAATGGCCCCAAGTAGCGCATAACCCGACCACCAACCCGAGGTTGCCATGGCAGCGGCGGCGGTCGCTTTGTGAGATTCATTTTCGCCCAGGGCGTCTATTCTAAAAGCGTCAATAGCAATATCTTGAGTGGCAGAGGCTATGGCTATTAATAAACAAAGTGCGGCGACGAGCGCTAAATTGGCTTTTAAATCAAGCCCTGCTAATAGCAGTGTGCCAAGTAAAATAAAGCTTTGGCAAAACAGTATCCAGCTTCGGCGTTGGCCTAACCATTTGTATAAAAAGGGTAGTTTGGTACGATCAATTAACGGCGACCATAAAAAGTTAATGCTGTAAGCGCCAAACACAATGCCAAATAAGCCAATCATACTGCGGCTTAAGCCTTCGTCTTTTAGCCATGCCGACATTACAGAGCCAATCAGCACCCATGGAAAACCACTACTCATACCAAATATAAAAATATTGATAAGGCGTTTGTCTTTAAAATAAGAAAAATATTCGCGAATAGAGAGTGTTTTGCTCATAGGGCCTTCATTGGCTTTAACACAGAGCAGCTAGGCTGCTCTTTTAATTGTTACAGGGGAACTTGTTCAAGTAATTTAATATTTAAAATAACTACAGGCTCTTTGGGTACAAAGTCGTAGCCAATTTTTTCGTTAAATCCGGTTTTTACCGCCATAATTTTATCTAGCGTGTCGTAGCCGTCCATTACATTGCCAAATACCGCAAACCCCCATTCTCTGCCAGGGTTTAAATGGTCGTTATCGTCCATATTAAAAAAGAATTGGCGCGTTCCTGAATGAGGTTGGCGGTCTTGATACGCCATAGCTATGCTATACATATCGTTTTTTAAGCCATTACCGCTTTCGTTAAAAATAGGATCGTTTTCGTGTAGTCCATCGTAGTCTTTATCGTAGCCGCCACCTTGAATAACAAAGTCGCGGTCGTTTTCTACATCACGCTCAATACGATGAAACACACTGCCTTGATAGCTTTTATCCATTACGTAGGTTAAAAAGTTATTTGCAGTAATGGGGGCTTTAGAGCGGTCAAGCTCAATCACTATGCTACCCAGTGAAGTGACTATTTCAACACGCGGAAAAATATTATCTTTTTGTACAAAACGGCCTTCTTTAGCAGCAAGCGTAGTGGTACTAAAGAATAGGCTTAAGCAGATTAAAAAAAGTCGTTTCATTGTTAACCTTCTAAAAATTCTATTAATTCAGGGTCAGATACAATGCGGGTAATAATTTGCTCAGTCAACTTATTAAGCTGACCTTCTATTTTTGCTCTGTCGTGCCCCAGTGGCCCTGCTAAATTAGCATTGCCTCGGTATACTTTGCTAAAGTTACTGGTAGCGCGAATAACACGCACGCCAAACTCTATAGAAGCCGCGCTGGTGTGGCTCATTAGTTTTTCGGTAACAACTGCTTGCAAAGCATGAATATCTACTTCAAAGCGCACCGTGGCTAAGTTAGAAATGCTGGCACCGTTACGACTTAGGGCGCTGTCGAGCGCACTTTTTACTGAGGCTGTAATACCATGGCTGGCAAAAGTTTTGGTTTTGTCAGACTCTATAAGTTTTAAGGTGGCAGTATCGCCTCTTAAATCAATTACACTGGTACTTAAGCTGCTGTTGATTGAACTTATTTGCCCATTTTTATAAACAGGATTAAGTATTATCTGATTTGGCTGATTACTACATGCAGGCAGTGCCAAAAACACCAACCAAGGTAAAAGGTATTTTATAATTTGCATTTATAACATTCCGGTATTTTTTGTGGCACTAAGTACAACAAACTTTTTGTTAGAACCTAGTAGCTTGCAGTTACCAAACATACGGTTTAGTTTGTCGTGGTAATCTAAATGACGGTTACCAATAATACGCAATTCGCCACCTTCTTTTAAAGTATCTTTTGCTTCTTTAAACATTTGCCATGCAATGTGGTCGGTAACCGCTTGAGCTTGATGAAATGGCGGGTTACATAGCACCATATCAACACTGTCGCGCTCAAATCCCGATAAACAGTCATTTTCAACAAATGAACATTGCTCATATTTAGCTTCCATATTGAGCTCTACATTCAAGCGTGCCGATTCAACGGCCATATACGACTCATCAACAAAAGTAATATTTGCATTTGGGCAACGCGATAATGCCATTAAACCCACCACGCCATTACCACAGCCTAAATCAATAATGCTTTTAGCTTTATTGGTTTCTGGTAAGTAGTTAAAAAAGAACCGTGCGCCAATATCTAATGAATCACGCGAAAACACATTTGCATGGTTACTAATAGTAAAGTCAGTGCCTTCAAGTGGCCAATTTACCGGAAAATCAGCGGCTTTATACCCACCTTGTGCGTGGCTTATAATTAAGCGTGACTTTTTAACCGCTAAACTTGTTTTTGTTTCGCCAATAAACTGCTCAAACGCTTTAATTGTTGAATTATGCACATCTTTTGTTTTTGCCGCGGCAATAACAGGCGTTCCGGGTGCAAGCACTTCGCTAAGCTCAGACAGTTGATACTGTAAAAAGCCTAATGTGCGTGGCACTTTTATAAGTACCAAATCAACTTGTTCAGGTAAAGCCGATAAACTATCGAGCTGGCTAAAGGTAATAGCAGGTATTTTATTCTCTGCTAAGTTATAAGCTGCTGCTTGGTGGCTAATATAAGAGTCGTTTACTGAACAAACAGTTAATTGCTTGTGGCTAAAATAACAAGAAAGCGCGCCAAAACTATCATTTAAAATCAGCAAAGAGCGACAATCAGGATGATGTTCGCTAACATAGTCGATTAAATATTCGTCGGCTGAATCCCAAGCTTGTAAGCTGCGGTTTTTTTGATCCAAAGGAAAGCGTTCAAGAGTAAAGGTTTTATCGCCGAGCTGTGCTTGCATGGTCATAATAGTTTAGTGATCAGTAATCAAATGATAGGTAAATTCTAACATGCAACGGCCAAACGCCAACCCCCAACTGTTACCAAATGGCTTTTCTTATCAAAGTAGGGCGCTTAGTGCACAAAAAAGCCTCGATTTGTTCTACTATTTACAGCAAAACCTGTGTTGGCAGCAGCCTAATGTTACGGTTTACAATAAAACGGGGCCAATTCCTCGGCTGCAGTGTTTTATCAGTGAAAACAATATTGAGTATGGTTATTCTCACAGTAAGTTAATAGTAGAGCCTTGGCCTGATGTTTTACTGGCGATGCGCAAACGTTTAGAGCGGCATTTAAACCAGCCATTAAATTCACTATTAGTAAATTATTACCGCGATGGTAACGATACTATGGGGTGGCATAGCGACGATGAAGCAGAGCTTGGCCATCAACCTACTATCGTTTGTATATCGCTTGGGGCTGAGCGAGTATTAAAACTAAAACACAAAGCTAGCAATAAAGTTACTAATTTAAAGCTACATAGCGGCAGCTGTTTAATTATGAGTGGCAATAGTCAGCGCGACTATCAACACGCTATTGCTAAGCAAACTACCTTGGCTCATCCGCGAATAAGTTTAACCTTTCGCTTGATAAAGCGTTAGCCATTAGGCTTAGCAAGTTGCTATAGTGGGCTTATAAATAAGTAACAATAATGGTTTATGTCATGCAGCAACAAATTCAACAAAAAATCAGCGATGCAATTGCCTGTAAGCATTTAAATGTAATTAACGAAAGCCATATGCACAGTGCTGGCAGCGACTCGCATTTTAAAGTGATAGTGGTTAGCGAAGAGTTTGCTGGTAAGCGCTTATTACAGCGCCATCGCGAAATTAATGAAATTTTAAAAGATGAATTAGCCAATCATATTCATGCACTGGCTATTCATACTTATACGCCAGATGAGTTTGCTGAACATAATGGTGAAGCGCCTGATTCACCCAATTGTATGGGTGGCTCTAAGTCAGCTTAAACAATTAATAGCGATTTGATTGATGTTTACACTCAAGATTAACTGATCAGATCAGTGTTTTTAGTATTAGCCTTTAAACTAGCGCTAATTTTTATTGTAAAGATATAGGATGATCAATGGTCATTAAGCCTAAAATTCGTGGATTTATCTGCACCAATGCCCACCCAGTGGGCTGTAGCGAACATGTTCAAGAACAAATTAATTATGTAAAGCAACAAGGTGCATTAAAAAATGCGCCTAAAAATGTATTAGTTATTGGTGCCTCTACAGGCTATGGCCTTGCATCGCGTATTACTGCGGCGTTTGGTGGCGGTGCTAAAACATTAGGTATTTTCTTTGAAAAAGAAGGCACTGAGCGCAAAACGGGTTCTGCAGGTTGGTACAATACAGCTGCATTTCAAAATGCTGCAGACGAAGCAGGCCTTTGGTCAAAAAATATTAATGGCGATGCGTTCTCAAACGAAATTAAGCAAAAAGCAATTGATACTATTAAAGCCGATTTAGGCAAAGTAGATTTAATTATTTACAGCTTAGCGTCTCCGCGTCGTACCGATCCTAATACCGGTGAAGTGTTCTCATCTACGCTTAAGCCAATTGGTAATGCAGTTACAACTAAAAATCTGAATACCTCAAAGCGTGAAATTGATGAAATAACCGTTGAAGCGGCAAACCAAGATGATATCGACAATACTATTAAAGTAATGGGCGGTGAAGATTGGGAAATGTGGATTGATGCACTAAAACAAGCCGATGTGCTAGCCGATAACTTCAAAACCACTGCTTATACCTACATAGGTAAAGAGCTAACATGGCCAATATACGGGCATGCAACGATTGGTAAAGCAAAAGAAGATTTGGATCGTGCAACGGCTGCTATTAAAGCTTCGACTAGTGATTTAAATGGCGAAGCGTATGTATCGTCACTTAATGCGGTAGTAACACAAGCTAGCTCGGCTATTCCTATTATGCCTTTGTATATTTCTGCTTTATTTAAAGTAATGAAAGCCGATGGCACCTACGAAGGTACTATTGAGCAAATACAGGCGTTATTTAGCGAAAACTTATACGGCGACACGCCACGTTTTGACGAAGGCGGTCATTTATTCCAAAACTATAAAGAGCTAGAAGATGACGTACAAGCACGTATTCAAGCTATTTGGGATAAAGTAGATACTAGTAGCATTGATGAACTAACCGATTATGTTGGTTATCATAATGAGTTTTTACGCTTGTTTGGTTTTGGTATACAAGGCGTTGATTATGAGCAAGAGGTTGACCCTGTTCAGCCTATTGCGAATATGATTGACTAATCAATTGTACAAAACAGTTTGAAAAGTCGCCTAGTGCGACTTTTTTATTACTGATTTTTTTATAAAAATAATGTTTCTTAGTAAACGTACAACTTTGGTCTAGCTTGAATTTTATTAAATAGCTACATCAAGCGTAAATAAGTCTTTCTCTGGTATAATTTTTATAAATACACTCGCATAGTGTTGCACAATGATGTTAAAATCATAGCAATATGTGAGGAGTTTTACTGCGTTGCTTGTTTAGTATTTATAGCAAGTTAGTTTTACACAACTTGTTATAGTTAATATGGCGACGTGGTTGATACGATTTTTCAGTTTCTTTCCGTTAATGTAGTGCAAGTGCGTATGATCAATATAAAAAAAGGTCTGGACTTACCCATAGAGGGCGCTCCTCAGCAAGTTATTCATGATGGTTCTACCGTCAAACGTGTAGCTGTGCTAGGTGAAGAATTTATTGGTATGCGTCCAACCATGCATGTTCGTGTGGATGACCAAGTGAAAAAAGGCCAGGTACTTTTTGAAGATAAAAAGAACCCAGGTGTATTATTTACTGCTCCAGCTTCTGGCACAGTAAAAGAAATTAATCGTGGTGCTAAACGTGTACTGCAATCTGTTGTTATTGAAGTTAACGGCAGTGAGCAAATCACCTTTGGTACTTTTTCTGATGCCGAGCTTTCGAGCTTAGATCGTGAAAAAGCCAAAGAAGTACTTATACAGTCTGGTCAATGGACAGCACTTCGTGCTCGCCCATTCAGTAAAGTAGCGGCAGTGGATGCAAATCCTAGCTCTATTTTTGTGACCGCAATCGACACTAATCCACTTGCTGCAGATCCTGCGGTAATTATTGCTGAAAATGTGCAAGCATTCGAAGCAGGTTTAGCTGTTGTGTCGCGTTTAACCGACGGTAAAGTATTTGTTTGTAAACAAGCAGGTAGCCAAGTTCCTAGCTCATCTATAGCTCAAGTAGAAGTACATGAGTTTGGTGGTGTGCATCCGGCTGGCCTTGTTGGCACACATATCCATCATCTTGATGCAGTATCTATTAGCAAGCAGGTTTGGCATATTGGTTACCAAGACGTTATCGCCTTTGGTCACTTATTCCTTACCGGTGAAATTTACACTGATCGTGTAATTTCTCTTGCAGGTCCTCGCGTTAAAAACCCTCGTTTAGTGAAAACACAATTAGGTGCTTCATTGGATGATTTAGTTGCTGGCGAATTAGAAGACGGTGATAACCGTGTTATTTCTGGTTCAGTATTGTCAGGTTCTATTTCAAACGGTGTTCATGCATTCTTAGGTCGTTACCACGTTCAAGTATCTGTTTTACTTGAAGGTCGCGAAAAAGAATTGTTTGGTTGGATTGCACCAGGTAGTGATAAATTTTCCGTAACGCGTACCTTTATTTCTCACCTTGCACCGAGTCGTTTATTTAAAATGACAACGTCAACAGGTGGTTCAAAACGTGCCATGGTACCAATTGGTAGCTATGAGCGTGTAATGCCGTTAGATATTTTGCCAACTCTATTATTACGCGACCTATTGTCACGCGATGTAGACAGTGCAATGTCATTAGGCGCGCTTGAACTAGATGAAGAAGATTTAGCGTTATGTACCTTCGTTTGTCCGGGCAAATACGAGTATGGCGCAGCCCTACGCGATTGCTTAACTACGATCGAGAAGGAAGGCTAGAGAGATGGGTTTAAAAAAATATCTTGAAGATATCGAGCCGAATTTTGAAGCCGGTGGTAAATATGAAAAGTTTTATGCTCTGTATGAAGCAGCAGCAACTATTTTTTATACACCAGGCTACGTAAATAAAGGCGCGACACACGTTCGTGACAACATCGACCTAAAACGCATGATGATTTTAGTGTGGATGGCAACGTTCCCTGCTATGTTTTTTGGTATGTTCAATATTGGTCATCAGGCCGCTGGTGCTTTAGCACAAGGTTTTGAACTAGCTAATATATGGCAAGTTGATTTGTTTCAACTGTTAGGCGGTCAATTAACCGCTGATGCAGGCTGGGGCGCTAAAATGTTCTATGGAGCGTGTTTCTTCCTACCAATTTATGCAGTTACTTTTGCTGTAGGTGGTTTTTGGGAAGTTATATTTGCTTCAGTGCGTAAACACGAAATTAACGAAGGTTTCTTCGTAACATCAGTGTTATTTGCACTTATTTTGCCAGCAACTATTCCTTTATGGCAAGTTGCGCTTGGTATTACATTTGGTGTTGTAATTGCTAAAGAAATCTTTGGTGGTACAGGTCGTAACTTCTTAAACCCTGCGTTAGCTGGTCGTGCGTTTTTATTCTTCGCATACCCGGCACAAATTTCAGGTGACACAGTATGGACAGCAGTAGATTCGTTCTCTGGTGCGACTATGCTTGGTCAAGCGTTTGTTGGCACACTTGATTTTTCAAACATGGAGTTATGGTGGAATGCGTTTTACGGTTTCATTCAAGGTTCTGTAGGCGAAACATCAACACTTGCATTATTAGTGGGTGGCTTGTTCCTTATTTACGTGCGTATCGCTTCTTGGCGTATAGTGCTAGGTGTATTTTTCGGTATGGTAATCACTGCATTACTGCTAAATACAGTTGGCTCTGAGACTAACCCAGTATTTGCTATGCCTTGGCATTGGCACTTTGTACTAGGTGGTTTTGCGTTTGGTATGTTCTTTATGGCTACCGACCCTGTGTCTGCTGCATTTACCGATAAAGGTAAGTTAGCTTATGGCGCTCTTATTGGTTTTATGGTTGTTATGATCCGTGTTGTGAACCCTGCTTTCCCAGAAGGTATGATGCTAGCAATCTTATTTGCTAACTTATTTGCTCCACTGTTCGATCACTTTGTAGTGCAAGCTAATATCAAACGGAGGTTGGCACGTAATGTCTAGTAATAACGAATCAATCGGTAAAACGTTAGCAGTAGTTGTTGCGCTATGTTTAGTGTGTGCAATTATCGTATCGTTTGCTGCTGTACAGCTTCGTCCTTTACAGCAAGCTAATAAAGCGAAAGATATTCAAAGTAATATCTTAGTTGCAGCGGGAATCGGAAAAGTTGAAAATGTTTCTGAAACATTCAACAACAAAATCGAAGTACGCTTAGTTAATATGAAAACGGGTGAGTCTTTTGCAAGCGACTCAAGTGAAGAAGTTCAGGCTAAGGTTAATGCATTTGACTTTGAAAAAAGCAAATTTGACCCTAAGCTAAGCTTTGCGCTTGCTGAAAAAGGCATTACTGATATTGCGGGCATTCAGCGCGTAACGACAGAGGCACCTGTATACATCTCTAGAGCAGATAATGGGTCAGTTGACACTATTATTGTTCCTATTCAAGGTTACGGTTTATGGGGCTTAATGTATGGTTTCCTTTCGCTTGAAAATGATGGCGAAACAATCAAAAACATTATCTTTTATAAGCATGGTGAAACACCTGGTTTAGGTGGCGAAATCCAAAATCCACAGTGGACTGCAAAATGGGAAGGTAAAGAATTACCTATCGATGTTGTAAAAAGTGGCGCTAGCAATGAGCATCAAATTGATGGTCTATCGGGTGCAACTTTAACGTCTAACGGTGTTGATAATACAGTTGACTTTTGGACTGGTGACAATGGCTTTGGTCCATTCCTTGCGGAAGTACGTAAAGGAGCATTGAAATAATGGCTGATACTAAAGAAATGAAAGCGGTCCTATTTGGCCCGGTTTTAGCTAACAACCCAATCGCACTACAAGTACTTGGTATTTGTTCTGCGCTAGCGGTAACATCTAGCTTAAAAAACGCATTAATCATGTCAATTGCTTTGACCTTGGTAACCGCGTTTTCTAGCTTCTTTATCTCGACTATTCGTAACCAGATCCCATCGTCAGTACGTATTATTGTACAAATGACGATTATTGCATCTTTGGTAATTGTTGTTGACCAAGTACTACAAGCATTTTCTTACGCTACGGCAAAAGAGCTTTCGGTATTTATCGGTCTAATTATTACTAACTGTATTGTAATGGGTCGTGCTGAAGCATACGCAATGAAGTCACCGCCACTTATGTCGTTTCTTGACGGTATTGGTAACGGTTTAGGTTATTCAGTAGTACTACTTACCGTTGGTTTCATTCGTGAACTATTTGGTAAGGGTTCACTATTCGGTGTTGATATTATCCCATTAGTACAAAATGGTGGTTGGTATCAACCTATGGGTCTATTGATATTACCACCGAGTGCATTCTTCATCATTGGTTTATTCATATGGGTACTACGTACTTATAAGAAAGACCAAGTAGAAGCTAAAGCGTAAGGGGCACACAGTGGAACATTATATTAGTTTATTTGTAAAAGCCGTTTTTATTGAAAACTTAGCGTTATCATTCTTCTTAGGCATGTGTACTTTTTTAGCTGTATCTAAAAAAGTAACCACATCAATTGGCCTAGGTGTAGCGGTTATTGTTGTATTAGGTATTTCGGTACCAGTTAACAACTTAGTTTACCATGCAGTGTTAGCACCGGGTTCACTTACGTGGCTTGGTTACCCAGATGCAGATCTTAGCTTTTTACGTTTCTTAACTTTCATTGGTGTTATTGCAGCACTTGTGCAAATTTTGGAAATGGCATTAGATAAGTTCTTCCCAGCACTTTACAACGCGTTAGGTATCTTCTTACCACTAATCACAGTTAACTGTGCAATTTTTGGTGCGGTATCTTTCATGGTTGAGCGTAACTATAACTTCGGCGAGTCTGTGGTTTATGGTATTGGCGCTGGTGTTGGTTGGGCACTTGCAATTACATTACTTGCAGGTATCCGTGAGAAAATGAAATATTCAGACGTTCCAGATGGCTTACGTGGTTTAGGTATTACCTTTATTACTGTTGGCTTAATGGCTCTTGGCTTTATGTCATTCTCTGGTATTTCACTGTAAAGGTAGCGAGGATAAATCATGGGTTATACTGATATTTTCTTAGGAGTTGGTGTTTTCATCGCTATCGTTGTACTACTAGTTTTAGTGATCATTGGTGCTAAATCTCAGTTAGTTGCAAGTGGCGATATCATCATTGGGATTAATGGCGACCCAGACAAAGCCATTAAAACATCAGCAGGTAGCAAGTTATTAGGCGCGCTATCTGAGTCAGGTATTTTCGTATCTTCTGCATGTGGTGGCGGTGGCTCTTGTGGTCAGTGTCGTGTACACATTAAAGAAGGTGGCGGCGATATTCTGCCAACTGAACTTGATCACATTTCTAAAGGTGAAGCCCGTGAAGGCTGTCGTTTAGCGTGTCAGGTAAATGTTAAAAATGACATGGAAATTGAGCTTGAAGAGTCAATTTTCGGTGTTAAAAAATGGGATTGTGAAGTTATCTCTAACGATAACAAAGCAACGTTCATTAAAGAACTTGTACTACAAATTCCAGATGGCGAGTCAGTGCCGTTCCGTGCGGGTGGTTACATCCAAATCGAAGCGCCAGCTCATCATGTTAAATATGCTGATTTCGATGTTCCAGAAGAATATCGTGGTGATTGGAACCATTTTGGTTTCTTCGACCTGGAGTCAAAAGTAGACGAAGAAACAATTCGTGCTTACTCAATGGCTAACTACCCAGAAGAAGAAGGCATCATTATGCTTAATGTGCGTATTGCTGCTCCACCGCCAAGAAACCTAAGCCTGCCATGTGGTAAAATGTCTTCGTACATTTGGTCACTAACTAAAGGCGATAAAGTAACTATTTCTGGTCCATTTGGTGAGTTCTTCGCTAAAAATACTGACGCAGAAATGATCTTCGTTGGTGGTGGTGCTGGTATGGCGCCAATGCGTTCTCATATCTTTGATCAACTTAAACGTTTGAACTCTAAGCGTAAGATGAGCTTTTGGTATGGTGCACGTTCTAGACGCGAAATGTTCTATGTTGAAGATTTTGACGGCCTAGCTGCTGAAAACGATAACTTCGTTTGGCACACCGCGCTTTCAGATCCGCAAGCAGAAGATAACTGGGAAGGCTACACAGGCTTTATCCATAACGTGTTATTTGAGAACTATCTTAAAGATCACGAAGCCCCTGAAGATTGTGAGTACTACATGTGTGGTCCTCCAATGATGAACGCGGCAGTTATTACTATGCTTAAAGATTTAGGTGTTGAAGACGAGAATATCTTACTAGATGATTTCGGTGGCTAATAGCTAAATGGGTTGAACCTATTTCAATCCTTAAAGATCAACAAGATCTATATCAAAACAACTTAGTTTTGGTTAAAATATCAGCCTCGTAGCATATTATGCTACGAGGCTTTTTTATTCATAAAGTTTTATTCTTAAATTAATGGAAGTAGGGTTGTGATGAATCGTGTAAGTATTCCCCAAGGCATAATGGCCTTGTTTTTAATATCGCTGATTTTTTTACTTAGTGGATGTAATGAAAAACCGCAGCCAGAGAGCTTTTACCTAGAAGGTAAAACAATGGGTACTACTTACCATATTAAATTTTACGATGAGCAGCCTCAGCGCGACGTAGTAGTGCTTAAAGAGGAAGTTGATGCTGTTTTACACGATATAAATCAGTCTATGTCAACGTACATACCTGACTCTGAAATAAACACTTTTAACCGTTTACCAGCCAATGAAGTAATGCCAATAAGTGCAGACTTTAGAGCGGTTGTTACTGAGTCAATTCGATTAGGCGAATCAACTAAAACTCTCGATGTTACTATGGGGCCGCTCATTGATTTATGGGGTTTTGGCCCTAATAAAAAACCAACTAAGCGCCCAAGCGATGCAGCCCTAGCAAAAATGTTGGCAAATATTGGCGTTGATAAACTTACCTTAACCGAGCAAGGTTTGGCTAAAACCGTTGATGGCTTAGAGCTGACGTTTTCGGCAACCGCTAAAGGTTATGGCATAGATAAAGTAGCGCAACTTTTAGAAAGCCATAATATTAGTAACTATATGGTAGAAATTGGTGGCGAGCTGCGTATAAGCGGTGTTAAACCCAATAATCAAGACTGGAAAATAGCCATTGAACAACCTGACGCACAGCCAGGTGAGCGTGAAGTGCATCGAGTTTTAGCACCCGGTACCAATGGTATTGCTACATCGGGCGATTACCGTATTTTTTATGAAATGGAAGGTGAAACATACAGCCACTTAATTGATCCAGTAACAGGTATGCCTAGCCGTCACGATTTAGTATCGGTAACAGTATTGCACCCAAGTGCTATGACAGCAGACGGGCTTGCAACGGCATTAACCGTAATGGGTATGAAAAAAGCCCAAGCTTATGCACAAAAACATGATTTACCAGTGTATTTAATAGGGAAGTCAGATGAGGGTTTAATAACATATTCAAGCCCTGCATTTAAGCCTTATTTATAACGCTTAGGTTTATATTTTAATCACTAAGGTATATAATAACAGTTGCTCAAATATGTTTGAGCCTAATTTATTGCTGAACAATAGGGGCTAAGCAATGTCACTTTTTCTTCTTACTTTTACTTTACTTATTTTGATTGTGGCAGCGATGGCTGTGGGCATGATTGTACAAAAAAAATCTATGGCTGGTAGTTGTGGTGGCCTAGGTGCCGTAGGTATTGATAAAGTCTGCGATTGCGATGATCCATGTGATAAACGTAAACAGCGCATGGCAAAAGAGCAAGTTTGGAAAGAAAATCAAATTATGTAACGTATTTTTTATTTAAAACATACGTGTAAAAAAAGCCCCCAATATTTAATTATTGGGGGCTTTTTTATATGCGTTATTAATAGCAGAGTAATAACGCATATAAAACGAAAACTAACTTAAGGCTAATTAAATTGTTATTGAACTGGACGTTGTTTTATCAATATAAATAAGCAAAATTTGATTAGGTATAAAAATTAATGAAGTAAAAATGCTAAATATTTATTATTTTTTCTTGTGCAGCCCACTCGCTTTGTTATACTCACGTTCGAACTTTCAGTAAGTTTTGAAAGTTTGATTGATGCAAATCAATTTCCACTTAGCAAGTTTGTGCTAGTCGGATCTAATTGTATTTAGCAGCTGATTTTAGGCTTACAGCAGGTGTGATTTGTTATTTTTCATTATTTGCGTATTGAGTTATTTTTGTTATTAGTCATTTAAGTAGGTTAATGTCTTTGAACGCACTATCTTGTAATCATACTAATGTTCAGCTTGCCTTTGGCGAGAGTGCATTGTGTGGGCGCTTGAATAAGGCTGGAAAAGGCGTGTGCGTGGCTATAACATTAGTCGTATTTAATCCCCTAATGCTGCTAAGCGGAGCTGCAGAGGATGCATTTAGCCTTGAAGCTTTGTTAAGCGATAACACTTTTGTAAAGCCGTTATTACTAACAATTGCTGAATTTTTAGCTTATCCGATTATTTCTAGCCAGTTACTTATTGGCCTTTGTTGGTTATTGTTTCATACATTTTCAGCACGTCGTGCTGGAATAATCCTCCGTAAAGCAGCCTTTGCTTTTAGCGAGGCTAAAGTTAGCCAACCAGTGCAAGCCGCACATGGTTGTCGTGCTCCACCTAGCTTTACAGGTTGTCTGTAAGGTTACCCCTTGTTATTGGTTTAATTATTTTGTCTTGCTGTAAATAATTAGCCTGTTGTAAACAAAGTAGCTCAGTGTTTTTTAAACACATTTCAGCCAACCACCACTCACCCAAGTTAACTTTTATTACGTTATATAAATGCGTTTAGAAAGCTGGGTTTGTTGCTAGGTCTTTATTGGCATGAGCTTTAGATTTTGAATAGCCCCCTTATTTTTTATAATTTGATATTAGTTAACTTGGGTTTACCGATAAACCGTTGCTTAGCGCTATTTTAAAGCAGCACCTTAGAACTTTTAGGTTTGTAGGATAGTCCCTTGATAATTCGTAACCTCTGTAATATTGCTTTAGCTAGTACAGTACTGGCGTTGTCAGGCTGTAAAGGCGGGATACTCGATCCAAAAGGGCAGATAGGCATTGATGAGAAAAACTTAATCATCATAGCTACTGTGCTTATGTTACTGGTAGTGATCCCCGTTATTGTGATGACTTTATATTTCGCTTGGAAATATAGAGACACACAAACTCATGAAATTTACGCTCCCAAATGGGCTCATTCTAATAAGATTGAAGCTGTTGTGTGGGCTGTTCCTATTGTTATTGTTGTTATTTTAGGTGTTATTACTTGGCAGTCTACGCAAGCGCTAGACCCTTATAAACCAATTGAAGGCAAAGGCAAGCACCTCACTGTTGAAGTGGTATCGCTAAACTGGAAGTGGTTATTTATTTACCCTGAGCAAGGCATTGCTACGGTTAACGAGTTGGTGTTTCCGGCAAACGTGCCTGTTGAATATAAAATCACTTCAGAGAGCACCATGAATTCATTTTTTATTCCGCAATTGGGGAGTCAAATATACTCAATGGCTGGCATGGAAACCAAACTGCATTTAATCGCCAATGAACCGGGGACTTTTAAAGGTTTTTCGGCCAATTACAGTGGTGCAGGTTTTACCGGTATGAAGTTTAATGCCATTGCTACTCCTACCCAAGCCGGTTTTGACAAATGGGTAAGCGATATTAAAGCACAAGGTAATAACCTTACTCACGCCAATTATGTTGAGCTGGCTAAAGCGAGCGAAAACAACCCAGTGGCCTACTACGGCGACGTTGAATCAGGCTTATTTCATACCATAGTGATGAAATATATGGGCGCACACGGCGATATGAATAAAAAGCACCCTGCAATGGGCGAGCATTCAACGCACTCATCTCACAGCCAAGGCGAGGAATAACCATGTTGTTTTTAGGTAAACTTTCAATGGATGCAATTCCGTTTCATGAACCCATTATTATGGTAACCATGGCCGTTATTGCATTAGCTGGGCTTATTATTGCCGGGCTTATTACAAAATATAAAAAATGGGGCGTGCTGTGGCGCGACTGGATCACCTCGGTTGATCATAAACGCTTAGGCGTAATGTACATTTTATTAGCGTTAATTATGTTATTTCGTGGGTTTTCTGATGCCATTATGATGCGTGCTCAGTTAGCACTTGCTACCAGTGGAGCTCCTGGGTATTTGCCACCAGAACATTACGACCAAATATTTACCGCACACGGCGTTATTATGATCATCTTTATGGCCATGCCATTTATGATAGGTTTAATGAATATTATAGTGCCATTGCAAATTGGCGCACGTGATGTCGCTTTTCCATTTTTAAATAACTTAAGCTTTTGGCTTACTGCCAGTGGCGCTATTTTAATTAATTTGTCACTTATTTTTGGTGAGTTTGCAAAAACAGGTTGGGTGGCTTATCCACCGCTCTCGGAGCTAACTTTTAGTGCCGGGGTGGGGGTCGACTATTATATATGGGCGTTGCAAATATCAGGGCTTGGCACATTATTAACCGCAGTGAACTTTTTAGTTACCGTGTTTAAAATGCGTGCACCAGGTATGAGCTTAATGAAAATGCCGGTTTTTACTTGGACCTGTACATGGGCTAATATTTTAATTGCCGCATCATTCCCTATTTTAACAGCCGTATTGGCCATGCTAACGCTTGACCGTTATCTCGATTTTCACTTCTTTACCAATGATCTGGGCGGAAACGCCATGATGTACATCAACCTATTTTGGGCGTGGGGTCATCCAGAGGTTTATATTTTAGTGCTGCCAGCATTTGGTGTGTTCTCTGAAATAATTTCTACCTTTACCAGCAAACGTCTATTTGGTTATAAGTCGATGATTTACGCCAGTGGTGCTATCTCTATTTTAGGCTTTATTGTGTGGTTACATCACTTTTTTACCATGGGTTCGAGCGCCAACGTTAATGCGTTTTTTGGGGTAATGACCATGGTTATTGCCGTACCAACCGGGGTTAAGTTGTTTAACTGGTTATTTACTATTTACCGTGGTCGTTTACGTATAACCGTACCCGTATTGTGGACGCTTGGCTTTATGGTTACCTTTACCGTAGGTGGCATGACCGGAGTGCTATTAGCAATACCTGGTGCTGACTACGTACTGCATAACAGTTTGTTTTTAATCGCGCATTTTCATAATACTATTATTGGTGGCGCGGTATTTGGCTACCTTGCGGGCTTTGCATTTTGGTTCCCTAAAGCAATGGGATTTAAGCTAAATGAAGGCTGGGGTAAAGGCGCATTTTGGTGTTGGATTATTGGCTTTTTTGTCGCGTTTATGCCGCTGTACGTATTAGGCTTTTTAGGTATGACCCGTCGTTTAAATCACACCAATAACCCAGATTGGAATATTTGGTTATACATAGCTGCAGTAGGCGCAGTCATTATTATGTTTGGTATTATTTGCCAAGTAATTCAATTGTATGTGAGCTTTAGAGACCGTGAAGCACTTGACGATGCTACCGGCGATCCATGGAACGGTCACACGCTTGAATGGTCAACATCGTCACCACCACAGGCTTATAACTTTGCCCAAATACCGCATGTTGACGATATTGATGCCTGGACCGACATGAAAGAAAAAGGCGAAGCTTATCAAGGTAAAATAAGCTATAGCCCAATTCATATGCCTAAAAACACTTCGGCAGGGGTACTTATGGCTGCTAGTTTAACCGCATTTTGTTTCGCCATGATCTGGCATATTTGGTGGTTAGCTGCGGCAGGTTTAGTAGGAGGCATAGCTATATTTATCAAACGTTGTTATGCAAGCGATGTTGACTACTATGTGCAGCCCGACGAAGTAGCACGTATTGAACAAGCACATAACTTAAGTGCCACTATTTTAGCCACTGATAAGGAGCTAAACGCATGAGTACCTTGTCTGTTAGTCAAGAGTCAGTAACTTTAAACTCTGCAATTGTAAATACCAAACAGGATCATGATGCTCACGCGCATCATGATACCTCTAGTAATACTACTTTTGGTTTTTGGCTTTACTTAATGACCGATTGCCTATTGTTTGCCTCGTTTTTTGCTACCTACGCGGTGTTGTTTATGAACACCGCTGGCGGCGTATCGGGTAAAGATATTTTTGAACTCGACTTTGTAGCAGTAGAAACTGCCGCACTGCTTATTAGTAGTATTACCTTTGGTTTTGCAATGATAGCCGCGCAAGGGCAAAAAAAGGCGCTGACCTTAATATGGTTAGCGGTTACTTTTTGTTTAGGTGTGGTGTTTATTAGTATGGAGGTTTACGAATTTAATCACCTAATTGTGCATGGCAATGGTCCACAAAAAAGTGCTTTTTTAACCTCGTTTTTTGCATTAGTTGGCTTGCATGGTTTACACGTAACCGCAGGTTTAATTTGGATGAGTGTAATGATGATTGAAGTTGCTAAACGTGGCTTAGGTAAAGCAACCGTAACGCGTTTGAGCTGCTTAAGCTTGTTTTGGCACTTTTTAGATATTGTGTGGATTTGTGTATTCACCCTAGTTTATTTAATGGGAGCAATGTAATGAGCCACAGCGAAACACATGCTTTAAAGCAAATGCAAAATGAGCATCACCACGATGAATCTCACGGCAGTGTTAAAAGTTATTTAATTGGTTTTGTATTGTCGGTAATTTTAACCGCTATACCATTTTATATGGTAATGAGTGGCGACTTTTCAAAAGCAACCACGCTTTACAGCATTATTACTCTAGCCGTAGTACAAATTTGGGTACATTTAAAATACTTTTTACACCTTAATTTTATTACCGAAGATGGCCGTGCAAGTACCTTCTCATTTTTATTCAGTGCCCTAATTATTGTTATGGTGGTTGGGCTATCTGTTTGGATTATTTACGAATCTAACGCAATGATGATGTATTAGGAGCTAAAGATGTTTCGTCGTTATTTATCAGTAACTAAGCCAGGTATTATTATGGGTAACTTAATCAGCGTAGCGGGCGGGTTTTTACTAGCCTCCCGCGGTGATATAAACCCATGGCTAATGGTTGCTACCTTAATTGGCTTATCGCTAGTGGTTGCATCAGGTTGTGCTATTAATAATGTGATTGACCGAGATATAGATATTGCCATGGCGCGTACTCGCACCCGGGTAACAGTAACGGGCGAAATGTCTGCAATGGCTGCTTTATGTCATGGGGTGGTATTGGGGATTATAGGCTTTGGTTTATTAATAGCTTATACCACTCCTGCAGCAGTATTTTTTGCCGCCTTTGGTTACTTTATTTATGTAGGGGTTTATAGCCTTTACATGAAGCGTAACTCAGTTTATGGCACTTTTATTGGCAGTTTATCGGGGGCTGTGCCACCGGTTGTTGGTTACTGCGCAGTATCTGGGGAGTTTGATATGGGGGCATTAATTTTACTGGTAATGTTTAGCCTGTGGCAAATGCCGCACTCATACGCCATTGCTATTTTTCGCTTTAAAGATTACCAAGCAGCGGGTATTCCTGTATTACCTGTAGCGCAAGGTATTGATAAAGCAAAACGCCATATTGTGCTTTATATTGCCATATATGCCTTGGTTGTAATGCTGCTACCTATTAGTGGTTATACCGGTGCTGCTTTTATGGCGGTTGCCTGTATTACTAGTTTTTGGTGGCTGTTAATGGCGCTGCGGGGCTATCGTCGTAATATAGATATAAGCGGCTGGGCACGCCAAGTATTCGCGTTTTCAATTATTAATATTACCGCACTTAGTATTGCTATGGCGGTAGATTATCAAAGCATAGCGCCGCAGTTACTCGTACTTAGTTAAGTTTAAGTTGCGGTTAATTTAATCATACCTAGTTAATACACCTAGTTAATAGTACCGAGTTAATAGTACCGAGTTAATTCCAAAGTTAACAAAGGCTCTGAGATATTCGAGGAGCCTTTTTTCGTTTTAACGCCCGCTGCAATATGTATTTATACCAAAACTCTAAAACTATTAAAAACGTGCTGCTTGCTCAACTACAATGCCATGACGCTGAGCTAAACGCTGGTGATCTCTGTCGTAACCGCCGCCAATAACCGTAGCTACCGGAGTGTTGTGCTCAAGGCAGCGTTTAAGTACGAGATGATCGCGCTGCTCTATACCTTGCCAGCTAATATCGAGTTTGCCTAAACCGTCTTGTTGCCACACATCAACTCCCGCATCGTACAGCACTAAATCGGGGTTTAGCTCTTTGAGCAAAAATTGCAGGGTGTCGTCAACTATGCCTAAATACTCAGCGTCTTGCATATTGTTAGTTAAACCAATATCTAAATCGCTAGGGGATTTACGAAACGGAAAGTTTTTTTCGCAATGAATCGAGCAGGTATACGCATAAGGCTGATGTTGCAGCATGGCCGCGGTGCCATCGCCTTGATGTACGTCTAAATCAAAAATAAGTACATTAGTAACCTCACCCGACTCAATGAGTGTTTGTGTAGTAAAAGCCAAGTCGTTAACCATGCAATAGCCTGAGCCAAAATCAGTATGCGCGTGGTGTGTACCGCCTGCTAAATGGCATGCCATACCGTGTTTAAGGGCTAAGCGAGCGGTTTGTAGTGTACCTTGTGGGGCTGTAAAGGTACGCGCCATTAGCTCTTTTGACCAAGGTAGACCAATACGGCGCATGGCTTTTTCGTCTAATTGATTATGATATAGGTCGTGAATATAGTTTTCGCAGTGTACTAATTCTAGTGCCTCTGGCGTACCTAATAACGGCTGTACTAAGTTATCGCCAACTAATCCTAACTGCTTAACGTGCTGGTATAAATGTGCAAATTTACTCATTACAAAGCGATGTTTAGGATCAAAGCTAAACGAGTAATTAGGATGATAAACTAACGGCAAGTGAGGATTTAGGGTCATAAAATTCTATTTGTAGTTATAGTTATAAAACAAAAGCCCTACATAAATGCAGGGCTTAATTATTGCCTAGAGCTTAAAATTAGCTGTTAGCCAATCTTTTTGTACTTAATACGCTTAGGTTGAGTTGCCTCAGCACCTAACGTCTTTTTAAGCCACTCTTCGTATTCAGTGTAGTTACCATCAAAGAAGTTAATTTGGCCTTCGTCGCGGTAATCTAAAATATGTGTAGCAATACGGTCAAGGAACCAACGGTCATGCGATATACACATTACACAACCAGGAAACTCTAAAATAGCGTTTTCTAGTGCACGTAGTGTTTCAACGTCCAAGTCGTTAGTTGGCTCATCGAGTAGTAACACGTTACCGCCAGCTTTTAATAACTTAGCAAGGTGTAAACGGTTACGCTCACCACCCGATAGGTCTTTAACAAACTTTTGCTGATCGTTACCTTTAAAGTTAAAACGGCTAACGTAAGCACGGCTTGGGAACTCAAAATTACCAATTTTAAGTACGTCTTGCCCGTCTGATATTTCTTGGAAAACAGTTTTGCTTTCGTCCATACCGTCACGGAACTGATCAACCGTTGCAATGTGTACGCTTTCACCTATGGTGATGTTGCCGCTGTCTTGCTGTTGCTCGCCGCTGATCATTTTAAACAGTGTTGATTTACCCGCGCCGTTAGCACCAATAATGCCCACAATGGCACCTTTTGGCATGCTAAAGCTTAAATCGTCGATTAATACACGGTCGCCAAAGCTTTTACGTAAGTTAGTTATTTCAAGCACTTGATCCCCTAAACGTGGGCCAGGCGGAATAAACATTTCGTTGGTTTCGTTACGTTTTTGATAATCAGACTGCTGCATTTCGGTAAACTGCGCCATACGTGCTTTTGACTTAGCTTGGCGGCCTTTAGGGTTTGAACGAACCCATTCAAGCTCTTGCGCAATTGACTTTTGACGTGCTTTTTCAGATTTTTGCTCTTGTTGTAGGCGCGCATCTTTTTGCTCTAACCACGAAGAGTAGTTACCTTCCCATGGAATACCTTCACCACGGTCAAGCTCTAAAATCCAACCTGCTACATTATCTAGGAAGTAACGGTCATGCGTTACCGCCACAACTGTGCCTTCGTAATCGTGTAAGAAGCGCTCTAACCAGGCAACCGACTCAGCGTCTAAGTGGTTAGTTGGCTCATCGAGAATAAGCATGTCTGGTTTTTCAAGTAACAGTCGGCATATAGCAACACGGCGGCGTTCACCACCCGAAAGGTGCTCAATTTTAGCATCCCACTCAGGTAAACGTAGTGCATCGGCAGCGCGCTCTAAAACGTTGTCTATGTTGTGACCATCGTGCGCTTGAATAACCGCTTCAAGCTCGCCTTGCTCTTTTGCAAGTGCGTCAAAGTCAGCGTCTTCCATGGCGTATTCGTTATACACTTCGTCAAGGCGTTTAAGCGCGTATTTAACTTCGCCAACAGCTTGCTCAACGATTTCGCGTACGGTTTTGCTTTCGTCTAAAACAGGTTCTTGCGGTAAGTAACCAATTTTAGTGCCTGGTTGTGGAAAGGCATCACCTTCAAAGTCTTGGTCAACACCGGCCATAATACGTAGCAATGTTGATTTACCAGAGCCGTTTAAACCAAGCACACCAATTTTAGCGCCCGGGAAAAAGTGTAACGAGATGTCTTTTAAGATAGTGCGCTTAGGTGGCACAACCTTAGAAACTCGACTCATCGAGAATATAAATTTATCAGGTAAAACCATGGAAAAAACCTTCAAATAATAATAAAAATTACAATGCTCTATTGTAGTGGTTGACGGGTGAGGCAGTCAACGAATGGCCAATTTTAAACCGACAAACAAACTATAAAGTGCGCAAAAACGATTATAAAATAGGATGAAAAAATTTCATTTGGATATTTAGACATCTATACATCTATTGGTTGATATTTTTTCTTATCTGTTCATAATAAGTTTTCGGTTTTGATGAATAGGAGTAAAAGGATGCCAATTACAGTAAAAGACGAGCTACCAGCTATTGCTCGCCTGCGCCAAGAAAACGTATTTGTAATGCCACAAACTCGTGCAAAAACGCAAGAAATTCGCCCCATGCGTTTGGCTATTCTTAACTTAATGCCTAATAAAGTTGAAACCGAAGTACAGTTTATTCGTTTGCTTGCCAATTCGCCCTTGCAAGTAAATGTAGAACTACTGCGTCTTGACACTCATCGCAGTAGCAGTAATTCAGAGCAGCACCTAGACACCTTTTATCGTTATTTTTCAGAAGTAAAAAACAATAACTACGATGCATTAATAGTTACCGGCGCGCCGCTAGCGCATTTAGAGTACCAGGATGTAGCTTATTGGGATGAGTTTACCGCAATTTTAGATTGGGCTGAGCAGCATGTTACGTCTACACTTTTTTCGTGTTGGGCAGCGCATGCAGCGCTTTATCATCATTATAAAATAAAGCGCGATTTAAAAACCGATAAACTGTGCGGCGTATTTACGCACCAATGTTACTTTGAACATGGGGCGTTAACGCGCGGCTTTGACGACACCTTTTTAGTGCCGCATTCGCGTTATGGCCATGTAGATGTAAATAAAATAAATGCTTGCAATGAACTAGTCGTGCTAGCGGGTTCTGAGAAAGTAGGTGCTTACTTAGTTAAAAATAAGTCGGGCAGCCAAGTGTTTATTACCGGCCACCCAGAGTATGATGCCGACTCGTTAAAAGCTGAATACCAACGCGATTGCGAAAAAAGCGACAATGCGCCCAAACCCGAAAATTACTTTCCAGATGATGATGCAACTAAACAACCTTCAAAAACGTGGCAAAGCCATGCTTTTTTACTTTTTTCGAACTGGTTAAATTATTACGTGTACCAAACTACACCCTATGATATTAATTTAGTTAGCCAAGACGTAAGGACTAACAACTATGCCGAATAACCCTCTTAATAATGACCAAAATAAGCACGACGAACTAAGTGCAGCGTTAAAAGAGCGAATTTTAATTTTAGACGGCGCTATGGGCACTATGATCCAAGCACACCAATTAGAAGAGCAAGACTATCGCGGTGAGCGCTTTAAAGATTGGCATGTACTTATTCGCGGTAATAACGATTTACTAAGCCTTACGCAGCCTAAAATAATTACCGATATTCATCGTAGCTTTTTAGCTGCCGGTGCCGATATTATCGAAACCAATACCTTTAACTCCACCACCATTTCGATGGAAGATTACGACATGGCTAATTTAAGCCGTGAAATAAACCTAGAGTCGGCAAAATTGGCACGGCTACTTTGCGATGAGTTTAGTGCTAAAACACCCGAAAAACCACGTTATGTAGCGGGCGTACTTGGGCCAACATCAAAAACTTGTTCATTGTCGCCCGATGTAAACGATCCGGGTTATCGTAATGTTACCTTTGATCGTTTAGTTACTGCCTATGTAGAATCGACCTTGGCACTGATGGAAGGTGGCGCCGATATTATTTTAATCGAAACCATATTCGATACCCTCAATGCTAAAGCTGCATCGTTTGCAGTAGAGGAAGCGTTTGAGCAAGCAGGGCGCACATTACCAGTTATGATCTCCGGCACTATTACCGATGCCTCTGGGCGTACGCTTTCGGGGCAAACTACCGAAGCCTTTTATAACTCTATTCGCCATATTAAACCGCTTTCTATAGGCCTTAACTGCGCCTTAGGCCCAGATTTACTGCGCCAATATGTGCAAGAGTTGTCGCGTGTATGCGAAACCTTTACCTCTGTGCATCCAAATGCAGGCTTGCCTAACGAATTTGGTGGCTACGACCTAGAAGCAAAAGAAATGGCAACCGAAATTATTGATTGGGGTAAGTCGGGCTTTATTAATATTGTAGGTGGTTGCTGCGGCACCACACCTGCGCATATTCGCGCCTTTGCAAAAGGGCTTGAAGGCGTTAAACCACGCCAGTTGCCAGAAATTGAAGTACGCATGCGTTTATCGGGCCTCGAAGCCTGTAACTTAAATTAAGGAGCCGCCAACATGACTCAAAAAATAGCAGTATTTACTAATGTCGGCGAACGTACCAATGTAACCGGCTCCGCCATGTTTAAACGTTTGATCATGGAAGAAGACTATGAAACCGCGTTAACAGTTGCTCGCGAACAAGTAGAAAACGGCGCGCAGGTAATTGATATAAACATGGACGAAGCCATGTTGGACTCAAAAGCCGCCATGGTTAAGTTTTTAAATTTAATTGCCTCAGAACCCGATATTTCTCGCGTACCTATAATGGTCGACTCCTCTAAATGGGAAGTAATAGAAGCCGGTTTAAAGTGCATTCAAGGCAAAGCCATTGTTAACTCAATTTCGTTAAAAGAAGGCGAAGAGCCGTTTATTCGTCAAGCCAAAACCATTAAACGTTTTGGTGCAGCGGCTGTAGTTATGGCCTTTGACACCGACGGCCAAGCCGCTACCGCCGATAGAAAGTTTGAAATATGTGAGCGTAGCTACAAAATATTAGTAGAAGAAGTTGGCTTTGCGCCCGAAGACATTATTTTTGACCCAAATATATTTGCTGTAGCCACAGGGATAGAAGAGCACGACAACTACGCGGTCGAATTTATTGAAGGCACACGGCGTATAAAGCAAAACTTGCCGCACTGTAAAGTGTCGGGTGGGGTGTCGAATGTGTCGTTTTCGTTTCGCGGTAATAACCCAGTACGTGAAGCTATTCACTCAGTATTTTTATATCACGCTATTCAAGCGGGTATGGATATGGGGATTGTTAACGCGGGGCAACTGGCGGTTTACGACGACATACCAGAAGAACTACGCAAAGCCGTTACAGACGTAATACTCAACACCGATCCAGGTGCAGGCGAGCGTTTAGTAGAGCTTGCGCCTAAGTACTCAGGCATGGCACAAGCTGAGCGCG
Organism: Pseudoalteromonas nigrifaciens; assembly: GCF_002221505.1. Classification (NCBI taxonomy): domain Bacteria; kingdom Pseudomonadati; phylum Pseudomonadota; class Gammaproteobacteria; order Alteromonadales; family Pseudoalteromonadaceae; genus Pseudoalteromonas; species Pseudoalteromonas nigrifaciens. The sequence goes on along the minus strand of NZ_CP011036.1, from coordinate 2,652,026 downwards.
TTGAAGATTTAGAATGGCGCAGTTGGAGCGTTGAAAAACGCCTTGAGCATGCCCTTGTTAAAGGCATTACCGAATACATAGAAGTAGATACCGAAGAGTGCCGCGCTGCTGCCGCTAAACCTATTCACGTAATTGAAGGCCCGTTAATGGACGGCATGAACGTAGTAGGTGACTTATTTGGTGCAGGTAAAATGTTTTTACCACAAGTAGTTAAATCGGCCCGTGTAATGAAGCGCGCCGTAGCTTACCTAGATCCCTACATTGAGCTTGAGAAAGAAGAAGGTTCAACCAACGGCAAAATTGTAATGGCCACGGTAAAAGGCGACGTACACGACATAGGTAAAAACATTGTTGGCGTAGTACTGCAATGTAATAACTACGAAGTAATCGACTTAGGCGTAATGGTGCCTGCTGATAAAATACTGCAAACCGCAATCGATGAAAAAGCCGATATTATTGGTTTATCGGGGCTAATTACCCCATCGCTTGACGAAATGGTACACGTAGCCAAAGAAATGAAACGCCGTGGTTTTGAACTGCCGCTGTTAATTGGTGGTGCTACTACATCAAAAGCGCACACCGCCGTTAAAATTGAGCCACAGTACGATAAAGGCGTAGTGTATGTAAGTAACGCCAGCCGTGCAGTGGGTGTGGTTTCAAACTTATTATCGAAAGAGCACAAAAGTGACTTTTTAGAAAAAACACAAGCCGAGTACGTGAAAGTACGCGAGCAACAAGCGCGTAAAAAACCACGCTCAAAACCAGTGACAATTCAGCGTGCTCGCGATAACGCCGCAAAACTCGATTGGGATAACTACACACCACCAGTGCCTAAACAGCTTGGCGTGCAAGAGTTTAAAAATGTATCTATAACTACGCTGCGTAAATACATAGATTGGACGCCATACTTTATGACCTGGTCAATCGCCGGTAAATACCCGCGCATAATGACCGATGAAGTAGTTGGCGAGCAAGCGCAAAGCTTATTTAAAGACGCCAACGACATGTTAGACGACCTTGAAAAAGCAGGCAGCTTGCAACCACTGGGTGTAATTGGTTTATTCCCTGCAAACCGCGTTGGCGACGACATAGAAATATACACAGACGAAACACGCAAAGAGGTGTTAACTACCTCGTGCCATTTACGCCAGCAAACCGAAAAAACCGATTTTGCTAACTACTGCCTAGCTGATTATATAGCCCCAAAAGGTACGCCAGATTACTTTGGCGCATTTGCAGTAACGGGGGGGTTGGAAGAAGACGACCTAGCTAATGCGTTTGACGCCCAGCAAGACGACTACAACAAAATAATGATTAAAGCCGTTGCCGACAGGCTCGCCGAAGCGTTTGCCGAGTACCTACACGAGCAAGTACGTAAAGAATACTGGGGTTTTGCACCAGATGAAAACCTAGAAAACGATGAGCTAATACGCGAAAACTACCAAGGTATTCGCCCTGCGCCAGGTTACCCAGCGTGCCCAGAGCACACCGAGAAAAAGAAAATTTGGCAGTTGCTCGACACCGAAAAACGTATTGGCATGCAGCTAACAAGCTCGTACGCCATGTGGCCAGGTGCGGCCGTTTCGGGCTGGTACTTTTCGCACCCGGAAGCTAAATATTACGCCGTAGCCGCAGTACAAAAGGATCAGGTGGAAGATTACGCTAAACGAACTAATATGACGTTAGAGGAAGCTGAAAGGTGGCTATCGCCTAACTTAGGGTATGATCCGGAATAGAGCGGAGCGGTCAGTTATCAGTAAAACAAAAACGAGCCAAATTTGGCTCGTTTTTAACAACTATTGTGACCAATTAATTCAGTGTCTAGAATTAATTGGCCACAACACATTAATTTTATTATTCAATTTTTTAGATTAGTTTTTAGGTTGGCCACCAAGACAAATCAGTTCATTGGCTTCTTCTTTGCTCAAGTCACTTAGGAGTAAATCTAAGGTGATCTCAGTGCGTCGTTGGGCTGAACCAAACTTGTCAAAACCACCACACTTCACGGTGTCAATTTTTACCAGTGCGATAGTTTGGCTGTTGTCTTTTATCTCAATGTTCAAATAGCGCATATAACTAGCCATGTCCCACCACCAGTTTGCAGAGTAAGTCAGCTTAGGGTTATTTGTTACGTTAGAGTTAGACTGTGAAATATCGACAATTTGATATTTAAAGCCGTATTTATCTAACTTGCCAGCAATGATATGTTTAATTGAATCTTTAGTTTTACCATCATCGATTATTTGTATATTTTTGTTTGTTAAACTTTTTGAATCTAGTTTTTGAAGCTCAACAATTGCATTGTTAGCACAACCAGAGAGTAACAATATTGTAGATATAGCGGTGAAGCATCTTAACATTAAATTAATTTCCAATAATTATATAGATCTTATAAATAATACCATGGTAAAAATTAAACAGACACCCACCTTAATATTTGTAATATCAGTGTAATTAACTATGCTCTTTTTAGTGCAATAATTAAGCAGGGTGTCACATGGCTATCGCAAGAAAACGTCAGGTTAGTTTGGTCGATACAAAATACTATCACTGTATTTCGCGCTGTGTACGCCGTGCATTTTTATGCGGCGTAGACAACTTTACTAATCAATCGTATGAACATCGCAGAGGGTGGGTTGAAAGCAAATTACTTGCCCTCGCTAACGTGTTTTGTATTGATGTGTGCGCGTATGCAGTAATGAGTAATCACACGCACTTAGTACTCTATGTTGATGATAAAAAAGCCAAGCGACTAACCGATAAAGCCATTATTCAGCGGTGGCACAGGCTTTGTAAAGGCACTGTACTCACTAACAAATACCTGCAAGGCGAAGAGCTAAGCAAAATTGAATGGCTCTTTCTAAATGAAACAATCAATGAATACCGAGAACGCTTAGCTAATATCAGTTGGTTTATGCGGCTATTAAATGAAGACATTGCGCGCAGAGCTAATAAAGAAGATAACTGTACCGGCCGCTTTTGGGAGGGACGCTTTAAATCACAAGCCCTCTTAGATGAAGCCGCATTAATCGCCTGTATGGCATATGTTGACTTAAACCCAATAAGAGCAAAGGCAGCAACAACACCAGAAACATCAGAGCATACCAGCGTAAAAATACGCATTGAAAGTGCCACTGCAGGTAAGCAACCGAAGCAACTCCTGCGCTTTTCAGGTAAACCCAAAAAGCACATGGCGAAAGGATTACCCTTTGCGCTTAAATCTTACCTTGAACTAGTAGAATTAACCGGGCGTTGTATACGTGAAGACAAGAAAGGCTATATTGAGAGTACCACTTTACCCCTGTTACAAAGAGTAAACATTACCCCCGAAAACTGGCTAAAACTCACCACACAATTTAGTCGCGTATTTCATGGCGCAGTAGGTCGCCCAGCGTCACACGAAGGATACTGCGAACACCTAAACAGAAAGCGGCGCACCAACGTTAGTAACTGCGAAAAGCTACTGGCTTAAAATTTCACTTCAAAAATTACCCGTTATTCCCCTTCACTGTGAAAGCACAGTATTTCGCATGCCTAAAAGTGAATAAAAAGCAGTTAAATACAGCGTTATTTGAATATTATTTTAATAAGCAGAGAGATTGTCAAAGCTAAGGGGATTTTAAGCTCAGCAATGTTTATTTAGATAAACACCAAAGGGATTAATTATTAGGGTGGGTGTCATTCTATGTTTTCTATGTTTCTATATCCCATACCTGACATTAAAAATGAACCTGAGTTTATTAACCGCTTTGATGAAGTATTTAATGATGAACTCACTGCAGTTATTGCCAGTTCAAACATTGATACCGATTGGGATAGTGTAGGTTGGCGTGGCATTATGCTCAATAACGGCGTTATGTGGGTAGATACCGACGGTAAAATTATTGCTGTAAATACCCAAAACGCTAAAGAGCAGGCACTTGCTAAAAGCTTAATAGAACAAGGTAAGCAATCTTTGCATGCAAGTATCAATACTTTTGAAAAGCCAGTACTTGATTGGAAAACAGCTAACTACCATATTCGTGTGGATGATTTAGGCGATCATAATTTTCGTTATGCAGTGTGGGGTATTGATAAAAAGCCAAGCGACAAGCCTGATATGGTTTTACTAAATGGCGATATTACATTTGAAGGCAGTGGTGGCAATCATAATTATACGTTTAAAAATGGTCGTTATAGTTATGTGTTACAGGTAACTATTATTGGTTGCGATACATCCCCGCCAGGCTGGCTCGAAGTATATAAAGGTGATGAGCTACTATTAGCTGAAGATGTGATAAGTGCTCATTAATGTTTAGCCAAAAACAAAACCGCCAACAAAGGCGGTTATTTTTAAGTAGCTAATAGCTAAAATTAATGGTCTTTTTCAAATTCATCAACTTCGCGTTCGGCTTCTTCTTTCGACTTACCGTATTGCTGTTGAATTTTGCCAACTAACTCTTTGCGGCTACCTTCAATTTTATCTAAATCATCGTCGGTTATGTCGCCCCATTTACGTTGCGCTTTACCTTTAAGTTCTTTCCAATTACCTTTGATACGATCGCTGTTCATAAGTAGCTCCTTACTTTAGATTAGTGAAATTAACAGTCAACTATAAAGTAGCAAGTCGTATACCAAAAAAAAGCATAAATATTTTTTGTAATTAATATCAGTAGCTTAATATCAATCATAAATAGAGTAAGGCTAAAAGGTGGGTGTAATTATGTGGTCCTTCTTTAAATGCATACAAAATATACATAGCAGTTTGTAATAATTGCTTATCCAATATAGGTTTTAAGTTATTATGTTGCGATAAAACAGACGGTATGAGTGAGTTATGGATACTAAAGTGTGTGAATATGGCGTAGGAGATTGCTCTTACAAAATGGCGGGGGAGTTAGTAGGTATTACCCAGCTGGTTGATGCATTTTATGATTATATGCAACAGTTAAAAGAGGCTAAGCACATAAGAGATATGCACAGTAAAGACTTGTCGCAGTCGCGTAAAAAGTTAGCTTACTTTTTGTCAGGTTGGATGGGCGGACCTAAGCTGTACGCGGAGCATTTTGGCAGCATTAACATTCCCCAGGCGCATAAACACTTGGCGGTAGGCGTTGCCGAAAGTGAAGCTTGGCTATTATGCATGCAAAAAGCCGTAGATGATCAGCCTTATGCAGAGTCGTTTAAAGTGTATTTAATGCAGCAATTGCGCGTACCCGCAGAGCGAATTAGAATGGTATCGGGTAGCTAGTAGAGAGTTAATAGGTAGAAAGTGGGTAGCTAATGGGCAACCTATTGAGCTTAGTTGCTTGTAAAAGAGTATTAATTATTAAACATCAACCGCAGTCACGCTGCGGTTTTTTGTTACAATGCCGGTAAAGCAATTTAGGGTAAATAGCTGTGCTGCCGGTTCAAAACATATATCAACAACTCGTAATAACATTACAAAGCAACCCAATTACGCTACTGCAAGCGCCGCCGGGTGCAGGTAAGTCTACTTGGTTGCCGCTGCAACTTATGCGTGATGGGCACTTTAAACGTATTGTAATGCTAGAGCCGCGTCGTTTAGCTGCGCGTAATATTGCTAGTTACTTGGCAAAGTGTCAAAACGAGAGTGTTGGCCAAAGTGTTGGCCTGCGTATAAGAGGTGAGAGTAAAGTAAGTGTTAATACGCGCCTTGAAATAGTTACCGAAGGCATGCTTACTCGTATGCTGCAAAACGATCCTGAGCTTAGCGATGTTGATTTACTGATATTTGATGAGTTTCATGAGCGCTCTATTGCAGCCGATACTTCATTGGCATTTGCGTTAGAGACCCAAAGTGCGCTGCGCGAAGATTTAACCATAATGTTGATGTCGGCAACCCTTGATACCCAGCGCTACACTGAGTTTTTTGCTTGCCCTGTAATTCAATCAAATGGGCGCAGCTATCCAATAGATGAAGTATATATACCCATAAAAGATGAAAGCCGCTGGCTTGATGCAATCCCCACTATAATAAAACAAGCACTGAGTGAGCAAACAGGCAGCGCGTTGGTGTTTTTACCAGGGCAGCACGAAATACTCAGGGTACAACAAGCACTCACTGACTTACCAAATAATTGTATAGTGGCAACGCTATTTGGCGAGCAAGATAAAGCCAACCAGCAAGCAGCTATTGCTCCTGCGCCTGAAGGGATGCGCAAGGTGGTACTTACTACCAATGTGGCCGAAACTAGCTTAACCATTGAAGGCATAAGGATTGTGATTGATAGCGGTAAACGCCGCGCCGCGACCTTTAATTTAAAAACCGGTGTTACTGAACTCACAACACAAAGCATATCGCGCTCATCGGCAGTGCAGCGTGCAGGGCGTGCAGGGCGAATAGAGCCAGGTGTGGTTTATAGGCTTGGCTCTAAGCAAACTTTTGAGCGCCGTAATAGTCACGACAATCCCGAAATACTCACATCAGACATAAGCCAACTAATGCTAGAAGCTAAGCAGTGGGGGGCAAGCATTGAGGAGCTAACCTTGCTTGATAAGCCTACTGAGCAGCAAGGCATACAGGCAAGTAACTTACTTAGCATGCTTGAAGCCATAGACAGCAAAGGCAAGCTCACACCGCTTGGCAGTAAAATGTTAGGCTTTGGCGCTGATATTCGTTTGGCGCATATGCTATTAAAAGCGCAGGCATTAGAGCAAGCACTCCCCGGTATTTATCGACTCGCTATTTATTTGGTGGCATTACTTGAAAGCCGCGTAAATACTGCTAATGAGCTAAGCTTAGCGCTGCATAGCCAACAACAACGGCCACATCCGGTATTCAAGCAGCAATTAAAATATTGGCAAAGTCGCTTAAAAGTAAAAGAGTCAAATGGCGATTTAAATACCGAGCACTTAAGCTTGCTGGTGGCGCTTGCTTACCCCGATCGAATCGCGAAAAAGCGTGGCAGTGGATACTTACTTGCCAATGGTGCAGGCGCTGAGCTAAACCGCGATTACTGGCATAACGACGACTACCTTGCAATTGCCACTATGGGCGGGCACAAAGGCGGGCGTATTTTTAGTGCCACATCACTTAGCCCATTTGAGCTGCAAGCCTATTTGCCGCATTTATTTAGCATGCAAACTCGCTGTGAGTTTGATGAAAAAACCGCACGCTTTATCCATCAAGACGAAGTGAAACTGGGCGCTATTACCCTTACTAGCCAGCCAAGTGCGCAAAAACTCGATAAAAGTGAGCGCGCCAAAGCATGGTTAAATTTATTTACTAAACATGGCTTTGCACTGTTTAATGAACAAAAAGACGCTGAGCAACTATTAATTAGAATGAGCTTAGCAAGTAAGCTAATGAGCGAAAAGTTTCCGAAAATTAACGAGCAACAACTTATTCAAACGGCACCGCAGTGGCTAGGTGTATTTTTACAAGATATTAAAACCCTGGAGCAGCTTAAAAAGTTTAACTACTTTGAGGCATTACAAAATTGTTTTGACTGGCAACAACAAAGTGCCTTAAAAAGCTTACTGCCACTGCGTTTAACGGTAGCGAGCGGCTCTAATATTAGGATTGAATATCAGCTTGAAGGCCCTGCAAAGCTCAGTGTACGTATGCAAGAAGTATACGGTATGACCAGCACGCCGTTGTTGGCGCAGGGGAAATTGCCACTGCTGATGGAGTTATTGTCGCCGGGGAAACGCTCGTTGCAACTTACTCAAGATTTAGCACACTTTTGGAATACCAGTTATCGCGATGTACAAAAAGAAATGAAAGGGCGTTACCCCAAGCATTTTTGGCCCGATAGCCCTGCAACCAGTATTGCAACTAACAAAGTGAAAAGTAAAATGTGAGCGTGTACTTAGTTGAAGTAATAATATTAACCTCACAGTTAAATTCGAGATTAATATTATTCAAGTACGTAAATACTAACTAAGATGCTTTGCTAAATAGTCGACCAATAACCTTATTTTTGGCGATAAGTGACGATTATGAGGGTATATGGCCCAAATGCCTTCATCAGGCACCCGATAGCTATCTAATAAGGTAATTAGTTCACCACTTTGCAGGTGATTTTGCACGTAGTAATCGGGCAGTTGTACTATTCCTAATCCTTTTAATGCTGCATCCGCTAGGCTATAGCCACTGTTGTATCTTAGCTTACCGGCAACGCGAATGTTTTTTTCTTTTCCCGATTCCATAAAGTGCCAATAATCAAGCGTGCCTAGTAGGCAACTATGTTTACTCAGTTCAGAAATTGCATGTGGTATGCCGTGTTTTTCCAGATATTCTGGCGATGCGCACACATAACTGGTTCTGGTTCCGAGTTTTTTTGCCATCATTGACGAGTCGGCCAGCTTACCAATACGTATAGCTAAATCGTATCCGCCTTCAACTAAGTCAATTTGTTGATTACTCAAGTAAGCAGAAACCGCGACCTCACTATATTGCAGCATAAAGTCAGAAACCAAAGGCAGTACTTGCTGCTCTCCATAAGTTACCGAAGCCGTAAGCTTTATTTTACCTTGGGGCGTTGTTTGTAAATTAGTTATAGCCCGCTCTGCAGCATCTAAGCCATCAAGCACACTGCGGCAATGCTGATAAAACACTCGGCCTTCTTCAGTTAACGACACTTTGCGCGTAGTACGATAAAACAGCTTCACATTCAGCCGGTTTTCGAGCGCACTAATTTGCCTGCTTACTTGCGCTGTAGATATTGCCATTTTTTTTGAGGCTTGCGTAAAGCTGGCATTTTCAGCAACGTGTACAAATTCACTAATACCTTCCCACTGCATGATTGTTACCTATATGTACAAGTTAATTTCAAAAATAGCATATTATCATTTTTACAGAAACAAATATAATAGCAGCCATCAACACAAACATGCTGTGAATAAGTTAAATCGTCGATATAACGTTATCGACATTAATACAACAGCTCGCAAAATAAATAGGAAAAAATATGAGTTGGGTATTTTTATTTTTAGGTGTTATTGCAGAAGCAATGTCGCATGTGGCATTAAAACAAACAGATGGCTTTACTAGGTTACTGCCCAGCATAGTGGTGTTATTGGGCCATTTGGCTGCGTTTGTTTTTTTAGGCCAAGCAATGAAAGGCATGCCTGTAGGTATTGTGCATGCGATGTGGGCAGGGTTAGCTATTGTTACCGTTACGCTACTATCTACCCTTGTATATAAACAGCATTTAGATCTATCCACTTGGTTAGGAATGGCATTGGTGGCCATAGGCATTGCAATGATTAACCTATCGCAAGGGCATAGCCATTAATTGCTTTAAAATGAATAGCATAATTCTAAGCCAAAAATAATATGCAGCAGCGCATTATTAAGGTAACTGAACTAAACTAAAATACGTGTTTACGTTCATTTATATTAAATAATTTATTAATTAAGAGAGAACGAGATGTCAGATAAGTTTATAAAATCGAAAGCCGCCATAGCATGGGGTCCAAAACAGCCTTTATCTATCGAAGAAATTGACGTAATGCTGCCGCGCAAGGGCGAAGTATTAGTTAAAGTTATTGCCTCTGGAGTTTGTCATACCGATGCTTTTACTTTATCTGGCGATGATCCTGAAGGGATTTTTCCGGTTATTTTAGGCCACGAAGGCGGTGGTATCGTTGAGCAAGTTGGCGAGGGCGTAACGAGTGTAAAAGTTGGGGATCACGTTATTCCTTTATATACACCAGAGTGTGGCGAGTGTAAGTTTTGTTTATCGGGTAAAACTAACTTGTGTCAAAAAATTCGTGAAACTCAAGGTAAAGGCTTAATGCCTGATGGCACCACTCGTTTTTACAAAGACGGACAGCCAATTTTTCATTATATGGGTTGTTCAACTTTCTCTGAATACACGGTATTACCAGAAATTTCGTTAGCAAAAGTTAATAAATCTGCACCATTAGAAGAGGTGTGTTTATTAGGCTGTGGTGTTACAACCGGCATGGGCGCGGTAATGAATACTGCAAAAGTTGAAGAAGGCGCAACAGTAGCTATATTTGGCCTTGGTGGCATAGGCTTGTCGGCAGTTATTGGCGCAACTATGGCTAAAGCGAGCCGAATTATTGCTATAGATATTAACGAAAGTAAGTTTGAATTAGCAAAAAAACTAGGCGCTACCGACTTTATTAACCCTAAAGACTACGACAAACCAATTCAAGATGTAATTGTAGAGTTGACCGATGGCGGTGTTGATTACTCGTTTGAGTGTATTGGTAATGTTAACCTAATGCGCTCTGCGCTAGAGTGCTGCCATAAAGGCTGGGGTGAGTCTGTGGTTATTGGTGTTGCTGGTGCGGGGCAAGAAATTTCAACCCGTCCGTTCCAATTGGTAACGGGTAGAGTATGGAGAGGCTCAGCATTTGGTGGGGTTAAAGGTCGCAGCGAATTACCTGATTATGTAGAACGTTATTTAGCGGGTGAATTTAAGTTAAGTGACTTTATTACCCATACAATGGGACTTGAAGATATTAACGAATCGTTCGATTTAATGCGCAGAGGCGAAAGTATTCGCACTGTTATTCATTTCGATAAATAACGATAAACAGCAGCACTATGGTTTAATTAAACCATAGTGCTTTTTTTGTTTAATTTATAGTTACTAATCAACAATCCATCAGTTTTAAAAAAAGTAGATCCAGCCAAAAACACTTCAAAATATATAAGCATTGTTTTTAAATTTCTTTACCGCCGTGTGTTTCGGCTAAATCGTCAAGCTCTGCAACTGTGTAGTCAAAACCACTCTCGTCATAGTCATAATTAACCTTTACGCAATTGCCGCCATTAAATAATTTTGTTTTTACATCATTAATGGGCCAATTTTTAAGTAGATGTATAAATCGGTTGGCAACTTGAGAAGATTCAAAACGATAGCTAATTTCTGTTTTCATAAATAATAAGGCTCTGGCTAGTTTAACCCCCGTAGTTTGTGCATTTTTGCTAATTAGTCAAGTTTCGGTTACAAAAAATAAAGAGTAAACATGTAATTTTTATGTTTCAATTGATGTGTTAATTGCAGTAAGCACTGTTGTGCTTTAATTAAAGGTGAGAACAAATTTACATGTACTATAGAACTTTTTTACTAGCAAGCTCTGCTTTGTTTATCAGTGCTTGCGGTGGCTCTGGCTCAGATGAGACAGCAGTTATAAGCACAAATAAAATCCCCTCCCTATCAATAACCAATATCAAAAACGATATAGTTAAAGGTCAAACTATTGATTTAAATGCAACAGTTGACGATGCCGATGGCGTTATCAGTAGTGTTGTGTGGGAACAAACTGCGGGGCTTAAAGTACTTAATGCACCTGTAAATGCCAGTAGTATCACTATTACTTTACCAGATGCGCAAAGCCATGCAGCAATGGAGTACGCTTTTAGCGTAACGGCAACCGATAATGAAGGGCTACCAACGTTAAAACTGTGAGTTTTTTTTGCGCGTAATAGTATGGATGAAACTGCTGCCGCACGTATATTACAGCAAGGCAGTATGGGCCCCACATTAAGTGAAATACGCCAAGCTCAAGGGTTAAGCGAACAGCAGTGGCTTGAGCAACAAATGGCGTTACCAATTAACTACCATCGTGGTTATTTAGTGAAAAGCCCTGATGAAAACAAATTTCAGTATATTAATAGGATTGATGCGTGGTGGAAGGGGGGGTTGCATAGCAACGATCAACTACGCCAACGTGTTGCCTTTGCATTGAGTCAAATATTGGTTGTATCGGATGCAAGTAGTAATGTAGGTAATCAGCCCGAGGGCATGATCACTTACTACGATATTTTGCTTAAACATGCTTTTGGTAACTATAGAGAGCGACTAGAAGACGTAACGCTGTCGCCAATTATGGGTACTTTTTTAAGCCATTTAGGGAATGAAAAGGCAAATGATGAGCTTAATATTCGCCCAGATGAAAACTACGCCCGCGAAGTAATGCAGTTACTTACAATAGGCCTTGAAGAGTTAAATTTAGACGCTACTCCAAAGCTTGATGCGCAAGGTAATACAATTGCCACCTACGGTCAGGCTCAAATAGAAGGATTTGCGCGCGTTTTTACTGGGTGGACATTTGCAGCTAGTGAAACTTTTAAGAAAAAAAACGTGATTATGTAAATCCAATGAAAGCGTTTAGCGAGTATCACTCTAGTAAACAAAAAACATTGTTAAATGGCGAAATTATCCCCGAGGGCTACGGACCAGAAGAAACACTGCAAATAGCGCTCGATAACCTATTTAATCACAATAATGTAGCGCCATTTATTAGTAAACAACTCATACAGCGTTTAATTACCTCAAACCCAACACCGCAATATGTTACCCGTGTTGCTCGTGTTTTTAATGATAACGGCGCTGGAGTACGAGGAGATTTAGCCGCGGTAATAAAGGCTATTTATTTAGATGATGCACGCCATTTTGGCAGTGTTTTAAATTATCAAGGGAAACTAAAAGAGCCACTGATAACCACAATACAGTTTTGGCGAAATCTAGATGCTAAAACCGGTAACGGTTATTACAACACGTGGGGTTTATACAATACCTATGGACAGGGGCCAATGAAGTCGCCCTCAGTATTTAACTTTTACAGGCCCGATTACCAACCTGTTTATTTACGTAGTGATGGCTTAGTTGCTCCAGAGTTACAAATAGCAAATGACTCTACAATAATTGGCATAATGAATAAGCACTTTGCAGATTTAGTGTGGAATGCGGCTGAAGGAAAAACATCTTTAAGTCCAAAATTACTATACGTCTATATTAAAAACGATATGAACCATCTAAAAAATTATGGCATAGAGTCGTTACTTGATCAGTACAATGTGTTGTATTTTGCCGGTTCAATGAGCCACGAAACACGCCAGGCGTTACTCGATTTAAGTGCCTATTTTATTGATAATCAAGATCGTCAGCGGGTATCGTATTTACTTTATATGATTGCTATTTCACCTGAATTTAATTTGCAGTATTAGGAGAGGCATAATGAGCATAAATAGAAGGCAATTTTTGTCATTATGTTTAAAAGGCGGGGTGTCGGCAGCGGCGCTAACCAGCTTACAACTTCAAGCATTAACGGGTTCAACAAATGCTATTGAATTGGGTGATTATAAAGCCCTAGTATGTATATTTTTATATGGCGGTAACGATTCACTAAATATGCTAATGCCGTTAGAGGGCGAGCAACGAAATTTGTATGAAAAAAGCAGGCAAAATTTGGCGGTTGCTTCGCCTATTGCGCTTAATACTAATTCGTCGTTTGCTGGTGGTGTAGGGCTGCACCCAGCGCTTGCACCCATGCAAAGTGTGTTTGATTCGGCTAACTTGGCATTTGTTGGCGGAGTAGGTACTTTGCTTGCACCAACCACGCTTGACGATTATAAAAATAAAGCAGTACCGCTGCCTCAACACTTGTTTTCACATAACAATCAACAAGCAGCGTGGATGTATGGTCGTGAAAAGGAATCGCTAAATAATGGTTGGGGAGCGCGTTTGCTAGAGCGCTTAAATCAGCAAGATCAGTTTGCTGCAAACATATCGCTCGATGGCACCAATCTTTGGCAAACAGGCGCGCAAACTAAGGCGTTTTCGCTTAATAAAAGCGGTATAAGTAAAGTAAACGCTTTTGGCGGTTATCAGCCAAGAACTGAGCATGTAACCAATATTATGAACCGTATAATGGGTAATACGAATCATCCATTAACGGGTGCTTACGCTAATAGTTTTAATTCGGCGATTAGAAATACCCAAACAATGAATAGTGCGCTTGAAGCCGCCCCTGAACTTATTACCTCATTTAGTGATACAGGGTTGTCGAAGCAACTAGCTGCGGTAGCTAAGGCGATTAGTGTGCAAGCAAAGTTAAGTACGCAGCGCCAAGTGTTTTTTGTTTCTATGGGAGGGTTTGATACACACGATAATCAATTGAATACTCACCCTGCATTGCTTAGCACACTAGCACAAGGACTTAACGAGTTTAATAGTGCGATGAATGAGCTGAATATGGCTGACAAAGTAACGTCGTTTACTATGTCGGACTTTGGCCGTACGCTAACATCTAATGGCGATGGCACGGATCATGGTTGGGCAGGAAACCAAATCGTTATGGGAGGCGCAGTTAAAGGCGCCAATATATATGGGGAGTTATTAACTCAACATTTAGGCGGACCACAAGATACCGGCCGAGGGCGATTAATACCAAGTGTTGCAAATGAGCAATATTTTGCCACACTAGCTAAGTGGTTTGGTGTTCCTGCATCAGAATTAGGTGATATATTTCCAAACTTAAGATACTTTAATCAGTCGACATTAGATTTTATGGTTTAATTCGTTATTAATGTAACCCAAATTCCATCGCAAACAGTATAAAACTGTTTACGAATAAAAAATTCATGTAATGGAGTAAATTAATGAAAGTTTTAGTAAGTTTGGTGAGTTTAATCGCCTTTTTAATGGTTGTATTACCCGGGCCATTATATAAATTTGGTGTTGTTGAGTTAGGCACTGCATTTGCTGGATTTAGGTTTGGTGTTTACGTGGGGGGAGCTGCGCTTGTATTACTTTTGGTGCAGGTTATATTTATGCGTAAAACAGCCACTGTAAGTAGCACTGTAGTGGCTGTTATATTTGCGGGTATTGCTATTTTTATGCCGCTTAATATGATGGATAAAGCGAAAAGTGTGCCGCCAATTCATGATATTTCGACAGACGTAGTTAATCCACCAAAGTTTGTAGCTATTGCACCACTGCGTGCCGATGCGCCAAACCCAGTGACCTATGCCGGAGCAGAAACGGCTGCGCAACAGCTTAAAGCTTACCCAGAACTGACTACCCTTAATTATGCTTACCCAAAAAGTGAGCTAGTAGTGGCTACAGTGCAAGCGATTAAAAATTTGGGTTGGGAGTTAGTTAATAGCGATGCCAGTCAAGGGATTGTTGAAGCAACCGAGACAACCACCTGGTTTGGTTTTAAAGACGATATAGTGGTGCGTATTAAAGATGAAGGCTCTCAGCGTTTTGTTGATATTCGTAGTAAGTCGCGTATTGGTCGCAGTGATTTAGGTAAAAATGCAGAGCGTATTCATACATTTGTAGATGAATTAAACGCGGTACTGGCAAAATAATTAGGGCAAACCTAAATGTTAAGTTACTAACAATTAAGTTATCAGCAATCAAATGGAACCCAAGCGTACGGCTTGGGTTTTTTATCATCAGTTAGTGTTCACAGCTAAGCAAGTATACTTATTTGGTATTTATATTTTTAACATACTATGGAGTTATTATGAAAACAGTAGGATATGCAGCAAAAAGCCAAGGTTCAGAACTCACCGAGTTTTCTTTTGAGCGCCGCGATTTACGAGATAACGATGTAGAAATTGAAATATTATACTGTGGAGTTTGTCATTCAGACTTACACGCGGTACGTAATGATTGGGGTGGTAGTCGCTACCCGTTAGTACCCGGACACGAAATTGTTGGTAAGGTTATGTCGGTAGGTAGCGACGTTACAAAATATAAGCAAGGCGATACGGTTGCTGTTGGCTGTATGGTCGACTCATGTAAAAGTTGCGATCAGTGCGATAATAACGAAGAGCAGTTTTGCCGTGAAGGCATGGTAGGCACATACGCAGGAACAGATCGTGTTAACGGCGATATGACCCAAGGTGGGTATGCTAAACATGTTGTAGTGCGTGAAGAGTTCGTACTCTCAGTACCTAAAAACTTAGAGCTGTCGCGTGTTGCACCGCTGTTGTGTGCAGGCATTACTACCTACTCGCCATTACATAAGTGGGGCGTTAAAAAAGGCAGTCGTGTTGCTGTGGTTGGTTTAGGTGGGCTTGGTCATATGGCGGTTAAAAACGCTGTCGCTATGGGCGCAAGCGTTACGGTAGTTGGCCGTAGTGAGTCTAAAAAAGACGATGCGGTTAAACTAGGTGCCCAGCATTATTTAGTGTCGTCAAACGATGATGCAATGGAAAGTGCGCAGTCAGCCTTCGACGTTATTATTGATACCGTACCGGTAAAGCACGATCTATCTATTTACACACCACTGCTAGATATTGATGGTACACTGGTTATTGTTGGTCAGGTTGGCCCGGTTGATGAGCTAAGCACAGTGCCATTATTAATGGGGCGTCGCCGTATTGCAGGCTCACTTATTGGTGGTATTGCACAAACGCAGCAAATGCTTGATTTTTGTGGCGAGCATAATGTCTTACCCGAATGTGAAATGATCAATATTGATGAAATAAATACAGCTTATGAGCGAATGGAAAAGTCTGACGTTCGTTATCGTTTTGTTATTGATATGGCATCGTTAAGTGTTTAATTACACTTAGTAATTAAAAATAAAAAGAGCCGCAAATTAGCGGCTCTTTTTAGTTAACTATTAAGCCTCTTTTGCTACAAACGATTTATTGCTCATTTGTAAGTAGCTAAGTAACCACATAATAAACCCACCAACAAAAAGAGCAGCGGCAACATAGCCTGTTTGATTTGGCGCGGCACCTTGCGCAATTGCAATGCCTCCAACCCAAGGGCCAATTGCATTAGCAACATTAAAAGCACACTGTACTAACGCGCCTATCATGGCATGCCCATTAGGAGACACATCCATTAGTAAGGTTTGTACTAGCGTTGCTAAACCTAAACTGCAGCCAATAAAAAATATAACCCCATAAAGCAGCCAAATGTTATAGCTTGCGGTTACATAAGCAAAGGCAAATACAATAGTGCAAACCAGTACTAAGCCAGTTGTTTTAATTGCAGATTTATCTGCCGCTTTACCTAATACATAATTACCTAATGTTGAGCCAATACCAAACATCACCATAGCAATCGAAATGGTGTAGGGCGCTGTTTCGGTTACTTCTAAAATAGTATCGGCAACATAGGTATAAATACAAAATACCCCACCAAAACCAATAATTACAATACCCAAAATAGACCAAACCAGCTTGTTTTTTAATACTCCAAACTCATTAAGTAAATTAGATGGTTTAGTGTTTTCAATATTTGGCACAACTTTATATACAAAAATAAAAGCAATAAAAGCTAAAACACCTGCACCGGCTAAGCAGTAACGCCAGCTTAAGTTTTGTCCTACTAAAGTTACCACAGGTACGCCAACAATGGTGGCAATGGTCAAACCCATAAAAACTTTCGACATAAAGCTTGCACGCTTACCTGCAGGGGCAATTTCAGAGGCTAATAAAATAGCTGCACCAAAATAGGCACCATGAGGCAAGCCACTTAAAAAGCGAAACAATACCAATTGCTCAAGTGACGTTGCAAAAGCGCTTAAGCTATTAGAAATACACATTAAGCTTAAAAATATAAGCAACGCTTTGCGTTTTCTCATGTTTGCAGTAGTTAACATTAAAATGGGCGCACCAACAACAACACCTAAAGCATAAGCGCTTATAGCGTAGCCACTTTGCGAAGGCGTTGAGCCAAAAGTTTCACTGATCAGTGGCAGCATAGGCATCATCGAAAATTCAGATAATCCTAAAATAAAAGTACCGAGCGCAAGCACGATTAATATAGCTGTTCGGTTAAGTTGATTAGATGGCGGCGCTACATTAGCGGTCATAAAAATCCTTTGAGATTAATGTTTAATTCATAAAAACTAGGGCAACAAGCAAACTGTAAAGTGTTGTTGCTGCGAAAAAAGCAAAAGAAGTGTTGTTGTAAATGCTGGGAATAAATAGGCGGCCATTTTAAGCCAAATAACATAGGGCGTCATCTATTAGCTGGCCGTTAAAGGTAAATTAATTACTTTAATAAAAATCTTAATGTCGTGTGGTTAATTTAGAGAGGCAAATAACCTAATATAAAAAGATAAGCTTGGCTAAAAATACTGATTATAGTTAATAAAGTGCGACATTATGTCGCGCATGCAAGTAAGGTGAATCCAGTATAATTACGTCATTAATAATAGCAGTCCAAAGAATAAAATAATGGCGCATAAAATAATATACCGTACACCTTACTTACTCTCACCTTTAGTGTTTTTAACAAGTGGGCTTTTATCACCTTTAGTATTTGCCGACGATACATCTATAGAAGTGATTGAAGTACATGGGCATGCTCAAAATAAACATTTAGCACTTGGCTCTACAGAGTCGCTATTAAGTGATTTAGGTGTCGATTTTTCAGCTGCTGGTGGCGTATCTAATTTACCTATTTTAAATGGTTTAATGGGCGACAGAGTAAAAGTATTAGTTGATGGCGCAGAAATAACGGCGGCATGCGCTAATCAAATGAATCCGCCGTTGTCTTACATTTCGGCGAACCAAGTTACGTCTTATCATGTGGTTGCCGGTGTATCACCGGTAAGTGCAGGTGGCGATAATATAGCAGGTGTAATAAGTGTTAACTCTATTGCACCGCAATACACTCAAAATAGCGATTTAGCATGGCATTCTGGTTATGTATCGGCAAAGTACAGCACTGCTGACAATGGTCGTAATTTTGGAGTAGGTGCACGTTTAGCAAGTAATACACTTAGCGTTAATTATCAGGGCTCGTTTAGTGATGCAAACAGCTATGAAGACGGTAACGGCGATGTAGTGCTTGATACGTTGTATCGCGCCCAAAATCACAGTTTAACCGCAGCTATACGCGACGATAAACAGCAGGTTGTAGTTAAGCTTAGTCATCAAAAAATTCCGTATCAAGGCTTTGCTAATCAGTATATGGATATGACAGATAACACCAGTTACGGGGTTACAGCGCAATACAAACGAGCATTTGCGAGCAGCGAGTTTACAGGACAAGTAAATTGGCATAGCGTAAAACACGATATGGGATTTTTTAGCGCAGAAAAAATCGGCATGATGCCAATGAAAACCGACGCAGAAGATATAAGCAGCCAGTTAAAATGGCGTATAAATTTAGATAACGATAGCAGCATATTGCTAGCTCAAGAATATTACCATTATAGTATTGATGATTGGTGGCCAAGTATTACAGGCTCGGCCATGATGGGGCCAAACGACTATAAAAATATTAATAATGGAAAGCGTGAACGCATTGCACTTGTTGCAGAATATGAAAGCCAAAATAGTAAAAAACTATGGTTAAACACGGGTGTGCGTATTGAAAATATAAATACCCAAGTAAGTGAAGTACAGGCATATAACACAGGTATGCACATGGGCGGTATGCATATAGGGCCAAGTGACGCTATAGCAGCAAATACGTTTAATGCAGGGAGTAGAAATAAAACCGATACTGTAGTTGATGCAAACGTATTAATTAATTACCAAATAACTAACGTTGATGAACTGCAACTTGGTATTGCTCGTAAAAATCGCGCGCCAAACTTATACGAGCGATACAGTTGGGGGGTTAGCAATATGGCAACCACCATGATTGGCTGGTACGGCGATGGTAATGGTTATATTGGCACCCCAGATCTTGGCGTTGAAACCGCACATACAATGAGTGCTACTTATACTAAATTGGCAAAAGACGACAGCTGGCGTGTAAGCACTAATATTTGGTATACCGATGTGAGTGATTATATTGATGCTGACATAGTAAGGAACTTTAATAGTTCAGGCATTGACGGTAATAGTCGCAATATTTTGCAGTTTACTAATGTAGACGCCATTTTATATGGCGCTAAAGTAGATTTAAGTGCCAGTATTTATCAATCTGAACAGTTAGGTCAGTGGCAGTTAAAAGCAAATATAACTAACACCCGTGGCAAACGCGACGATAACTCTAGCACTCAGTCGCTTTATCAAATAAAACCATTGCAAACTCAACTTGGTATTAGCCAGCAAATTGGCAATGTTGAAAACTCGCTTTTATGGCAATGGGTCGATACTAAAACAAGAGTAGATAACAACCGCTTTGAAAACCAAACCGATAGCTATCATTTAGTTAATTTAAGTTCTAAAGCTGTGTGGGATGCATTTACGCTAAGTGTTGAGGTAACAAATTTATTTGATCAGTATTACCAACTACCATTAGGTGGGGTTAGCATTGCGGGGTTTAAACAAGATAACGCAACCGGCTTTACACAATTAGCAGGACAAGGAAGATCATTAAATTTAGCATTAAGCTACGCGTTTTAAGGTTGAAACGGTAAATAGAAAGGCTATATAAATTTACTATGGCTTTTAAATTAATAGTTACCACTGTGGTAGTAGGTTATTGAGCGATACGCTACTTTTACCACAATAGATCCGTAAAAACTTAAAGCAATAAGCGCCTAAAAGCGCTTATTGTTGCTCAGCTTCAGCTTCAGCGGTTTGCTCAGTTGTTTGTTCTACTTTTTCGTCAGTAAGTTTTTCAAGTTTTTCGCGCTCAGCTTTTGATACATAACCTGGCTTTTTGCTTTTATGTAATTTGGCATTGGTGCGCTTATCTTTCTTTTGAAATTTAGTAACGATTTTTTTGCGACGGTTCATGTTTAATACTCATAATTTTAAGGCGCGCATTATATAGCACCAAGTATAAAAGCAACTATATAAATATTTAACTAATTGCACTGGTTGTTATGTGACTTTACCGCAAAGCGCTGTTTGTGTGAGATGCACAAGGTTATAATTATGTTTCTTAGTGATTAATTAAATGGGAATTGTTTTGAAAAAGTTAGCGTTAGCCAGTGTTGCATTATTTGCGTTTAGTGCCCAAGCACAGTTAAATAAAAATATTGATAGTGTTGCCAATTATGCCGTAAATACCTACCAAAGCGCCCAGGTACATACATTAACCAATTTAGTATCATTTCCTACTGTGAATAAAAGCGATATTAGCGCACCACAAAACCCCGATTTTATTGGTTTTAAAGCCTTACTCAAAATGAAAGCGGCCGAGCTGGGTTTAGATTATCAGGATTTAGGCTACACAGTATTAATTGGACTTGGGGAACAAAGCGATAAAGTAACAGTAGTAACACACGGCGACGTGCAACCAGCTAATGCGAGTAAGTGGCAGCAAAGCCCATTTATTATTGATACAACATCAGAGCCTGGGCGCTTAATTGGCCGCGGTACCGAAGACGATAAAGGCGCAATAGCGACAGCGCTTTACGCCATGAAAACCATTAAAGATAAAGGCATAACGCTTAATAACCGCATTGAGTTAATGATTTACCTTGCTGAGGAGTCTGATTGGGGCTCGCTTACTGAGTTTATGAAAACCTATGAGCAGCCAAAGTACGCAGTAACAATTGATGCGTCATACCCGGTAGTGGTGGCTGAAAAAGGGTGGAGTTTAATTGCGCCAACGTTCAATGCTACCTCGGCAAAAACAGGCGTTTATGTTAGTGATGTTGCAGGTGGTGCATTTGTAAGCCAAATACCAGAAGACGCCAGCCTAGTACTGCATAATGCCGATGCTAAGTTACTTACTCAATTAAAAGCCAAAGCCAGTACGCTTAAGCAAGTAGAGTTTAACTTTGCTCAGCAAAGCGATACTGCTGTCGCAATTAGTGTAAAAGGCGTATCGGCGCATTCATCAGAGCCAGAGTCGGGTGTTAACGCAATTGCTTATTTAGCCGAAATATTTAAAGGTCTAGTGCTTGAAAATAATAGCGATGGGCAGTTAATTAACTTTGTAAATCAGCTAATTGGTTTAGATATTCATGGCAAACAGTTTGGCGATATTGCCTATAAACATGATTTTATGGGGCCAATGACAGTGGCACCTACTGTGATTGAGCGAGAGGGAAATGCCCTAACGCTTAGTGTAAATGCGCGCCGTCCTATGGGCAAAGAAGAGTTGGTGTTAAAGCAGCAAGTAGACAGTGCCCTAGCAAAATGGCAAGCCACTAACAATGTAACACTAAATGATGTTAAAACTATTATTGGTACGCCTATGCTACTTGATGGCGCGCCGCATGCGCAAAAATTACTTGATATTTTTAAGCACTTTACGGGTGATCAACAAGCCGGCTTTGTCTCTATTGGCGGCGGTACTAACGCTAAGTTATTTGATAATGCGGTATCGTTTGGCCCATCAATGCCAGGTAAGCGTTACACCGGACACTCTGAGCATGAGTTTATTACCCTTGAGCAGCTAAAGCTTAACTTGCGCATGTACACCGCGATGATGATAGAGCTAGGTAATATGTAACTAAACGCATGTAATATAGCGCCGCAAATAAATGCGGCGTTTTAATAATGTATTTACAATAGTTAGTTCAGCTCAGCCTTGAGTGATATTTCAGCATTCATTAGTTTAGAAATAGGGCAGCCTTTTTTGGTTTGATCGCATAAAGCTTGAAACTGCTCGTTTGCAATATCAGCAATTTTAGCATTAACTTCAAGCGCAATGTGGGTAACAGCAAAACCATCGTCTACTTCATCTAAGCTAACTACCGCTTTGGTATCAATGTTGTCGGCGGTAAACCCTGCTTCACCTAATGCTAGCGATAATGCCATACTAAAGCATGCACTGTGCGCCGCAGCTACTAATTCTTCAGGGTTTGAGCCGGGTTTATCTTCAAAGCGGGTATTAAATCCGTAGGGTTGATTATTAAGCGCGCCACTTTGCGTAGAAATACTCCCTTTACCTGTTTTAATATCACCAGACCATTTTGAGTTTGCAGATTTTTTAATTGTCATCATCTTCTCCTTATTGCATTGGCGGTAAGCTTTTCATACTAGGTGAGTGTTATTTGCAAAAATAATCACAAAATAGCTAAAAAGCGTTGTATTTATAAGGTTAGTGCAAGATGAGCGCCAGCTATTATTGCTTATTGCACTTACAGCGCTTTGAGCAGTAAATAACATTGTCCCAGTCGCGTTGCCATTTTTTACGCCACGTAAAATGTTTATTGCAAATGGGGCATATTTTCTGAGGTAAGCTTTGCTTTTTATGAGCCATCGTTAGTGGTTTTATTTTTTACTTTAGTTGTAGTGCGGGTAACGCCAACGTGCTTTTTAAGAATACTCCCTATGGCGCGTTTAACATCTGCTCGCTCGCGGTACTGCCATAAACGTTCGCGCGCTGCTTTTGAGGCTGCGGTTAAATCAAGCATGGGCTCGGGGTAATCTTCCCCTAGCTTAAAATCGTTAAATAGCGCTTCCATAGGAGTTTGCTCCCAAGGCTGGTGTAAATATTCAATAGGGAGTTTTTCAAGTTCGGGGCACCACTTTTTAATAAACGCGCCTGTTGGATCTTGATCTTCCGACTGCTTTATTGGGTTGTAATGCCTAATGGTATTAATGCCAGTAACCGAGGCCTGCATTTGAATTTGCGGGTAGTGAATTCCGGGCTCAAAATCTAAAAAGTAATTAGCGAGTGGAAAGCTTGCTTGCTGCCAACTTATATTTAAATGATGGGTTACAAAGCTTACAAGCATGGCGCGCATTCTAAAGTTTATATAACCGGTGGCTTTTAAGCAGCGCATGCAAGCGTCAATAATGGGAATACCTGTTTGACCTTGCGCCCAGCGTCCAATATCGTTTTTAACATGTTCATCATCGCGATACGGAAATACGTGATAACCCGGATTAAGTGCTAAAAACTCCATAGAGCATTCGCTTTCAAACTTTTGCATAAAGTGGCAGTGCCAATGCAAGCGCGATACAAACGCAGCAAGTGGGCGCTTCCAGCCTCTTTTATCAGGGTGCTTTGAGTGATATTCATCAATTGCCATTTGATACACTTGCCTAAGGCTAATGTTCCCCCACGCTAAATAAGGCGAAAGCCGAGAGCAATGGGTTTGGCTTAAACTTGGGCTCGATATTCCTTTTTGATAACCTTTACCGCGCTCGGCAAAAAAGCTCTGCATTACTTGGCGTGCATGCAACGGGCCGCCTTGTTGAAAGCTGTCGTGATCTTGAGTGTAAGCGCTTGGCAGCTCAGGCGCTTGGTAGTTATTGAGGGTAATTGTTTTTATACTCTTCCAATTAGGAACAGCAATAGGTGCTTGCATTGTTTGCTGCCAGCGTTCATTCCAATTATTACGATTTTTTTTGCCGCGAATAACCGCGCCTGTTTGCGACTCTAGCCAGTTAATGTGATTATGCTGGCACCAGGCTTTTATTGCCTTATCGCGCCCAAAGGTGTTGTTTAAGCCTATTTCTTGATGACTAAAAATATTTATTATTTCAAACTGCGCCTTTAACGATTCAAGTAAATCGTTCATATTTAAATTAAATATATAAACACAGGCATTAAAACGAGCAAGCTGATTGTTTAACTCAACTATAGATTGATATACAAAACGCCAATGTCGCTCATTGTAATGCGCATCTTCAAGCAGTAATGGCTCAAAGTTATAAAGTAATAGGGTAGGTAAGCCATTACTAAATGCATTTTTTAATGGTTGATGATCGCTAAGACGTAAATCACGTTTAAACCACACGATGTTTATTTTTTCTTTCATACTGGCAATATTAAAACCGTGGCATTATAAATAATAGGACAAAACCAATACGTATTAAATGTAAAAGAAGACTAGTGTAAAAACGATTTTGATATAGGCAACTCATGTTAAGGTGATACTAAAATGAGTCGCCAATAAAAGAAGTATTATAAATAGGGAGAATTACCGTGATACTTAAGCAATTTTGGCACTTGCAGTCATGTGAGAGTACACCTATTAAAGCTTCACCAATTGCAACTACTTCCATTATCTTTTCCTAAAACTTGCGAGGGTATCGCTTTGTATGACGATACCCTCAGTTAGGGTAAAATTAAAAACGCTTACCAATAGTAAAGCTAAAGACACGAGATATGACAACGCGCGCATTAAATATAATTGATTGATCTGCTACCGTTTAACCTGAGTGAAACTTCCCTCTGATAAGTTTCCTGAGTTATTTAGGTTTTTAACATCGACACGAAGATTTAAGGGTACTCGCCGAGATATCATGGTATGTAGGTAGGGCATCAAAGGCTCCAAACGTTGCTACTGTTTTGGCTCCGCATTTAGTAGCAAAGTCGATAGCCTTTGAAACGTTAGTAAAGTTATTTGCCCAGTCAGTAAATTCTGTTTTATTACTCACTAGCGAAGATATTTGATATAAAAAACCACCTACAAACGCATCGCCTGCAGCTGTGGTATCCACAACATATGCCTTAGGGCAAGGATAAGTACCACTAAATGAGCTAGATGAAAAAGTAATAGGCTCGCCACCATCGGTCATTAAAACTAAAGCTACGCCACTATCTACCCAACTTCTAATAGTGGTATCAATATGCTCTATTCCATAAAGCGAGATCAGCTCATCTTTACTCGCTTTAATAACATCAACTGTTTTAGCAACATCCTCAATAACAGATTTAGCTGTGAGTGGTTCATCCCAGAAGGCTGAACGAAAGTTAATGTCAAAGCATGTAACCGAGCCTGATTCTTTAAAGTGTTTTAGCGCATGTAAGGTTGTATTTAATACTAAAGGTTTTGCAAAAGAGCCTGAACAAAAACTCACAATTTTAGGTGTTGAAAATAAAGAGGGCTCTAAATCGGTTATTTGTAAATCGTAATGTGCAGCATCTTTATCGTAAAATTCAAATGTACGTTCACCGTTTTCATCCAACGATACGAACGCGAGTGCCGTCTTCCCTTTTTTTGAAAAGCCAACATAAGATGTGTTTACATTATACATTTTGAGTGCATTTATTAAAAAGCGACCAAATTTATCATTGCCTACTTTACCAAGCAAATAACTTGAACCACCAAGCTTTGCTACGGCTACAGCAACATTAGCGGGTGCGCCTCCGGCAAACTGTGTGAAGTCTAGTTCGCTATTTGATGCCTTATTGTGCATGCAGTCATGTGAGAGTATATCTATTAAAGCTTCACCAATTGCAACTACTTCCATTATATTTTCCTAAAAATTGCGAGGGTATCGCTTTGCATGACGATACCCTAGATTAGAGTAAAATTAAAAACGCTTACCAATAGTAAGGCTAAAGGTACGAGGTAAGACAACGCGCGCATTAAATGTAGTTGCTTGACCTGCTACCGTTTCACCTGCGCGAGGATCCCCCTCTGATAAGCCTTCTGAGTTATTTAGGTTTTTAACATCGGCACGAAGGTAATAACCGTCTTCGTTTTCAAGGGATAAACCAAGGTTTAACATGCCATACATAGGCAGTTCTGCTGTGTTGGCGTCGTCGGCATAACGTTTACCGCTCCAAGAGTAGCTACCATGAATAGCTGCCATACCCCACGAAAAATCTTCAAACTGATAGCTACTAGTTAATTGGCCAAAGTGCTTAGGCACACGTACAGGTAAGTTGCCGTTTATATCAATAGAGGCAGAGCTTCCATTAGCATCCAAGTATTGCGCCGCTGGTGTGTTTACAAATTCGGGTGATTGGTACGTTGCAGATACACCAATGCGCCAGTCTTGGGTGATTTGCAGGTTAAATTCGGCTTCTACACCTAAGGTTTCTGTGTTTCTAAAGGCTTGACGTTGCACTACTTGACCATTTTCAACAGTAGGTACATTAAAGAATAAATCATCCGCAGCGGCGAAGTAACCGGTTACAAATGCTGCGACATCACCTTCGTTATATTTAATGCCCACCTCGGCCATTACCGTTGAAGCTGGTTGTGTTTCGCGTCTCTCAGAGTTATTAAATTGATTAATTTCCTCTTGACTAGTTAGGTTGGTAATCGCCATGTATTTATCTACATCAGGCATACGAAAACCATCTGCATATCGAGTGAATACCGCTAAGTCGTCGTTAAATTTGTAGTTAGCCGCAACTGTCCATGCCATTTCGCTGTATTCAACATCAAAGTTTCGGTAAGTCCCATCACCAAAGGGCAGGGCAATATTCCCATTGACGGTATCAGTATCGCTAGCAAAACTGTCAATTGTGTAATTAGCTTGGTTTTGCGCTTCACCATCTGCTTTGAGGTTTTCGTATCTTAAGCCCAGATTAAACGACACATCTTCAAGCTCGTATTCAAAGTCAGCAAATGGCGCAAGGGTATTTTCACTATAAACAATATCGGCAAAACCATGTGATCCAGCCTGAATACCTTTGTAAGTACCGCTGGCAATGTCATCACCTTGTGCATCTGTAAATACAACATCTAAGCGCTGTGGCTGGGGCTCTACTGATTGCAGTGTATTAATTCGATAGTCGGTAACATGGCCATTAATATTAGAGAAGAATAAGCCAAAATTAGCGTAAAGAGTCCCTTCGCCTACATCATCAAAGGTGTAGTTGAATCTGGTTTCGTTTTGAAAGTTATCGCCTTCAAAACGTCTATGCCAAAAGCCAGCGTTTATTCCGTATCCATTGGTGTTGTAGGTATTTACGTTGCTTGAATCAGCCAATACAAAACCGTTTCCTGCATCGCGTATATCGTAATTTAGGTTACCATCAACCATGGCATCTGCAAGTGCATCAGTATTTGCAGCATATATAGCTTGTGCTTTGCTAGCTAACGATTCGGCGTTGCTTACGTTAATGATGCCGGTAAAGGTTGTTAGCATATCGGTATAACGCATTTGGTTTGAAAAGACTAAGTTTTCGTTGATTTCAATTTCGGTTGTATTGCCAAAGTAGGTCACATTAGCGTAGTTACCATCTGCAATATCTAAATCAATGTCGACGCTTGGGGCGTTATTAAGAGTTAATAAACGCGCACCTGCTGAATTACCGGTAGTGCCATCTCTGATATCCATCCCGCCTGGGATTGTTTTAGCATTGGTGGTTGAGCCTATTAATGGCTGAGGAATAAAAAAGAATGATCTATCATTTTGTTTATTAAACTCAAAGCGAGTAAAGCCGCTGCCATCTTTAAAAAAGTGCTTAATATTGCCATTAAGCTCACCACCTTGGTTAGCTGTATACCCCGGATCGCGTGCAGAGTCATCCTTGCGATACCAAGCGCCAACAGCATAGATTGTTTGATCATCTATTGATCCGCTAACCCAACCTTGTCCACCTAGGCGGTTGTTGCTGTTGGTTTCAAAAAACACATCACCTTGGGTATCATCGGAGCCTTCACGAGAAATAAAATTAATAAACCCAGCTGGCGCGCTACCAACAAAAATTGACGAGGCACCACCACGAATAGCTTCAACGCTGCCAACAAAATTAGACAAACGGGTAAAGCGATCATTTTGAGTAAATAAAATATCTTGATTATAAAACACGGTCATACCATCACGAAGTAGTGCTGTAAACTCTGTTTGCGTTGATAACGGAAAGCCTCGTGGGGCTACGTTGTTACCGGTTTCTCCACCGGTGTCTTCGGCATGAAAACCAGGAATACTTCGCACTAATTCAGCAACACTGTGCGGAGCCAATTGCTCTAACTTTGCTTAGTTAAAGGTAGTTATTGCATTAGTTGATTCGATTTTCTCTTTTGGCCGAGATGTTCCCGTTACAATGATGCGCTCAAACCCTAAATCACTTTTTGCTACTTGTTGCTCTTGTGACAAGACGCTAGGGGATATGGATAGACCTACAGCGACTGCAATTAGAGTCATTTTTGCTGATACTTTCATTTTTCTGTTCTCTCTTTGTTGTGTGTATACAAATTTGCGGTTTTATTAATCAAACATGTCAGTGTTATCAAATTTGTAAATAGAATGTAGAGAACTTAAAATAATAAATCAACTATTATTACTTATTATTTTTTTGTACAGCTTTTTGATTGTTTAAGTGAATTTTTTACCTCTGATAAAAAATAAATAAGCAGCCAACGTTACCGATGGCTGCTTTTTAACTTTAAAGTATATTAGTGGTGTGAAAGGCTTGCGTGA
Organism: Pseudoalteromonas nigrifaciens; assembly: GCF_002221505.1. Lineage (NCBI taxonomy): Bacteria > Pseudomonadati > Pseudomonadota > Gammaproteobacteria > Alteromonadales > Pseudoalteromonadaceae > Pseudoalteromonas > Pseudoalteromonas nigrifaciens. The sequence goes on along the minus strand of NZ_CP011036.1, from coordinate 2,623,369 downwards.
TCTTGAGAAAAGTTGATAAGTAAGGGAAGGTTAGCGCAGCCTACTGATTGAGCCTTGGCGCCAATAGAGCCACTTTGTACTTCACAGCGATTAATACCGCGATGATCAGCCTGGCTCAATTTTAACTTTGTTGCCAAAACTATTTTTTCTCTGACATTGATAGGAATGGCGCCATCAATGACAATTGCCTCAAAATCAAAAATAGCTAAAGAACACAATGCCGCGTAGGCGAGGCCATCTGCAACTTGGTCTATCCACTTATCGAGTACGGGGCCTAAGTCTCCCCAATACTCTTTTGAACTCCATAGTATGTCAGTATTGTAGCCATCACCTTTGAGCATTTTTTCGAGAATATACAGTGATGATTGCATAATAAGTTGTTGGGAAGTTAGTTGGCCTTCACTATTAAGCATAGGCCTAGGTAATGAACCTATAGCGCCGGCATTACCTTTTTTACCAGTAAATAAGGTTTCGTTTATAACAACTCCACCACCAATAAAAGTACCAATAAAAATATATAAAAAATCGCTAAAACGAGCAGGATTACCAAAGCTTAATTCAGCTGAACAAGCAGCGGTATCATCATTACATACATACACGGGAAGATGTACAATTTTATTTATTTTTTCTTTAAAATCAAAAGACTTCCATTCATTCAATACTGTTTTTGGAGCGCCGGCTTCTTCTGTCCAGTTCCAAATTTCGTAAGGGGTTGCAACACCCACACCTAAGATACGTTTGGCTAGTTCGTCACTTAAGCTCATTTTGAGTACGCCGAGCCCTTTCTCTAAAAAGGTTAGCAAGCTCTGTACTGTGGGGTAAGCGCAGTTTTCGTGCAAAGTTGCGCGTATATTTCCTAATAAGTCAATCAAGGTTAAATCAAAACTGCGACGACCTACTTTTAAGCCAATTCCAAATGCACCATCTGGATTTAACGCAAATGGGATGGTTGGTTGGCCAACCTTACCACGCTGAGGGTCTTTCCGTATTAATAACGATTCGGCTTCTAAACTATTGATAATTACTGTGACGGCCTGTGCTGAAAGCCCTGTTTTTTGTGCAATTTCAGCTTTTGGAGCACTACCGTGTTGGCGAATTAATGACATAATTCGGCGTTCATTATGAGCACGCAGGCCAGATTGGCTTCGGCCTTCTTGTAAAGAGAGTCGAGGGTTTTTAGATTTGATAATTATTCCTACCTAGTTGTTATTATCTTGAATAACCTGATTAATTGTACACCGAGTGTGTGTAATTGGCGACTATATTAGCTTTATTGCCGGGTTCATTTCTTATTATTAAATTTACGACAGAGTATAAATAAGTCACAGGAGGTCAATAAGTAACTATAGTTGATTTATTGACGGAATGATATTTAACTGGTTAAATGCTTTACTTAACATTAACAACTGAGACACGGCAATGACCACACACACACACACACAAACACCTCTTGTCTCCAAGGAGATGGTGGTTCCCTTTATTTTACTTGTTCTGTGCTTTGCTGCATGGGGAGCTGCGGCAAACATGACTGATCCGCTAGTAAAAGTGTTTAGTAAAATTTTTACTATGTCGTCAGTGCAGTCTGCATTGGTACAATTTAGCTACTATGGAGCTTACTTTTGCCTAGCTATTCCGGCGGCATATATCAATAAACGCTTTTCGTATAAAACAGGTGTGTTAACCGGTTTAGGGATGGCTGCAATCGGAGCATTTTTGTTTTATCCCGCCAGCCAAGCAATGACTTATGGTTTTTTTTTAGTGGCTTTGTTTGTATTAGCTGGAGGCTTATCTATTTTAGAGACATCAGCAAACCCTTATGTAATGGGAATGGGCACCAAACAAGGTGCAACTCGCAGGTTGAATTTGGCGCAATCATTTAACCCTGTCGGTACTAACATTGGTGTTTTTTTAGCCGCCACCCTTATTTTACCAAAGCTCAATACCGCAACCTCTGGTGAGCGCACAAATATGAATAGTGAGCAATTAACTAGCATTATAAGCGCAGAACTTGATGCAGTTATGGTGCCTTATGTTGGTATGGCTTGTGTGTTGGTTTTTATTTGGTTGGCAATTGCGTTTACTAAAACACCTAATTTTTGTAAGCAAAAAAAAGTCTCTAAGCATGTAGAATTTAGTGCAACGTTTAAGCGCTTGTTTAAAAATACCCATTACCGCTTTGGTGTTATCGCCCAGTTTTTTAATGTTGCGGCGCAAACTTGTGTATGGACATTTACCATCCAGTACGTAATGGAGGCACTCGATACAAATGAAGTTACTGGGGGAAGTATTTTACAATACAGTATGATCACCTTTTTAGTTTCTCGATTTGTAATGACCTGGCTTATGGGATTTATTCGTCCTGCCAAACTGTTAATGGCAACCTCTATTATTGCAATGCTGCTGTGTTTTTATATGGTGAAAATGCCAAATATAAGTGGCGTATGGGCGCTGGTAAGTATATCGGCTTGCTTGTCGTTAATGTTTCCAACTATTTACGCGATTTCACTACATGGGTTAGGCGATGATGCAAAACTAGGTGCTGCTGGTTTAGTAATGGCTATTTTAGGTGGAGCGATAGTTCCTGTATTCCAAGCTGTGTTTATTGATACATACAGTGTCGCGTTTTCTTATGTTGTGCCTGCGGGGTGTTTTATTATTGTTGCAGCTTATGCTGCATTTGATTTAAAAACAAAAGTCAGAGTATTCAATAATGTAGCGCCTTGCTAAATGGATTGAAAACCGAGCCTGAAGGCTCGGTTTTACTTTTTAACTTTTCTCATTTGTAAATCTTCTTTAACCCCAACCTTCATCGGATTAAGATATTAGGCATGTTGATATTCTTATTTAGTTGAAAAAATATGTTTTTAGATCTCACCGAAAATACCAACCAAAATGTTTACTCTTACTTAGTAGGCGGTATCAGCCCAAGGCCTATCGCATGGATAAGTACATTAAATAGCGAAGGTAGTGCAAATATTGCGCCTTATTCATTTTTTACTGTGGCTAGTTGCAAGCCAGCTGTTTTAAGTGTTACGCAAGTAAACCCTAGTGATAAAACGAATAAAGATACGCTTAGTAATCTAATGGCAACTAAAGAATGTGTGGTTAATATAGTTAGCCAAGAGCTAGTTGAAAAAATGAACCAAAGTTGTGCAAATTATCCTAGTGATATAAGCGAGTTTGATGCAGCTAACATTGCCCAAGCTCCAAGTAAGTTAGTTAACGCGCCAAGCGTTGCCGATTCAAAAGTACGGTTTGAATGTAAGTTACGCGAGGTTATTAGCATTTCCAATGAGCCTGGCGGCGGAAAAATGATGTTATTGGATGTAGTGGGTATTTGTATAAACGATAGCGTGATGAGTAATGGCTATATTGACCCTGAATTATTAAATGCAGTGGGCAAAATGGGCGGCGATTACTTTAGTACAACCAAAGATAAATTTGTGCTCAAAAGGCCACAATTGTAATTTTAATGTAGATTCTTCCTTAGTTTGTGCACATTGTTTGCACTTTTACTTGTTAACTTTGTTTTATTAAACGTTAATGTAAAGGTTCAAACATTGAAAACGCACTCTAAAACAAAAACCTCGAATGTAGCTAAGTTATTCGCATTAAGTGCACTTTGCATCGCTTTAAGCGCATGTAATAGCGATTCAACAAGTGCAACTATTGAAGGCGAAATAGTCAGTAATGCAGCTCCAACAGTTAATGCGGGTATTGATCAAATAGTTAATGCGGGTGATACCGTTTATTTAAACGCTACGGTTGAAGATGATGGTGAAGTATCGGTTAGCTGGTCGCAAACATCGGGCACAACCGTTAGTTTATCTTTAAGTACTGCAACGTCAACAGAGTTTGTAGCACCTGAGGTATTAACCGACGAAGCACTGATATTTGAACTCAGTGCAGATGATGGCACTAATGATGTTGTTATAGATAGTGTAACAATTACTGTGCGTGCATCATCAGATTATACTAGCAATACCAGTGCAAAGCTTGCTAGTTGGCTAATTAACAAGGATACAACTTCTACTTATATACAAAATAATGGTGCAGTGGTTGAAGATGTGCAATCAGTTGAAGTTGTTAGCGTTGCACAAGATGATGCTGACGTTGAATACATGTACGTGCAAACCACAGATATTCCAAAATATGACGTAACGCTTACACAAGAGCAAGTAGACGCGCTAAATAACCGCCCACGTGCAGCCACCGATTTTTATAACGGTGTAACCTCAGCAGCAGTAGGGCAAACAATCTCTTTTGGTGAAGACATAGGTTATAACAGCAGCACTGAAAATTGTAATGATACAGGCGGTGCAGGCTATTGGCCTCCAGGACCTGGTTGTCCGACTGTACAAGCTGTAGAAGCGTACTTTCCAATAACACCCACCGATTTACCTGACACCGAAACCTGTGAAACTGGCCTAGGTACAGTTGGTTTAATGGTTAATGGCACCAGCATATTTAATTGGGGCGATGGTATGAGCTACGGTAATAATGTTTGGTATACGTTAGCGCCAATTGCCGAACAATACGATGTGGATGTATGTGGCGGACACGCTGCTAACGGAGAATATCATCATCATTTTTACACGAGCTGCTTAGCTGATTTACTTGAAGATGATGGCGATGCGCATTCACCAATTTATGGTTTTGCAGCTGATGGCTACCCACTTTATGGCCCTTATGAAAGTAACGGGCAACTTGCATTAAGCGGTTGGGAAATGCGCGATTATGGTGCATCAACAAGCGAGGGCGGTTGTGGTACGCAAGGTGAGCGAAGCTGTACTTTAGTCAATCAATACGATATTAGCCAAGGTACACAAATAAGCGATACAGGCCCAGCTATTGGCGCAGAAGTAACAACACTTTCAGGTAATACATTAAATGCCGACGACGGTTATTATTTTGAAGATTATTACTACGCCCAAAAAACAGTAGCAGGTGCACAACTTGATGAGCATAACGGCCACGATACCAACGATGGTAAAGGTTATCACTACCACATAACACTTTCGTTAGACAGCGATGGTAAATTACAGCCTTCGTTCCCTTATCAAATTGGGCCACGTTTTAAAGGTCAATTAGCTGATAATTCAATTGGTCGCTGTGATACGGGCGAAACAATGGGTCCACCACCAAGAAGGTAAGGAGTAACTATGCGTTATTTTAAATACGCATTGATCCTAACTACTGCTGTGCTATTGAGCTTTAAGCTCTTTGCGCAGCAGGAAATGATGGATCATAGCCATATGCCTATTGCAGTACCAAACGCTGCACCCACACCGGCACTGAGCCTTAAGTTATTAAAAGATAGTATGTCGGGTTATAACTTAATTCTAGATACACAGCGTTATGATTTATCAGTGCCTCCTGAGGGCGCCATGAACATGCAACAAATGATGAGCGCGACAACAAACGAAAATACCGGTTTTTTACAAGGCCACGCTCATTTATATATTAATGGCGTTAAAATACAGCGAATTTACGGACATGCATTGCATTTACCTGCTAACTTATTTAAAAGTGGTATAAATACCGTATCGGTTACTTTAAATAATCATGGTCACATGTATTGGACCGCTCAGGGCAAAAAAATAGTTGCTACGTTGTATGTTAATGATCAAACCAAAGAGTTTATAACATACCGATTTGAAAGCTTTCCTAGCAAGGTTAAAAATACGCATTAATGAAAATTCATAATAAACTTTTTTTAATACTATTTAGTTTTACCTTTAGTGTTATTGCAGGGATGGTAATACTTATACAGTGGAGTATAGGGCAAGGCGTTATTGATTTTGTTAATGCAAAAGAGATAAAAGCATTAGAACCACTTACGCTACAACTTGCAAAGCAGTATCAAAAAACGCCCTCGTGGGAGTTAGTTATTGGCGGCGACAAAAACTTTAGAATGCTTATAGAATCGCAACTAGAAAACAGCCAGTTTTTATCTAAGTTACCAAAAAGCCCTGATCCAAGAGGGCGAATGATGCGCCGGCCACCACCATCCGAGCATATTGTTTTAGGCGCGCGCCGACCACCTCCTGAAAATATTGCTCATTATGCTTTGCTTGACGAAAATAAACAGCGAATAGTGGGCAGGTATTTAAGTAATTTAAACTATATGACTACAGCCATTACAGTGAATAATAAAGCGGTTGGTTATTTAGCTGTATCCAAAAGAGATAGCTTAGTTGATGGCTACGAACTTGATTTTTTACAGCAGCAAACAAACTACTTATGGTTTATTGCTTTAGCGGCGGTACTGCTTACATTACTGGTTACCTTTTTATTATCTCGGCATTTAGTTAGCCCAGTAAAACAAATAGCTAACGGTATGCACCGCTTAACGCAAGGCAATTACGAGACTAAGCTGACCCTAGATCGAAAAGACGAACTAGGGCAGTTAAGCGAGGATTTTAATACGCTTGCATTTACGCTCGCCAAAGACGAGCAAGTACGTAAACGCTGGCTTGCCAATATTTCTCATGAGCTTAGAACGCCAATGAGCATTTTGCTTGGTGAGCTTGAAGCTATGCTACTTGGCATACGCGAGCCAAATGCAAAAAATATAAACTCGGCCAACGACGAAGCCCTGCATTTAAAGCGCTTAATAGACGATTTGCATATGCTCAATAGCGCAGAGTTAGGGGGCATGCATTACACTATGCAAGCTACTGATATGGCATTGTTATTAAATACTATTGAGCAAAAATATCAGGTTATACTTGAGCAACATAATATAAAGCTTTACCTATTAAATGCTGCAAAAAATATAACCGTTCAAGCAGATAAAACACGCCTTTTACAGTTATTCGATAATATTTTAATGAACGCAGTGCATTACGCACAATGCTCTACTATTTCATTAACGGCGAGTAATATAAGTATTAAAGGGCAAATGTATTTACAGCTTATTATTGAAGATAATGGCGTGGGGGTTGAGCCGTCGCATTTATCGCACTTATTTGAGTATTTATACCGAGTAGATAGTTCGCGAAATCGCCAAGAGGGCGGTTCGGGTTTGGGGTTATCTATTTGTCAGCACATAGTTAAAGGTCATAAAGGCGAGATTAAAGCTGAAAAATCTAGTTTAGGCGGTCTTGCTATCATTATTAAATTACCCTTATTTAAAGCTTAGAGGACACTATGCAAGAGCAAATACTGATTGTAGAAGATGAGGTTAAGCTGGCTAACTTAATAAGCGATTTTTTAACAAGCCATCATTACATAACGCATCAAATACATCATGGTAATGAAGTACTACCTTGGCTTGAAATTAACAAGCCTAGTGTGATTTTGCTCGACATAATGCTACCTGGTCAAAGCGGAATTGAATTGTGTAAAGCAATTAGGCAGTTCTCTAATGTGCCTATCATTATGGTGTCGGCAAAGGTAGAGGAGATTGACCGATTACTTGGGCTTGAATTAGGAGCCGATGACTATATTTGTAAGCCTTTTAGTTATGCAGAGCTGGTGGCGCGTGTTAAAGCTATTTTAAGGCGCTTGAATAACGTTGAGCCAAAAACCAATGTTATGCAACTTGATGAAAGCACCTACAGTGTAAAATACAAAGCAGCAAGTATTGAGCTTACCAATGTTGAGTTTCAGTTATTTAAGCCTTTGTTTAACAACCCTAACCGTATTTATTCGCGCGATAGCTTAATGGATACTATGTACGCCGATCAACGTATTGTGAGCCAGCGTACTATTGATAGTCATATAAAAAAATTGCGTAAAAAGCTGGATGAATTAACCAAAACCGACAGCGTTATTCAATCGGTTTATGGTGTTGGTTATCGCTTTGTAAATCCACAGCAGTGTAATTAACAACAAAATGTTTGATTAATTAGCATAATACGATGCGTTAACGTAAGTAATTAATAACCACTTTAGCTTTTTACTCGCATTAGCATTTTGCTATCATTTTAAATTTATGCATTAGCGATATACATTATTTTGACTTCCTCATTATTTGCACATTATTTGCATTTTTACAGCGTAATCTTTTGTTATTAATTAAACAAAAGGTTACGAGCATGAAACACTTATCATCACTTACAATTATTACACTATTGTCGGTTGCTTTTTCAGTAAATGTTGCAGCAAGAGGCAGCGATAGCAAACCACCTAAACCTGATTTTTCAAGCATGGATACCAATGGCGATGGCGTAATTAGCTATGCAGAGTTTAGCGCTAAAAAACCACCACACGGCGAAGACGCACAAACAATTTTTGACGAAATAGATTCAGATGGTAATGGCGAAATTAGTGAGCAAGAAGTAAATGATCATAAACCACCTCGTCGTAAGCGTTGAAAGGATACTGTAATGATTAATAATATTAGCAGTAATTCTGCAAGCCTGGTGCTGCAACAAAGTAGCCAAACCGCAAAGTTAACAACAGCACAAAGTGACTTTGTAAAACAAACACTCGCTGAATTCGATGCCGAAAATTTAACGGCAGAAAACGCGCTAAGTATTCAAGCTGCACTTAAAGAGCAAGGTATAGCGCCAACAAAAGAGTTGGCTGAGCTAATGGGCGAGTTGGAGTTTGACGCTAAAAGCATAGGTGATGATGCTCGACCTGAAGGTCAGCGCCCGCCACCACCGCCTAAAAATTCAATTGAGCAAGTAAATACTAAAGATGTAGTTAGTTATTTAGATGAGTTGTTAGCGCAGTATTCAAGCCAGTTAAATGACGAAGATAAAAGTTCTATTTTATCGGCGGTTCAAGAAAAGTTTGCTTTATCACAAGGTGATTCGATACTGAGTGTTAAAGCGTAATTATAAATAAGGCAACACCTAAACTAAAAAATCAGCTATTACAGCTGATTTTTTAGTTTATCAATAACAGCAAGGTTAAAAGTCACTACTACTGTGGCGCTCTGCTAGTTGCTCTTCTTCAGGTCCCCATGTGCGGTTAACGCGACGACCACGTTTTACGCCAGGGCGCTTTGAAACCTGTTTAGCCCAACGTACAACGTGAGTGTATGAGGCAACATCTAAAAATTCAGCTGCATCATAAATGTCGCCAAGCACTAAAGAGCCATACCAAGGCCAAATTGCGATATCGGCAATTGAGTACTCATCTCCTGCCATGTATTCGTTTGCACTTAAATGGCGGTTTAGCACGTCAAGCTGGCGCTTGGTTTCCATGGTGAAACGATCAATAGGATATTGCATTTTAGTGGGTGCATAACTATAAAAGTGGCCAAAGCCACCACCTAAGTACGGCGCTGAGCCCATTTGCCAAAATAGCCAGTTACGACATTCAGTTTTAGCTTTTAAATCTTTAGGTATAAGCACATCAAACTTTTCTGCTAGGTATTGCAGTATAGAGCCCGATTCAAAAATACGCGTTGGCGGCGTGGTTGAATGATCCATTAACGCTGGAATTTTTGAATTTGGATTAATATCAACAAAGTCAGAACCAAACTGATCACCATCACCTATGCTGATTAAATATGCGTCGTATTCTGCATCGGTTAAGCCCAGCTCTAACAGCTCTTCAAACATAATAGCGGCTTTTTGACCATTTGGTGTAGCAAGCGAATAAAGCTGAAATGCGTGCTCGCCAATAGGTAAGGTTTTGTCATGAGTTGCGCCGGCAATGGGGCGATTAATACTGGCAAATTTACCGCCACTCTCACTGTCCTATGTCCAAACTTTGGGTGGGGTGTATTGATTTTGATCACTCATAAAAATAACCTCTGTTTAAATGAAATACATATAAAAAATATATGTATTAATAAATGTGGCCATTAAAATAAATTAAAGGCGAGTTTTTCGACTTTTAAGTTTGTCGGATTTTGCTAATTTATAGCCTAAAAACAATCCGCTCAATGCTCCAAATAAGTGGCTTTCAAACGAAATATGCAAGCGCTGTGGTAGTACACCCCAAACAAATCCGCTGTAAAGTAGGGCAACGACAACAGCAATAACAATGGATTTAAATGAACGTCTAATTACGCCATAGCAAAGTATAAAACCCCACAACCCATATATAACGCCACTTAAACCAACATGAATATTACTACGACCAAGTGCCCATACTAAAAAACCACCTACTAATGCGGTAAAAATAAATACGTTATAAAAACGCTTAACGCTGTATTGGCAAATCAACCAACTTAAAACCATAAAAGGCAGCATGTTACTGGCAAAGTGCCACCAACTGCCATGTAAAAATGGCGCGCTCAGTATGCCAATTAAGCCATTAATGCTGCGCGGATAAATGCCAAAACCATTAAGATTAATGCCAGGTAAGCTATTAATTAGCTGTAAAACAAAGCAAATTGTAACAATACTAAAAATAGCGAAGCGTTTGCTTGTTAGTAATGACCGTGTGGTTGCCATATAATAGTCCTAGTTGAGCTTAATAGTTGCCAGTATAGGAATTGTATTTGCTAATGCAAAGCAATTAAAAAAGCACAGCATTAAATGCTGTGCTTTTTACTTATAAATCGTTATTAACCTAGTTTGGTTAGTAGCTTTTTAGCAGCAAGTTCTGAGCTTGCTGGGTTTTGACCGGTAATTACTAGGCCATCTTCGAGTACAAGTACACCCCAGTCATCCGTTTTTTGATAGTCGCCGCCTTTTTTAATCAGTTCGTCTTCTACTAAAAACGGCACTATGTCGGTAAGTTGTACTGCCGCTTCTTCACTGTTAGTAAAACCAGTTACTTTTTTACCAGCAACAAGTGCATTACCATCGGCATCTTTAGTATTCAAAAATACGGCACTGGCATGACAAACAGCCGCTACTGGCTTTTGCTCTTTAATAAAGCTTTCAATAAGTGCAATAGAGTCGGTGTTTTCTACTAAGTCCCATAGTGGGCCGTGGCCGCCTGGGTAAAATACCGCGTCAAAATCTGTCGAATTTACTTCACTAAGCACTTTGGTATTGGCCATTAATGCTTGTGCGGCGCTGTCTGCGTCGTAGCGTTTAGTTGCATCAGTTTGAAAATCAGCAAGAGTACTTGTAGGGTCTATCGGGGGCTGGCCGCCATTTGGCGATGCAAGAGTGACTTCAACGCCTGCATCTCTAAATGCGTAATAAGGGGCTGCGAATTCTTCTACCCAAAAACCTGTTTTTTCACCTGTGTTGCCCAATTCTGCATGTGAGGTTAAAACCATAAGTATTTTTTTAGCCATTAGAATATTCCTTTTGATGATTTAAATTAGTTAATTTTGCTACCAACTACTATATGCACTAATAATGCTTTAAACAACGATGATAAATTTAATTTTATTGATTCAATAATTGATACAATAATGCAGTGGATTTAGGAGATGTTATGAAAGTGTCGTTTGAGCAGTTAAAAAGTATGGTGGTGTTTGCACAAATTGTAGAGCAGGGTAGTTTAACCGCTGCGGCTAAGCATTTAGGTTTAACGCGTGCGGTGGCAAGTTACCATTTAAAAAAATTAGAAACCCAACTTGAAATTACCCTACTAAATCGCTCAACACGCACTATGGCATTAACAGAGGCGGGAGTGGCGTATTACGAGCGCTGCAGAATAATTACTGAGCAAGCCAATGCAGCAAATCAACAAATAGAAAATATAAAAAGTGAGCCTCAGGGGCTGCTCAAAATTAGTTGTCCGGTAAATGTAGGGATGCAATTAATAGTGCCTGCTATTAATAGCTTTAAACGCCAATACCCCAAAATTAACATAGACCTACAACTTAGCGATGATGTAGTTGATATTATAAAGCATGGGTTTGATTTTGCCATTCGTGGGGTGGCGCTAAGTGACTCTAACTTACAAGCAACTAAACTCACAACAATGAGTACCTGTATTTGTGGCTCGCCAGATTACTTTGCTCATTTTGGCAAACCTAAAAACCCTGTTGAGTTAGCTCAGCATCAATGGGTGGTGTATCAATTGGGCAGTAAAACGTTAACTCTTTCAAAAGAAGGTAAAAAACACGACATTACAATGCAAGGCGGTTTAAGTACCAATAACGCTGCTGCCCGTACTGCTTTTGTTGAAGCCGGGCATGGCATAGGCCGTATACCGCTGTACGATGCGTGGCCTAAAGTGCAAGCAGGGTTGCTAGAAATTATATTAGACGATTACAAAAGCAAAGATATTGAGCTTTATGGGGTGTTTCCGCCAGGCGCAGCAGGCTCTAAAAAATTGCGGCTATTTATAGATTATTTAAAAGCCTACTTTGTAAAACAACATACTGCTTTAGGCATGCTAAAAAATATTTAACATGAACGCTGGTTAAAAGATTTATTATCCAGCGTTTGGATTAATTTAAACATCTAATTTATAAAGTGCGGTTAAATAATGCCACAGCTTGTTGATACATACTTATTGCAAGCGCTGCGTCGTATCGCTCACCTTCGTCGCGCATAAAGGCATGTTGTGCGTTTACTTCTTGCCATTGGTAATTTATACCCGCATTAACGCATTGCTGATAAATTTTAGTGCGGCCTTCTTGCGGCACATGTGGATCTTGTTTACCCCATACAAAGTGAATTTCGCCTTGTATATCTGCCATACGTTCAAATGAGTTATTACCTGCTTTTGCCGGTAATGTATTACTGTGAATATCGGTTGCGTATAAACAAAATGCAGCTTTAATTTCAGGGTTTAATGCGGCTCTATATGCTAAATGCCCACCAATACATACACCCATTACACCAAGCGTACCTGTGCAATAGTTTTGTTGTTTTACAAAGTCGATCATGGCTTGGGTGTCGCTATCGTGATGCTCTAAAGGTTTAGCCCATTTGTCGGCATTACCTTTGTCTTTACCTGCGTCGTCGTAAGCGAGCACAGTGCCAATAGGATTTAACTCATGAAATACTTCAGGTACTAATACTACAAAGCCATGGCTTGCTAAAATAGCGGCGCTGCGGGCAATAGGGGCGGTTTGCTGAAAAATTTCAGAGTAAAAAATAAGTGCAGGAAACAACCCTTGCGCCTGAGGGCGGTATATAGTGGTTCGCATCAACCCTGTAGGGGTAGGCAAGTCGGCGTTATGTTGTTCGATGATCATAATTGCGCTCAGTTATATAAATTTATATGGTAACTGAGCGCGATAAAATATACGACTAGTTAAAGACTAGCAGGCATTTTATTGCAACTTGCGTAGTAGCTTACGGTTGCTGGCCAGTCGGAAAATATAGCCATTACGCCAACATCTTGCGCAAGTACATCAACTACTTTCATCATGTCGCCATCGTTATTTATTACATCAGCAATTGATTGATAATAATAGCCACCACCTTGGTTAAGTGGACCTGATCGCTCAAGGCTCCATGCAATAAGCTCTAAGCCTGCAGCTTTAGCGGCAATTGCGTATTGTGATGGCACAATATTGCTTTCTTTATCTATTTTTAACATCATCCAAATAGGTGGGGCTAAAATTTTCACCCCATTAGTAACCAGTTCATCCATGCTAGGTTGCCATGTTTGTGGATTACTTGGATCGAACCCAGCATCGCTATCGCGCCCGTCAAGATAGACACTTTGATCAGCAAAATCAGGATTGTTGTTTATCCAATATTTTACGTCATCAAGATTAAATGATTGCGGGTATACTCGCGATGCCGGTATACCCATTTGCATGTATTCATCTAACATTTTTTGCGCGTATTGCTCTTGTGTCATGCTTTTAAAAGGCATGCTAACTTCTGGTGATTTAAGCTCAGGAGTCATTTTTACCCCGAGTGCTTTAAATAATGCAATACTTTGTTTATGCGTCATTAATGTGCCATTAGTTGCGTATAAGTCGGTGCGCCAATTGGGAGTGCCCTGCATATACTGCTTAGCAGTAGTAGCTTGCATGTTTGCACCATCCATTTTGCCTTTAAGCGTTAAAAACTCGCTCAAGCTAATGTCGCTAGTACAGCACTTTGCAGAGGCGGTTACTGCGTTTTTAGCGTCGGCGGGGATAAATGGTTCGCTGCATTTAGCCGCTAATTTAGGAATGGCTAAAATATTGGTTGTGGTGTGTAAATCGCATTGTGAATGGCGACATACAAGCTCATTATCGTTTGTAAATGTAACATCGCACTCTACAACACCTGCGCCCATTCTTGCAGCCGCAGTGTAGGCTTCTTTGGTATGCTCAGGGTACTGCATAGACGCACCGCGATGCCCAATTGAAAAGTCGGTGCGATAAAAAGGGCCTTCACTACACGATTCTAATTGTGCCTTTAAATCACCAGCGTCCATATCGTTAATTAAATAATAAGGACGCGTACCCAGTTGAGTATTTTGTTTCTTAATTAGTGTATTGCTACAGCCAGTAATTATAAAAATAAAACAGGCGACTAAAATTATTTTATCGAGCATTTAAAACAACTTTAAATTATTAAGATAATGTAAGTGTAGCGCTATTTTATGGCACTTTTATTAAAGTATTGATTCACCAATAGTGCAGCTAAAATAATTCCAGCACCAATAGCTAGCCTGAATAAATCGGCATCTCTGTTCCAAATAAGCACATTAACAATAATACCAGCAGGGATCAGTAAGTTATTCATTACCGCCAGCGCCCCCACATTTACTAAGGTAGCCCCTTTGTTCCAAACAAAATAACCAAACCCAGACGCTACGATTCCTAAATAAATAAGCACGCTCCATTGAGTTGTGGTTGTCGGTAGTTTATCGGTATTGCCAAACAGCAGGTAGCACACTAAAGCAACGCACAAAGCGCCGATAAAAAACCAACCGAACACCGATTTGTGCTCAAGGGTACTGTTACTCATTAAGCGTTTATAGGCCACTTGGCCAATGGCAAAGCACAGGTTAGCCGCTTGGACTAATAATAAGCCAAGCACAAAGTCGCTACTTATGCCTTCATACCTAATGGCTACCGCGCCGCCAATAGCAATAATAGCAACAATAAAAAAGCGAGGGTTAAAGTGTTTTTCTAAAGCATCGTTTAGTAGGGTGATATAAAGCGGGGTCATCACTGTAAAGAGTAGTACTTCAGGCACGCTTAAATATAAAAATGAGTGATAGTAAAAGCTGTACATAGCACCAAGTTGCACTGCACCAATAAGCATTAATTTTAACGCCAGTGGCTTAGGGGTATGTTTAACCTTTAAAAATGGTAAAAAAACTAATGCAGCCAGTGCAATGCGGATTAACACACTAAACCATGCATCAACTTGGCCTGCTAAATACACACCAATTAAGCTAAACGAGAACGCCCATAATAGGGTGACAGCAAACAAGTAAGCCATGGTTTTTATAACTCCAAATAAAACAACGAGTTTAACCTAGATAATAAAAAAGGGTAATAGTCCACTTGATAAAACAAGTGGACTAAAAAGTAACTATTGTGAACTTACAAATTGCTTTGCTTGTAGTTTTAAATGCTCTAGCGCTTTTTTATTGTAGTAGCGGTTATGGCTAATAACGCCTTGTAATGATTGCGTGTTACTAATATCAACTAACGGATTGCGCGCTAAAATAATAATATCTGCCACTTTACCTACCTCTAAACTGGTAAATTGCTGCGTTTTACCTAAAAATTTAGGCCCAGCTATTGTGGCACTTTGTAGTGTTTGTAACGGGGTAAGCCCGTAATCACTAAAAATAGCGAGTTCTTGATGCAACGACAATCCCGGATAAATATAAGAATTTAAAAAACCGGCGTCGGTACCTGCAATAATTGATACGCCAGCTTGCTGCACCCAAGGGAGTAATTTTGCCGTTTTTATAAAGCGCTCTTTGCGTTGTGTTATTTGCTCAGGGGTATCTTTATTTGCGCGATCAACTCGCCATTGGTAGGTGGCTTTTAATCCTTTGCCTAAATAATTTAGGTACTCGTCTTGCTGATGGTCGTTTTCATCAATGTAGGCCGTAATTTGGCCGCCAATTAAGGTAGGCACAACAGCGGTATTATTTTTTGCGAGTACGCGATATTTTTTCATTGCTGTGGCTTTGTCAACATGCTCAGTAATAATTGGCAGCGCACTGGAGTAGCTCAGTATACCTGATTTTACCTTAGCAGAAATTTCTTGTTCGTTATCGGCGGCGGCTTTTAACATGTAGGTCATATGCTCAATCGCATCAAGCCCTGCGTTTGACACATCGGTTACCGAAAGCGAAAAAGGAATATGCCCCGAAATTTGATAACCGCGCTTTTTAACTTCTTTTACTGCTTGTAAGTATAACTGTGGCGTTAAAGCGCTGTCGGTAATTTTAATAAAATCGACATTCATGGCCTCAAGTTTATCAATGGCGGCGTGCATTTCTGCGCTGGTTTCTACTTCTAAGTCGCCAGGCCAAATTGAGTCCTTACCTTCGAGCTTTGGTCCTGAGGTATAAATAGTAGGGCCTATTAATGTGCCTTGATTAATTTGCTGGCGCCATTGTAATACCGATTCACTTAAATCAGCGGCTGCATCGCGCACTGTGGTTATGCCATAGGCTAAATATAACGGCAGTAACTGTTTGTTTTCTGTTATTAGTTGCTCACCGCCACCAAAGTGTACATGCATATCCCAAAGCCCAGGCATTACATATTGACCACTGGCATCAATTTGACTCGTAGCGCTGTAACGTAAATTTAGCTCATTGCCGCCGCGGGCTACAATAGTAGAGTTTTTGATAACAATGGATTGATTAGCCGTAATTTGCCCTGTCATCATATTAATTACATTGGCGTGGTTAATAATAATGTCGGCTTGTTGTTTTTGAGTCACTTGGTTACAAGCAGCTAAAATAAGCGTGATGGGGAGTATTAATATGAGTTTCATAGCAGCACCTGAATTTTTTATTCAGATTAACATAGTTGTTTAAAGTGGTATTTTCTTTGAGTTAAAAGGTTATAAAAGTGGGTTAAGTTAATGGCAATAAAAAAGCCCGCAAGCGGGCTTTTTAAAAGGTGTAAATTAGTTAACTAATTAGTCTACTAAACCACGGCGCTTAAGAAGTGCGTCGGTAGTTGGTTTTTGACCTCTAAATTCAATGTAGCTTTGCATTAAGTCGCGGCTATTGCCTTTAGATAGGATTTCTTTACGGAACTTATCGCCATTTTTGCGTGTTAAGCCACCGTTGTTTTCCATATGGGCAAAGGCGTCGGCTGCAAATACTTCAGTCCAAAGGTACGCGTAGTAACCTGCAGAGTAACCACCGGCAAAAGTGTGGCTAAAGTAGTTTGATTTATAACGCGGTGGTACAGGGTAGTAAGCAATACCATGTTTTTCTAGCGCGCTTTGCTCAAACTCTTCTACATCAGCTATTTTTTTATCAGAACCAAATGAATGCCATTCCATATCAAGCAATGCCGCAGCTAAGTACTCAGTAGTACCAAAGCCTTGGTTGAATTTTTGTGATTCTAACATTTTGTTAAGCAAGTCTTGTGGAATTGGCTCACCAGTTTTGTAGTGCTTAGCGTAGTTAGCTAATACAGTCGGTTCAATCATCCAGTCTTCATTTGCTTGAGAAGGAAACTCAACAAAGTCACGCGCTGTTGCTGTGCCCGCTAGGCTTGGGTACTTAACATCTGAGAATAAACCATGCGCCGCATGACCAAACTCATGGAACAAAGTAGATACTTCGTCAAAGGTTAATAATGTAGGCTGACCTGCTGCTGGTTTTGGAATGTTTTGCGCGTTGTAGATAACAGGTTTAGTGTTTTTTAAACCACTTTGTCCTACGTATGCACTCATCCAAGCACCGCCACGCTTACCTTCACGTGCGTATGGGTCCATGTAAAATAAACCAATTGCACTGCCATCAGCATTAAATACTTCAAAGGTAGTTACATCTTCGTGGTAAACCGGCAGATCTTTACGTTCTTTAAAGGTAATACCGTATAGTTTTTCCATAGCGAAGAATAAACCATTATGAATTACCGATTGTAATTCAAAGTAAGGTTTAACTAGGGCTGGGTCTAGGTTGTACTTTTCAGCACGTACTTTTTCAGCGTAAAAAGCCCAATCCCACGGTTTAAGTTCAAAACTTTCGCCAGAATCGTTAATTACTTTTTGAATTGCTGCAGCTTCAATTTTTGCTTTTTCAACTGCTTTAGGTGCAAGGTCATCTAAAATGCCGTAAACATTTTCAGTGGTTTGCGCCATACGCGAAGTCATTACATAAGAAGCCCAATCTTTATAGCCTAAAAGCTCTGCTTTTTGAGCGCGTAGGTTGGTTTCTTTAATAATAATAGGGCCGTTAGTTTTAGCCGCACGCTTAGTTGAAGCTGTAAACACTTGCTCGCGTAAGTCGCGGTTTTCTAGGCTACTTAAAATTGGCTGCTGCGTGGTGTTTACTAAAGTGATCATGTAACCGGTTTTGCCTGCTTTTTTAGCTGCATCGGCTAGACTTGCAATTTCGCCTTCAGAAAGACCGGCTAATTTACTTTTATCGGTAACAACAATTACGTCTTCTTTAAACGATTTTAAAACGTTTTGTGAAAATGCCGTTGAAAGCTTAGCAAGCTCAGAGTTAATTTCACGCATTTTTGCTTTTTCAGCGTCGTTTAATTTGGCACCCGCTTTAACAAACTGTTTGTAGTAAAAATCAACAAGACGCTGATCTTCTGCATTTAGTTTGCTTTTATTGTCGTAAATAGTTTGTACGCGTTTAAATAATGCGCCATTTAAGTAAATGTCGTCTGAGTGCGCTGAAAGTACAGGCGCCATTTTCTCATCGATACGTTGATATTCACTGTCAGAAATTAATCCTGATAAGTTATAAAACGCAGTAGATACGCGATTTAATAACTCACCCGAAAGCTCCATTTCAACTAACGTATTTTTAAATGTAGCTGGGGCAGGGTTGTTAGCAATTGCTAATACTTGTGCTTTATGCTGAGCAATACCGGCATCGAAAGCAGCTTCGTAATCTTTAGTAGAGAACTTATTAAATTCTGGTGCCATATATTGTAATGGGCTTGATTTGAACAATACATTGTTTGCGTTAATGTTTTGCACTTGTGTAACGCTCTCTTTTGCCATGTTGTTTGAATCGTTTGATGTACAGGCAGATAATACTAAAACACTAGCAATAGTAGTGGCGATCAATGTTTTACGCATAGTAACTCCATAAAAATATTAGCCGAAATAGGCTGTGCGAGTCGAAAAACACAGTTAACTTATCAAATTTAGAGTTATATACAATCATGTTTATCGGTATTAAGCGGGATTTAAACGCAAATTAGCGAATAATAGAGGAAAAGGTGGGTAAAAGTAGCTCTAAATATAAACGTTTGAGCTACTTAGTTAAGTAAATAAGCAAAAAAAGTATCCAAATTTTAATTGTAACCCAGTACAAACTTTTTATCAGAGCTAAAGTTTACCGGTTGCTGCTGGCCAAATTCTTGATTAATAGTTGCCAGTGCTTGTTCTTGTTGAGCGAGTAAAGATAAAATTTTATTACGGTATTCGAGGCTAGTTTCAAATAAATTAAGGTCAACCTGCGGCTGCAAGGTTGCTAGTTTTTGAGCTAAAGTTAGTTGCGTCATAATGTTATCTCCAGTGCAAGTACACTATTTATATAGCACTAAGTACCATAAAAGGTTAGTTGATTGTATAAATTGATTTTATTCCCCTAATATTATGACGTGCTAAACTTAGCGAACCCTGAACCAGTTTTACTTTTATTTTAGACACACGTTTATAGAGCGGTATCTTCTTACTTATTTGGATAATAAATGACACTAGAACAATTAAATCAAATGCTTGCTTTTGTACTTTTTAGTTACAACGATGTGCAAATTACAGTGGTAAAAGTAATTCAGATCCCATTGATATTATTTACTATGTGGTTTGTGGTTACTCGTATTGGTAAGTTAATAAAAAAATCATTACTTAAACGTAAAATGAACCCTGATGCGGTGCTATTGTTTACGCGAATTTATTTTATTTTAAGTATCGCAATTTTAATTTTCACTTCTTTAGAGGTGTTAAATATACCGCTTACCGCTTTTGCTTTTGTATCGGGTGCTATTGCGATAGGTGTTGGTTTTGGTGCGCAAAATATCATTAATAACTTTATTAGTGGCTGGATATTAATGTGGGAGCGACCAATTCGTATTGGTGATTTTTTAGAGGTGGGTAATGCCAAGGGCGTAGTTGAAACGATAAACACTCGCTCAACCCGTATTCGCCGTAACGATGGCGTACATATGCTAGTACCAAACAGCCAATTATTAGAAAATACAGTAACTAACTGGACGCTAATTGATCGTAATGCACGTACCTCGGTTAATGTGGGTGTAATGTATGGCTCAGATGTTGAATTGGTTGAAAAACTGATGCAACAAGTGCTTGCAGATCATCCGGCAATATTACCCACCTTACCAAAAGCGGTGTTGTTAGATGACTTTGCTGAAAGCGCGATGATGTTTAGTGCTTATTTTTGGGTGTATGCAGAGTCTGAAACGATGTTGCGCCAAGTTCGCAGCGATATTCGTTTTAGTCTTTATAAGCAGTTTAAGTTAAATAATATTAAAATTGCCTTGCCACAACGTATTATTCATATTGATGATAAAAAATTCAATACGCCACTGTAATTAGCACCCATTAAATATAAAGAAAAGTGGCTTAGCATTTTGGTGCTAAGCCAACTGAATTAGCGGCTTTGATTTAATTTTTTTAATTTAAGCGCTAAACCAACTATAAGCGCGCCAAATACTATAGCGTATGCAGCAACTAACCAAAGCAAGGTTAAAATGCCTGCACCTGGGTTAAATACTAAGTACAGTCCAAATATTATAGAAATAAAACCACTAATAATTAAAATCCATTCGTTACTAATTTCATTACGTAACTTTTGGGCTAAAAATATTTCTACTACACCAATTGCAATCGCCCACGCAGCAACATAATAAAGTAACAATAAGGCGGTAAGGTTTGGTGCAAGTAAAGTGACAAAAGCGGCAATAATACTCAGTAAGCCACCAATTAATAATAGCATCCAAAAGGGATTTGATTTTTTTGATGTTATGGCAACCCAAACTCTTAATAAGCCATCAAATAAAAAGTAGCCAGCAAAAACTAATAACATAACTTGCAACGACGCCTCAGGTGCAAACCAGGTTATTAAACCAAACAGTATGGCTATAACACCACGAAGTAAAAGTAACGACCAGTTTTTGGTGAGTGTATTCGTAAGATTCATTTTAATCCTTAAGTAAATAGTATGAGCGCCCAGATAAGGTAGCTATTGTTATTAGCAGGGTCAAACAAGTTTAATATTAAGTCTATATAGCATAATTTTAATTTGAAACAGGTCAAATGTCCGCTATTTTTATTTTTTAAAGGGTTTATTTTTAATTATTTTAAGAGATGTATTTTTTTGCACAAATTGTTTTTTTTATGTTTCTTTTATGCAGTAAAAGAGCGTCAGGGTGTTATAATATTAACCACTCATTCAGCCTCTTTAATTCGTTTTGCACTCTCGAGAAAGAGGTCCGCGTAGCGTATCGCGAAAAATTGCCTGAGTCCGCTATTGTAAGTGGCGCAACACATCAACCGTTGAACAAGAGTGCACTAAAAAGGTTAATCCCCGACATGAAAGCAATGAAAAGATCTACGTTAGCAACCCTAGTAAATGCAGCGTTACTCTCTGCCGTAGCAGGCACTTCATTTTCTACTATTGCTGCTGAGCAAGCGCCAGCGGTAAAGAAAAATCAATTAGAAGTTATTCAAGTTACTGCTCGTAAACGTGTAGAAAATGCACAAGAAGTACCAGTAGCTGTTTCTGCACTGCAAGGCGATAGCTTGGATGCTTACAGCTCTGCTGGTATGGATATTCGTTTTATGAATGCGAAAATCCCAAGTTTATCAATTGAGTCTTCATTTGGTCGTTCATTCCCACGCTTTTATGTACGTGGTTTAGGTAATACAGATTTCGATTTAAACGCATCACAACCGGTATCATTGGTTGTAGATGAAGTAGTACAAGAAAACGCTATTTTAAAAGGCTTTCCAGTATTTGACGTTTCACGTGTAGAAGTACTACGTGGACCACAAGGTACTTTGTTTGGTCGTAACACGCCTGCGGGCCTTGTTAAATTTGACTCAGTAAAACCAAGCCAAGAATTTGAAGGTTACGGCTCGGTATCTTACGGTAGCCGTGGCGCTGTAGATTTTGAAGGTGCGGTAGGCGGTGGTTTAACTGACCGTTTATCTACGCGTGTATCAGTGCTTTGGCAAGATAAAGACGATTACATTGATAATCGTGCTCCAGGGTTTGAACAAAAAGATGCGCTAGGCGGTTACACAGATAAAGCAGCCCGTATTCAGTTTTTATACGAAGGCGATGACTTCACTGGTTTATTTAACTACCACGTGCGTGATATGGACGGTAAACCAATTGCCTTTTTCGCAAACTCAATTAAGCCTGGTACTAACGATTTAGTTGATGACTTTGAAAATGACGTGGTATATCACGATGCGGCATCACGTGCGACGCAGCAAGTTGAGTCAGAAGGTGCGAGCTTAAAGCTTGAGTGGGATTTTAATAACCACACACTAACGTCTATTTCGGCGTGGGAAAGTGCAGAAATATATTCTCGTGCAGATATCGATGGTGGTTACGGTGCATCATATATTCCTGGTTATATGGGACCAGGTTTTATCCCATTTTCATCAGAAAGTGCTGATGGTATTCCAGATCATGATCAGTATACCCAAGAGTTACGTTTATCGAGTAACTTTGCTGGCGACGTAAACTACCAAGTTGGTGTGTTCTACTTTGATGAAGCGCTAACAATTGAAAATTACAGCTATGATACGTTTTCATCACCTGCGGGCGAGTTAAACGGTTACGTAATACAGCAGCAAGATACTAAGGCATGGGCAGTATTTGGCTCAATTGATTACACTATTTCTGATGATTTAAAAGTAACTGCTGGTCTGCGTTACTCTGATGATGATAAAGAGTTTTCAGCAAATCGTACTCTAGATCCAAGGTTTCCTCCTGTAGGTCCATTAGCGATTAAACGTGATGTTAGCGATGATCATATTAGCTGGGATATTTCAACAAGCTATAAAGTAAATGACGACGTAAACTGGTACACGCGTATTGCTAATAGCTTCCGTGCACCTAGCTTGCAAGGGCGTATTTTATTTGGTGATGAAGTAACCACAGCTAAATCAGAAACAGTAACTTCATACGAAACAGGTATTAAGTCAGACGTACTAGACGGTCAAGGCCGTGTTAACGCCACTGTTTTTTACTACACAATGAGTGACCAACAGTTAACAGCTGTAGGTGGTGGCGCTAACTTTAACCGTTTGTTAAATGTTGATAAAACCACAGGTTATGGTTTTGAGCTAGATTCTGAGTGGGTGTTAAGTGATGAGCTAAATGCTACATTCAACTTAAGTTATAACAAAACTGAGCTTAAAGATGACACGCTTAGCATAGCAGCTCCAAGCCGCCCAACGTTGACAATTACTAACCCAGTAGTAAATGGTAAAGTATTACTCGATGGTAACAGCTTACCGCATGCTCCAGAGTGGATTTCTAACTTCACATTACGTTATACCAAAGAGCTAGCTGATGGTGAATTCTTTGCTTATGGCGATGTTTCTTATCGTAGTAAAATTAACTTTTTCTTATATGAATCAGTTGAGTTTGAAGGTAAGCCGCTTGTTGAAACTGGCTTACGTGCCGGTTACGCATGGGCAGATGGCGACTATGAATACCAAGTGTCAGCATTTGTGCGTAACTTATTTGACGAGCAACAATCTATTGGTGGCGTAGACTTCAACAATAATACTGTAATGGTTAATGAAGAGCGTTACGTTGGTGTAGAGTTTAAAGTTAACTTCTTTTAAGCTTAAACACTAATAGTAAAAATACTACAGAGCCCGCTTTTATAGCGGGCTTTTTCGTTTATATTCATTAATATTACTGCTAAAGTAGCGTTAATTGATTTGCAAAATAAAGAGATGAAAAATGGCTGGATTTTGGAACTACCGAGTGATTTTTTGTGAAGCCACAAAAGATGAAGCAGCGCAGTATCAAATACATGAAGTAGAATATAACCTTAATGGTAAAGTAACTAATTGGTCTGAAACCGGAGCAGCTCCTTTTGGTACATCGCTTGATGAATTAAAAGCTGATTCTGAGCGATTAAAAACAGCGTTTGAAAAACCTGTTTTAAAAGTGGCGCGTAAAGCGCGTGGTTATGAGTTGGTTGATGTTGAAACAGGTGAAGAAGCCACTGGTGAGCCACCGGCGGGTTTAACGGAGTAATTTATAAACATATTAAAGGCGCTTAGGCGTCTTTTTTAGCGCTGTGATAAGGAATAAAAATGACTTTAAAAGCAGTATTATTTGATATGGATGGCACGTTAGTCGACTCTGAAAGCATACACTTTGCATGTTGGAGCCAGGTACTTGCGCCATTTAATGTAAACTACGAAGAGGGTGAGTTTTGTCAGCGTTTTTCGGGGCGGCCAACGCTCGAAGCTGCAAGTGAAATAAAGCAACAGCATAACTTATCGGTTAGCAGTGACTATTTAGCCGATGAAAAATACCGTTTATTTGCACAATATGTAAAAACCAATTTACCAGCACTAATGCCTTTTGCAGAACAAGCATTAATAGCGGTTAAAAGCAGCGGCTTAAAAATGGCGTTAGTAACAGGCAGCGCTCGCCACGAAGCAGAACCAATATTAAAAGGGCTTGGCTTTTATGATCTATTTGACGCAGTAGTCACTAAAGATGATGTTATTAATCCAAAGCCAGCCGGAGATCCTTACTTATTAGCACTCAAGCAGATAAATGTAGCTGCTAAAGATGCCATTGCAGTAGAAGATACCTTTACCGGAGTAACTGCAGCAAACAACGCCGCTGTAAGTGTTGTGGCGATTGCTAATAGCCATACGCAAAACCATGACTTTAGCCAAGCCAGTTACCGTATGGATGATCTGCAAGAGTTTTGGCAATGGCTGCAATTTCAACTATAGTTTAAGCCACATTACCTTGCTTGGACGCGCTGATGTTTTATATAAAATTAATTACTTTAATCACAGCAGTACTTTTTAGCTCTATTGTGAATGCAACATTGCCCAAGGTGCTGCTTGCTAAAGTGTATGATGAAACTAAGCACAGCGATGTAAGTAACTATTTAGTTAGTGAAAAGTTTGATGGTGTAAGGGCTATTTGGACAGGCAAACAGTTTGTTACCCGACAAGGTAATGTAATAAACGCGCCTGAATGGTTTACAGCGCCCTTACCTAAAGTATGGCTTGATGGTGAACTGTGGACTAAACATCAGCACTTTGCGGTGCTCAGTGGCATTGTGCGCACTAAAACTCCCAATAATCATGATTGGCAAAGTATTACGTATCAAGTATTTGATATGCCTGATGCAAACGTGCCTTTTAGCCAGCGCTACAGCAATTACAGCCACCTTGTTGCTGGTTTAAATTCACCTCATATAAAAGCTATAAAGCAGCATCAGTTTACTAATAACCAATTATTAACTAACTATTTTAAAAATATAACAGCGCAAGGTGGCGAAGGCGTTATGCTGCATTTAGCAAGCGCAAAACATGCCGATGGGCGCAGCGATGCGCTATTAAAATTAAAGCCCTACTTAGATGCTGAAGCAATAGTGATTGCATACCTACCGGGTAAAGGTAAATACCAAGGCATGTTAGGAGCGTTAAGAGTAAAAACACCGCAAGGGCAACTGTTTTCAATTGGCACCGGATTTAGCGACGCCGAGCGCGAAAGCCCGCCAGCATTGGGTAGCACCATTACTTATCGATTCCATGGTTTAACAAAAAATGGCTTACCTCGTTTTGCTAGTTTTTTACGCGTGAGAGAGTCACCCTAACAATTATTCAGCCCTATATGAGTATATATTTATTGCTAGGTATGCTAAATTGCGCGGCCTTTTTAGTGATGTATGGTGATATATGTTTGTTGGTTTTGATTATGGTAGTTCTAATTGTGCTATGGGTGTAATGAACGAGGGTAACGTTCAATTAGTGCCGTTAGAGCAAGGAAAACATTACCTACCTTCAACACTTTATACCCACCATAGTGCGTTGGTAGTTGACTATGTTGCCAAGCATTTACAAGGTAGCAGCGATGAGCTTGCATTTAAAACCCAGCGCCAAGCATTGCTAAATTCATTACCACGGATTAAATCTGACTTAGATTTAATCCCCACAGACGAAACCTTATTTGTTGGCCGCGAAGCAATTAGCGAGTATGTGCAATTTCCTGAAGAGGGTTATTTTGTTAAATCACCAAAATCATTTTTTGGCGCTACGGGTTTAAAACAAGGACAAATTAACTTTTTTGAAGACATTGCCACCGCAATGATTTTAAAAATAAAACAACGTGCTGAGCAATCACTAAGCAAAACGTTAACCCAAACCGTTATTGGTCGTCCGGTTAACTTTCAGGCGGTAGGCGGTGAGGAGTCAAATCAGCAAGCAATTGGTATTTTAGAGCGCGCTGCAAAACGTGCCGGCTTTAAAGAAGTCGCATTTTTATACGAGCCACTGGCGGCCGGTATTGATTACGAGAGCAACTTAACACAAAACCAAAAAGTACTGGTTATTGATATTGGTGGCGGTACCAGCGATTGCTCGTTTGTGCAAATGGGGCCAAGCTTTCGGGATAAAAACGACCGTGACGCTGACTTTTTAGCTCACAGCGGTAAGCGTATTGGTGGAAACGATTTAGACATAGCTTTAAGTTACTATGGCTTGATGCCGCTTTTAGGCTTAGGCAGTACGTTTAAATCAGGGCTACCTTTGCCTAATCAAGCTTTTTGGCAAGCCTGTAAAATTAACGATGTAAACTTACAAAGCCAATTTTATAGTGCTAACCATTATAGAGAACTTAGCGCACAATTGCGTGATGTAAGCGCGCCAGAGCTATTTAAACGATTAATACATTTGCAGCAAAATAGGCAAGGGCATCAATTAGTACAACAAGCTGAGGCTGCTAAAATAGCATTAACTTCAGCCACTAATTATAACTGCGATCTTAGCTTTTTAGATGCGTCATTAAGTAAAGATGTTTCAGTCAGTGATTTAGCATTAGCGGTAGATGATAGCATTAGCCAAATAGTCACTTTAGCGAAGCAAGCTATAAATGATGCAGATACTACGCCCGATGTTATTTATTTAACCGGTGGTAGTGCACAGTCGCCTCTTATTAAAGCGGCGCTTAGCCAACATTTAGGTGATATTAAAATGGTTAATGGCGATCACTTTGGTAGTGTAACCGCCGGCTTAACTAAATGGGCTAGCATGCTTTACAGCTAAGCCATTAAATATTAAATATCTATTTGTCGGGTTGCTAAATACTTTTCGTAATCTGGCAAGGTGCGTTCAAGCTCAACATTCATTAATGGCGAGCTTAGGAGCATGTCAGCACTTACTTCATTACAGGCTACTGGTATGTTCCACACTGCCGCTAAGCGTAGTAGTGCTTTTACATCTGGGTCGTGGGGTTGCGATGCCAGCGGGTCCCAAAAAAACACCAGCATATGTATTTCATGCTCAGCAATTTTAGCCCCTAATTGCTGATCGCCACCCATTGGGCCGCTAAGCAATTGAATTACATCTAGCCCTGTGGTTTTATTGATTAAATGCCCTGTGGTGCCTGTGGCATATAATGTATGCTCGCTCAGTGCGTTTAGGTGTTTTATACACCATAATTTTAAAGCCGCTTTTTTACCATCGTGCGCTACTAGTGCAATATTTTTTTTAGCCGGTAGCGATTGTATTTTTTGGTCCATAAAAAATTCTTTTTATTGTTAAAGTAATAAGTTAATAGCAAGGGCAATGAAAACAATGCCGGTGATCCTATCTATCCAAGTTTGGCTATTTGGGTTATCTCTAAAAAAGCGCGCAATTTTATCGCCAAAATAAATATAAGCGCAATCAATCGGAAAAGCAAAAAGCGGATACAGCAAACCAAAAAAGGCGAGCTGAAAAGTAGCCGAAGAAAGTGCTGGATCAACAAATTGTGGAATAAACGCGATAAAAAATAATGCTACTTTAGGGTTAAGTACTTCGGTCATCATGGCTTGAAACATTACATTTTTACTTTTCTTCGTAGTTATATGTGGTTTGTCTGATTGCTCAATAGGCTCTTTTATAAAAGTGCTTTTAAGCATCATTATCCCTAAGTAGCACAAATAAGCAGCGCCTGCATATTGCACTGCACTATAAGCTACCTCAGAGGCTTTAAGTATGGCGGTTAAGCCAACAACAGCAAAAAATGTATGTACTACTCCACCGAGGGCAAAACCAAACGCACTTTGCATTCCTGCCGTACGGCCATTAGCAAAGGTTTGTGCCATTAAAAAGGCATTAGAAGGCCCTGGGGCCACCGCAATTAAAAAGCTAGCCAGTAAAAAAGAAACTAAAAAATCAGGGTTTATCATGATCAGCCTTGAGTTGGGTGTAAAGCATGTCCTTTTTTACTTATTAAAATAAGCCAAAGAGGAAGTAACAATAGTAAATGAAAGGCTATTAGCCATGGTGTAGTTAACCCTAAAAACTGTGTTGCAAACACTAATATACTCGCACCACTCATTTGCATTGCGCCAAGTAGCGCTGAAGCGGTTCCGGCTTGTTTTGCAAAGCGAGAAAGTGCCATACCAGCTGCAGAGCCTAAACTTAAAGCAAAACCAAGTGCAGCAATAAGCATAGGTAACATAAGTGCCAGCGCGGTTTGTATGGTGCTAAGCGCAAGCATTAATAACCCCGAAAAAATCAATAAACCAACCCCAAGACGCAAAGCACGCTGGCTATTATTTTTAATATACATAGGCGCTATAAAACTCGCCACAATGCTACATACCGCATTGAGTGTAAACCAAAAAGTAAAGTCAGCAACTGTACCGCCTAAGTGAGTAATTAACCAACCCGGCGCAAGTGTTACGTACACCAGTATTGCCGACATTGCGACCATACAAAGTAAGCTATTAAATAAAAATATAGGAGTGCTAATAATGGGCATAAAACGGCGTAAATCTAAAATATGGCCTTGATAGTAGCTGTCTGCTGGGCGTGTTTCTTTAAAAAATAATAAGGTTATAACTAAGCCAAAAATAGCAAAAAAAGTTAAAAATAAAAAATTCATCCGCCAGCCAAACTGCACGGTTAACCATGCCCCTAAAATGGGCGCTAATGCTGGAATAAAACAAATAATACCATTTAAATAAGTGATCATTTGCCCACTTCGCTGTGCACCGTATTTATCACGTACTATGGCAAAAGCAACCACAAAAGTGGCACATGCTCCTAATCCTTGTAAAGCACGCGCGAGCAGCAATATATTAAATGAAGGAGCATAATAGGCTAACAAGGCAGAGCCCGCATACAGGCTAATACCAATGACAGCGACCGGTTTACGACCAAACTTATCAGCAAGGGGGCCTGCAATTAATTGCCCTAAGCCTACAGTGAGCATAAAAATAGCAACACTTTGTTGTACTTGCTGCTCTGAAACAGCAAATTGCTCAGCAATAGTTGGAAATGCAGGTAGGTAAATATCAATAGCCATAGGGCAAAAAATAACGAGTAACGCTAATATAAGTAATAAAGTTAAGTTTGGTTTAGCGGGCTGTGTTTGCATTAGTTCTCCTTTTGTCGCGTATTTTAGGGGGGGACTAATAAAAAAGAAAGGGCTTATGACCCTTAGTATCGTCGACATTGATATTTTTTAATTTAAATAACATGAACTCTGGGTAATAAATTTATCTCAAGCAGATATTTTCAGCGCTAACTGCGCTGAATTTACTTGTAATAGATCAGCAGTTGACGCGTAAATTCGCCTTATTGTCACTGAAAATCACTGGTTAGAAAAAATAAATTTAAATATAACTATGATTCAATACGTTAGTAAATCTCTTCACCAAAGTTAAGGTTAAATAGCTAAAAGGGACTTTTAAAGACACTACCTCAAACTGGTCTGATGTGTTACTTTTACAAAAGAATGAACGATGGAAAATAATAATGAGCAATAAATCTTCAGTTTTAACAGCATGGCGCATTGTTAAAAAGCTACCCTTTGGGCACTGGCTATTTACTAAAATAGTCTGTTTTAAAGCGCCATACTTTGGCTCGATGAAGCCTTACATACTTAATTTAAAAGCAGGACATTGTAGTGCGCGGGTTAAAAACCGGCGTAGGGTTCATAATCACATAGGTACAATACATGCAATAGCGCAGTGTAATTTGGCCGAGTTATGTGCTGGAGTGATGGTGGATGCCACGGTACCGGTTAAAACTCACCGTTGGATCCCAAAAGGTATGACGGTACAGTATTTAGCTAAAGTAGATACCGATGTAACCGCTATTGCAGAGATTGATTTACCGCACCAGTGGCTAGATAAAGAAGACTTAGTGGTGCCAGTAAAATTATATAATACCCGCAATGAACTAGTATTCACTGCAGATATTACTATGTACATTACAGCTAAAAAGTAACTAGCTTTTATTAGAGGCTTGTTTATTTACGAATGACAAGCCGATATCGTCCTCGTTAATTAATGGTTTTACATCGCTCACCGGCTTTGACTCATCATTAATGAGTGTTAAGCTTTCTTTTTCAAAGCGCTGTTTTAAATTACCTTCAATAATTGCACCAGCTTCTATACTAAGCGTATCGTGAAAAATATCACCATGCACATGAGCGTTATTTTTAATGTTAACTTCACTGGCATTTAATGAACCAATTATTTTGCCCTTAACAATCACGCTTGTCGCTTCAACAATACCCTCAACTACGCCTGTAGTGCCAATTACTAAATGAGTAGCTTTAATGTCGCCATCAATGCGGCCATCAAGTTGCACTTCACCTTGGCTTATTATTGACCCGGTAAGGCGCATATCTTCTGAAATAATAGAAGGAGCGTGATTAACGCGTTTTAATGAAGCGTTATTTGTTACTTGCTTTTTTTTACCAAACACGAGAGAGCGCCTTTGTTATTTTAAGAGGATTGACATGCTTGCCATCAATAAGCACTTCATAATGTAAGTGAGTGCTGGTACTTCTGCCGGTGCTGCCCATTAAGCCTATTACATCGTACTTAGTGACTGCTTGGCCTTTTTTTACTTTAACTTTATTTAAATGACCAAAGCGAGTGACTAAGCCATTTTTATGTTCAAGTTCTATAAAGTTACCATAACCGCCATTGCGCCCAGCGCGCAGTACAGTACCGTCGGCAGGAGCAAATATTTCAGTTTTATGCCAGCCGGCTAAATCAACGCCCTTATGAAAGGCGCGGCGACTGTTCATTGGATCTTTTCGCAATCCAAAGTTGCTAGAAATATAATACTTTGCAGCTGGCAGCGGTAAGGTATTAGGCAGTTCATTTAAAAAGTTTTCTAAATTATTTAGTAGTAATAATTTATCGGCAATAGCTAAAAATGTGCCAGGAATTTTTGCTTCATCGAATACATCTAACGGACCACCTTGAGCGGTTGTTTGCTCGCTTAATGCTAAATGTTGCGCTAATGCAGACTCTAGCCCTGCACCTTTAAGCATGGCTAAAATGGCGTTATGACGTTGGGTAATTTGACTTTCAAGCGATAAAAAATTTTGCTCGTAGTATTGATTTAGCTGTGCATAGCGAGCAGCGAATGTACTAGGGGGCGTATTTTGCACCTGTTTACTTTGAGCGCTGTCATCGACTAAAGGTTCAT
Organism: Pseudoalteromonas nigrifaciens; assembly: GCF_002221505.1. Taxonomy (NCBI): domain Bacteria; kingdom Pseudomonadati; phylum Pseudomonadota; class Gammaproteobacteria; order Alteromonadales; family Pseudoalteromonadaceae; genus Pseudoalteromonas; species Pseudoalteromonas nigrifaciens. The sequence continues at coordinate 2,591,744 of NZ_CP011036.1, read as the reverse complement.
GAAACTCGCTTTGCTCTTCTTCAATAGGAGATTCAAGTTCGTCACCCAGCTTTATAACATCTTTACTAAGAGAAGCAGGAAGAGATTCGATCATGCTTTGGAGTAAAGCTTGTTTTTGTTCAAGCTCAGCTAATTGTGCTATTTGTTCGTCATGGCGTGTTTTTTGCTCGCTGACTTGCTGTTGCCATTGTTTTTGCTCATCGAGTTGAGTTTGCTCAATATCTGATATTTTTGTAGTTTGTGAGTAAACCCGAAAGCTCGAAATACTTACCCAACTAAGAGTAACTAATACAAGTAATACGATAAAAACTTGCAGCCAAGGCGCCAAAACCACATGCTTAACTTCACCATTTTGGCGAATAAGTAGTTGACGAGAGGGGAAAAACTGTTCAAAAAAAGACTTTATAAATATAGGCATGACACATAAATACTGGCTATTAACCAAGCTAAGATAGCAATTTGAGTTTAAAAAGCTAGAAAAAATTGTAACTATGACTGAATTAATAAAAAAGGACGGCAATAAATGCCATCCTTTTTAGCAAAACAATTTATTCTTTAAATTATTTTGCAGCGAGTACAGTACTCTCTACACAGCCAAAACCAATGCGTGCGTAACCTTCTTTTTCACACCAGCCACGCATAATAACGTTATCGCCGTCTTCTAAAAAGCTACGTTGTTGGCCATTGCTCAGCGTGATTTTTTCTTTACCACCACGAGAAAGCTCAAGTAACGAACCCGCTTCTTCATGGGTTGGGCCAGATTGCGTACCCGAGCCCAGCATATCACCTGGCATAAAGTTACAACCATTCACAGTATGGTGCGTTACCATTTGCGCAACTGTCCAGTATGAGTGCTTAAAGCTTGAGGTTGATACACGCGTTGGTGTATGACCTTCATCACGCATTTGCTGAGTTTGAATTTTTACATCCATTTGAATATCAAACGCGCCTTGTTCACGGTTCGCTTTAGATTCTAAATAATCCAATGGTTGTGGATCGTTTTCATCTCGTGTCCAGCTTGTTCTAAATGGTGCTAGCGCTTCAGTTGTCACTATCCAAGGAGATACCGTTGATGCAAAGTTTTTAGCTAAAAACGGCCCTAACGGCTGATATTCCCACGCTTGTAAATCACGTGCTGACCAATCGTTAAAGACACAAAAGCCAAATACATGGTTTTCAGCATTTTCAATCGCTATAGCATCACCTAACGCGTTACCTTTACCTAAGTAAATACCTACTTCTAGTTCATAATCAAGGCGTTTACACGGGCCAAACGATGGTACTTCAGCATCTGGCGCTTTGGTTTGGCCTTTAGGGCGATGAAATTGTTGGCCCGATACACCAATAGATGATGAGCGACCATGATAACCAATAGGTACCCATTTATAGTTAGGTAGTAGTGGGTTGTCTGGGCGAAACAAGCTACCCACAGCAGTTGCATGGTAAATAGAGGTGTAAAAGTCGGTGTAATCACCAATGCGACACGGCAATGCAAACTCAATATCAGCCTGTGCAATAAGCGCTTCGCTTAATTTAGTCTGATGCTCAGAGCCTTCACGCAGCGCTTTAGATAATGCTAAACGCAGTGCTGACCAATATTGCTGCCCAAGGCTCATAAATTCATTTAATGTTGTGTTACTTGCAGCAGCAATGGCTGTTTGCGCATCACCACTAAAAATAGCGAGTTCATTTAGTTTTGCTAAATCGATAACCTGATCGCCAATAGCGACAGCGCCACGAAAAGCTTCGTTGCTATTTTTACGACGAACTTCAGCAAAAGGTAGATTTTGAATAGGGAAGTCGCAATCTGCAACGTTTGCAGAGGCTACCCAGCTTGTTAAATTTATATCATGGGTTTCGTTAATTAAACTCATTACATTTCCTTTGGTTTAGTTGGTCGTGCTAATCAGTATAAATATCAATTTATTAAATAAGCATATAAAGATTAAAAACATCTATTATTAACAGCTTATATGGTGATGAATAGCACGATTTAAACAGACAGAGTAGAATTGTTACTCAATATCAGCGTAAAACGACAAAAAGCAGCGAGTTACGCTGCTTTTAAAATATAAATGCTAACTACTTATAAAACGCCACGGCGCTCTTGGTCGCGTTCAATTGATTCAAATAGTGCTTGGAAGTTACCTTCACCAAAGCCACCATCGTCAACTCGCTGAATCATTTCAATAAAAATAGGACCAAATAGGTTTTTAGAGAAAATTTGTAGTAAGTAACAGTTTTCACTTTGGCTATCTACTAGAATTTGATGCTCACGAATTTTTTCTTTGTCTTCAGCAACCCAAGGTACACGGTCAAAAATAGTATCGTAGTACTCAGGAATAATATCTAAAGTTGCAATAGTCGATTTATCAAGCTTATCAAGTGAGCTTACTAAGTCGTCAGTTAAAAATGCTAAATGCTGTACGCCAGGGCCATTGTATTCACCAAGGTATTCATCGATTTGGTTATTATCGTTGCCTTTACCTTCGTTAATAGGAATAGAGAAAGTGCCACAAGGCGATTTAAGCGCATACGAAATTAACGCTGTTTTTTGGCCTTTAATGTCGAAGTAGCGAACTTCTGTAAAACCAAATACATCTTTATAAAAGTTAGCCCATTTTTCCATGGTGCCTTTATAAACATTATTAGTTAAATGGTCGATGCGAATAAAGCCTTTATCGTCAACCACGTTTTGCTCGGCTAGATCTTCAAAGTCTTGTGCGTAAATAGAGCCTTTTTCGCCAAATTGCTCAATAAAGTAAATTAAGCTGTCGCCAATGCCATAAATTGCAGGGTAAGGTAAATCTTTATTTGCCGAGTCGGTTGCTGGTTTTGCACCGCGCTCTACCGCTGCTTCAAATGCTTTTTGTGCATTCTCTACTCGCCAACCCATAGAGCAAATAGCCGGGCCATGATCTTTAGCAAACTGTGCCGAAAAACCATCACGCTCGTTATTTAATAAAAAATGAATATCGTTTTGATTGTAATAAACAATGTCTTTACCTTTGAATTTTTTTAGCTTTGAAAAGCCAAAGTCGGTAAATACTTTATCCATGTAATCTGCATCAGGTGTTGCATATTCGGTAAATTCGATACCAACTAAACCTAAAGGGTTATTTACTTCACTCATTATCATTACTCCCGCAATTAAGCACTGCGATTATTTGTTGTCGTATTGCTGTAGATGATTAACTAAATTTGTACTTTGGGGAAGAGGGCGTTGTTATTTAGTAAACAGCGCGTGTGTAAATTTTATAGGACGGTTAGCAGTAAGTTACTTTTTTGCTGAGTGCTTTAAATACGCGTATGTATTAAAACGTTTGAATAAGTGCGGCATTTTAAGTTTTAGCTATTGATTTTGTTGTGGTTTATTTTTTATAAAGAGATTTAAGCTAACTTAAATCTCTTTTTTTACTGTAGTAAAAACAAGGTTTTTTGTATTTAATTGTTTACGGTTTGCTATTGTTAAAGAACTTGCTACGTTGCTCTAACCATAAATTAGGTTTTATTGCGGGTGCAAGTTGGTAATGGCGTTCAACACTTTGATTGAGCTCTCGGGTTGTTTGCTTAAAAGTCAGCTTTTGTTGCGCGTTACCCATACTTTTTATTTCACTGCGAGTCATTGCGCGACCAGCATAAAGCAGTGCGTTTAAATAACCCGGTTCGGTTTCGTAGTTATTATCAGTTAATAATAATACGGCTTGATCGAGTGCCCAGCGTTTACCTATTTCACCGTCTCTTTTAACACCCGCAAATTCACCATCAATATACACTTCAAATACGCCATTGCTTGGTGCGGTATAAAATACAAAAGCTATACGGTGCCAGGTATCAGGCTCAGATGTGCCAAAATAACCACTATCGCTGGTTGATGCACCTAACCCACCAATAGGATTAATAAATATGTCGGCGTCGTTATTCAAATCATTTGTTGCATCGGTTTGAACTAGTGCTCTGTATATTTCTTTTGCTGCAAAAGGCCAATAAATGTCCATCACTAAAGTGTAGTCAGACACCATTCCTTGGTTTGCAAAATCCCCATTTGGCGCGGTATTTAACTCAATCTTTAGCCCTTCGTTAGGAGAGTGATCGGTAAATGCCATTACAGTTGATGCGCCATCAGCTAAATCACTAATATTAAATGCGCTAGTACTAGCAAAGGTGGTCTTTTTAGGACCCCAGCCTTTATTGTCAGGATCGAAGTAACTAAGAATTGATGGGCCTAAGTCGGCTTTAAGCGGATCGCTAACATCATCAAAGTTCCAAATAGTGATATTAGCAATGTCTTGGCAGGCATTGAGTGGCGTATTTGTATCAATATGCAAGCATTGAGTGGTTCTATGACGTGCGTATTGATCCAGAAGCCACCAAGCTTCGGCTATCGGTGCTACATCATTAAAAGTAACCCCATTAAAAAATAAATCAGGATTAAGAGCTGCCCCTTTAAAAAGTGCGACACTGTAGTTATTTGATGCTTGAATATTTTCAGGCGCTAGTAAAAACCAATCAGCTTGATTGGCTAACATAGCATTTAAATCATTGCCGCTAACCGTGACTTTATATAAAGAGTTAAAGCCTGGGGTGTTAGATGGCTGCCTTTCTACGTAGTAAGCTTTATGAAAGTCCTCTTGTGTTAGGGCGCCAGGGGTCCAACGTTTTTGCACTAACTCAGGGTTGAGTAAAGCTGCTGAAATAGTGCTGCTTGAGTGCTGAGCGGCTGCAGCGGTGACTGCTGCTAATTGCATTGCATTTAAGTAGTTTTCTGATATTGCAATTTCAGTTTGTGCATCGGGAGCATAACGGCCCATAATTGTGTCGATGGCTTGTTGTGTGGTTGTGTCTCGCTCAGTAATGGTGTCGGTTTTTACTGTTTTGTAGTCAACATTTTTGAGCGTTTTATTACTAGTGTCGAACGTTAAGTTTAAGTCGGTTATGCCCTTAGCGTAAAAGTTAGGCTGAATAACAATAGCGCCATTATCAAGGGTATTAAAGCTCTCACCGCCATGGGTATGACCGCCTAAAACCAAATCAATACCACTCACACTTTGTGCGATTCTAGTATCAAGGCCTTCACCTAAATGACTTAACATCACCATATAATCTACTTTATCGCTGTACTGACTAACAATACTTTGTGCTATTTGTTGCCATTGCCAGCTCATTTTAAATTGTTTGATAAAATCAGGAATAGGGTCATCTTGTAGTGGTCTATCTAGCTCGTTCCACGGGACCGATGTCATACCAAATACGCCGAGTGTAATGCAGCCTACTTGTACTTTAGCAAAACCTACTGCTGCAAAATCTTGTGTTTGTTCGCCTTCGTAGCGTGTATTACTGGCAAGTACAATGGCATTATCATCCTTTGAGAAGCCTAATAATTTTTCAGGCCCCCAAGCATAGTCATGGTTACCTATTACACGAAGATCGAACTTCATTGCTTTTACGGCTTCATCGGTCGCTAAACCTTGTGATATTTGCTCAGCTACAGTGCCTTTTTCGTAATCATCTCCACCATCGGTAAATAAAGTATAAGGTGATTCGCTTAAAGCCTTTTTATGATATGCCTTAATTCGGCTAAAAAATTGCTCTTGATAACCAAATCGAGCATGTAAGTCGGCAATATGTACAAAGCGAATAGATTGCTCAGTGCTGTTTACATCACAGGTAGGGCCTATACTGGCAGTGCGTTCTTTACGCTGCATTTTTATGGCATATGTGCCTAACTGATTAACTTGAGCTGTAACAAAACCATTTAAAACACGAGAGTTCTCTATAGTTTCCCAAGTTGTAGCGTTTAAACGGGCAATATAAAGTTGGCCGCCTAATGCGTAATCGTCAGGGATTTTTAAGGAAATTGTAAAAGGATTACTTAGTGAAAGCCCTGCGGGAGTTAAGCTATGTAGATTAGAAATAATATTTTGATTCTGCGACGTTTCGTCTTGCTCAATACTAATATAAGTAAGCTCTGTATCAGAGTTAACACTATTGGCAGGAATTTCAATTTTAAAGTTATCGTTAATAGTGGCAGATAAACCTGCACCAGTAATAAGTAATACGTTAGCTTGGGGAGTGGAAGGGTTATTAGGATTAGGAGTAACTTGATCGCCAGCGCCACCACAAGCAGATAAAAAACCAATGAAAAAAACAACTAAAATTACTTTATATAAAGTGAACAATTGCATCTACCCGCTATCCCTAAAAATCTAATCAGTAATCAATTGGCTATATAATACCAGTTAACAACTAAGCAATAAAAGATTACCAAGAGGAAACTTCCCCATACTGCTATGGGGAAGTAATTAAAAGTTGGGTAATAGGTATTTAATTAACAAATATTTTAATTAAATACCTTAACTACTAGGCTTCCTCACTTAGTCCCTGTCTTTCCCACACTTTAGATTTAAAGGTCATTAGTACTAAAATAACACCAACACCAATACTAAATAATGCTATTTGTAGGTATAAGTTAGGTATTTCATCAACATTATTTGGATCGAAGTTACCAGCAAGTAATCCTGCAATGATATTACCGATAGAATAAGTTAATACAAATACGCCCATCATTTGGCCTGTGTAGCGACGAGGCGATAACTTACTTACAGCACTTAATGCCACAGGGCTCAAACAAAGCTCACCCACAGTGTGTAAAAAGTAGGTAGTAACAAGCCAGTAAGGTGCTACTTTTAGGCCTTCAGCCGCATAATGCGCTGCCATAAACATAACTAAGAAACCTGTTGCCATTATAATTAAACCAACAGCACATTTTGCACTATAAGATGGTGAAACAAGACGCTTTGACATATTAATCCAAAGCGCTGCAAAAAATGGTGATAGCGCAATAATAAACAGCGAGTTTAATGACTGAAACCAAGTTGTAGGGATTTCAAAAGTACCAATAAGACGGTCAGTATAATCACGTGCAAATAAGTTTAATGATGAACCTGCTTGCTCAAAGCCAGACCAAAAACAGGCAGAAGCTATACATACTAAAAACAGTGCCCACATTCTTTGTTTCTCAGCATCGGTTAACTTACCTTTAAAGTAGATAAGACCAAAATAAACAAAGAAAATAATAGTGAATGCAATCGCAGTATAACCTGCAACTACCGTTGGATTAATAATTATAGCGCCAGTCATAGCGGCGGTAGTGATAGCAGCCGCTATAATGATAAATATAGCAATACTGCCCCATGCGCGAGCAGTACCTTTAGGACCTAAAGGATTAGCTGGTAGAGCACTATGCTCAGGTAAGTTTTTAAGTGAGCGCTTGTATTGCACTAAGCCAATAGCCATACCAACAGCTGCAGCACCAAACGCCCAGTGCCAACCTAGATTTTCCATAAAGTAACCACAAACGTAATAACCAATTAATGAACCTAAGTTAATACCCATGTAGTAAATAGCATACCCGCCATCACGACGTTCATCAGCATCACTGTATAGTTGTCCAACCATAGCGCTGATATTTGGTTTTAGTAAGCCGGTACCCGTTGCTACAAAAATTAAACCAATAAAAAATGAGTAATCATGTGGAATAGCCAAAATAATGTGGCCACACATAATAATAATACCGCCATACCAAACCGCTTTTTGACCGCCGAATAATCTATCAGCTAGCCAACCACCAGGTAAGCCTAAAAAGTATACTGCGCCTGTGTACAAACCGTAAATAGCAGCAGCTGAAGCAACGGTGAAGGCTAAGCCTTCTTGTTGTAAACTTGCTGTCATGAATAATACGAGCATAGCTCGCATACCGTAATAACTCATTCGTTCCCACATTTCGGTGAAAAACAAGGTTGAAAGTCCTTTAGGGTGGCCAAACCAACCACTATCTGGAGCTGAACTCATATTTACTTCCTAACTTTAAGTATTGTTGTAATGGCCTTATATATTTTTGCTTTAGCTATTTAGCGCCATGTATTACACGCTAAATGCTCGACCATCAGTATTGTTTAATGCAGCTAAGGTAATGGTTTGCCGTTAAGGTAGTAAAGCTGTAGGTAAGAGTCACACCCTTATCCTAGCTACAATTGCGCATTAGTATACATAGACCTTAGTGCGAGGGGAAGTGTTAAGCTTTATGGTTTAAACACAATAAACCTTGTTAAAAGTCAGCATAAGGTATTATAGGTTTGCCTGGGAATGCTAATGTGCCGTAAACAGGATTGAAATAGTAACGTACATAAAGTTGTCCAAAGTTAGGCTCATAAAAGTCAGAGCGGTCAATTGCTAAGTAGCCTCCAAAAAACCAATGCGGGGTTACTCGGTACTCAAAACTGCCTTCTAAGTTATACGAAACACCGGCGCTAGTATCACCGTTAAAAGCAGGAACGACGCCTGTTTCAAGCTGGCTTACGAATGCTTGGGCTTGTAAGTCGGGATCGTTTGGGAAAAAGTCAATCGCGTTCGATTTAGTTTGTGAGTAAGAAATACCTGTTTTAATTCGATAAACAAAATCATCTCCCCAACGTGCGTCATAACTTAATGGTAATGAAATACCTATATAGTTTTGCGGGCTGTAATATCCGCCATGACCATAGGTTTCTTCGCTTAAATTAAACTTATAAGACCAATGCAATAAACTGACACCTGCGGTAAATTCACGCTCTTGGTTACTAATAACGCGATAGTAACTGCCACCCATTAGCCGATAACGTTGATTGTCTTTTACGTTTTGACCTTTATATAATTGAAAGTCGGCACTTGACCAAAACCCCCAATTACCACCCAAGTCGTGCGATAAATTGGCGGTTAGGCCAGTTGAGCGCACGCCACCCCAAACTTTACCTGAGTTTATATCGGTTAAACCAGCATAGGAGAGTACCGAGCTGGTAACAGGGCGTTTTTCAAGTTCTAGGCTGTATCCAAAGTCGCCAAAATCGTCTGCGTAGTTTATGCCCCACACTATGTCTTCAATTAAAAAACCAAGTGGGGTAGTACCAATATCAACACGCCAGTTTTCATTTTGCCAACCTATACCAATATCAACGCCACTTTCCTCAGGGCTTACTTCATCTAATGAACAGGTAAAAATACACAATGCACCTTGTCCATAGCGGCTACCTGCAAATTGCTCATCAAATCGTGTTGTTTGTGCGCTTATAGTTGTAGGGTCGACTTTAATAAATCCATGGCCTTGCCAAAGCGAAAAATAAGCTTCCATAGGCATTAAGCCAGCTCCCAGCGTTGCTTCGCTTTGGGTACTTGTTTGGCCACTAAAATTAACCCCAATGGCAATATAAGCTTGGTTTTTATTTTGTTGATTTATTAACTCACGTTTTGCGCCATTAATATACCAAGGGTCAGTGTCGTTAATACGCGCTAGGCTACTGTATAGCTGTTCATCATTGAGAGCTTGGTTAGGCGACAGTGTTTGCTGATACCAGGTATTTGCTTGCTCGACATTGTTAAACTTATCGGCAACTTGAGCTCCTAGGTACCGAAGTTCTTGATCGTTTGGCGATTTATCAACTAATTGCTTCGCAAGATACAGCGCATCACCCGCGTAATTAAACTCATTAAGGGATGCCATTATTTGTCGTTGTAAGTACCCCTTTTGAGATGAACTTTGATTTATAGCCTGTTGCGTAACCTGCTTTGCCTGATAGTCATCGCCAAGCTCTCTATAAGCGGTGGCAATAGCCATTAAAGCTTGGGGCTCAAGAGTTTGTTTATTTTGTATTTTTTGCTGATATAAAATAATTGCCGCTTCACGTTGCTCAAGTGCTAAGTTAGCATTTATAAGAGCGGTAGTTATCGCCGACGTATTTTTATATTTTTGGTCAAGCTGGTTTAGCTTAGCGATTAAATCGCTACCGCTGTAATATTGATTTATATAATTATTATGTAATTGCACATATTGAGTGATTTCGTTTTCAGTTGCGCTCTCTGGCAATGTGTAACTTGTAAACCAGTTATGCGTTTTCTCTTCAATGCCTTGCTCTAAAAGCCATTCACCATAAAGCATATGCCAATATGGGGCGAGAGTTGGCGCGCTTGTTAAAGCTTTATTAAGTGAGTTAAGTGCGTATTGTTGCTCTGCAATTTTATACCAACTACTTGCTAGTTTTGCTTGCATTAAAGGTGTTAAATCTTGCGCTTCTAAACTACTTAAATGGTAAACCGCGACTGCTTTATTGTTAGTATTTAAGAGTTGCTCGCTTTGATTAAGCGACTCATTAATATGTAACTGTTGTTCGAGCACTAAAATATCGGCATCTCTATCTTTAACCGGAATATACTTTAACGTCGCTTGTGCACCTTTATAGTCATCTATAGAGCGCAGAAAAAGTGCATGGCTATAACGCAGTGAAGAGTTAAGTGGAAATTGCCATAACACATTGTTAAATAAAGATCGGGCTTGCTGAGTTAAACCTTGTTGCTGATAAATTAAAGCAAGATCATAGTATAACCAGGGTTGTTGAGGAGTTAACTCAATGGCATATTCTAAGGTTTTTCTAGCGGTGTTTAATTCGCCAGCATCATAAAATCGAGTCGCTTTTTCTCTTAGTTGCTTGCTAACAGCGGCCGCGTAAGCTGACTTTACTTGCTGTTTTTGCAAAGAACTAAGGTTATTATAAAAAGCATTTAACGCTTTTTCACTTTGCTCAAGTTCGGCTATTTTAAGTAAGCTTAATAATGCACTTGAGTTAAGCGGTTCATTTTTTAAAACACTTTGATAAAAAGTAGCAGCTTGAGAGTACTGCCCTTGAGCAAATAAAAGCTCGCCCTTATAAAATAAAATGGTGTTAGGGTTTTCTTGTAATGCAGCTGCTAAATTTAGTTTGAGTGCTGCCGTTCTAAACTCTGCGTTATTTATGGCTTCTTTAGTCTGGCGAATATACAGCCAAAAATTGGCAGTTTTGGCTAAGCCTTTGAGTATTTCACGCTCATTAAACTCTGAGGTGTATTTTAATGCGCGAGTAAAGTAGTTATCTGCTTTTTGATGCTCACCTGAGCGTAAGTAGAGCACACCTAAACTATGCATAACTTGAGAATCAGCTGGGCGGCCTTTTAACGCTCGTAATAAAAGAGGTTCAGCGGCATTTAACTTATTGTTTTCAAGTAGTTCATTACCTTTTTGCCAAAGTTGATAAGCAGGATCACCTAGCAAGGCTTGACGAGCGCTAAACTTCTTTTTGAAATCTTGATATTGTAATTCCCCTTTACTGCTAAAGGGATACACAAGAAAGTAACGCTGATACTGTTGCTCAGTACTACTCTCAATAGGCATAAATGCCAATGTTCTTAGCCAAGCATCCTCAATTTGGTTGCTAAAACGTCCAGTTACGCCATATTTACTAAAAACATCAGTCGCATGTTTATCGAGCGCAGAGCGTTTAAACAGGTGCGTCGCATAAGCTATTTCGATTAGGGCTACATCAGGGTATTGCTCTATTAAGCGCAAATAGCCTTTATTAACCTGCTGCCATTGGGCACTGTCTTGCGCATACCAGTTTAAATGTTCAAGCTCATAACTAAGCTCGGGGTAGGCTGTATCAAAAAGGGTGTTATAAATTTGCCGAGCTTGAACATATTGTCCAGCTCTTGCTAGTAATTTTGCTTGTTGTACTAATGGTTTGTCGGTTGTTTCAATACGGGCAATAACTCGAAGTTGCTCAATACATGGGTGTTGTTTTGCTGCGCCATTATCAAGCTGGTTTAGTAATAAGGTTGCTTCATTAGTTGCGCCGGTAGCAAAGTAATTACGTGCTAAAGCACATTGGGTTTCAATGCGCAGTGGGGCTATAGCAACGAGCTTACGTAAGCTATCTTCAACGAGCTTTTTATTTTCTTGCCCTTTGCCAATATTTATCTGCTTTAATAGCCATGCGACAGACTGAGTGTCTATATCGTCGACTGTTTTAGCACTTAACGTTGAGCACGCTACTAAGGCATAAACTAAGCTAAACCTTAACGACATTCATCGCTCCAGTTAGGTTGCAGCGTCCCGTCTGCTAAAATTGCAAAGCGTTTATCTAAGGTACTGCTACCAAATAAATTTAATACACTATCGTAATAACGCGATTTGCTAAATGATTTATCAACCATTAACTTTTGTTGAATCGACATTGTTACAGCGTCATTGTCATTATTTGCTGTTGCTAGTAAAGGCAGTAATGCGGCATTAAAGCCAACAGGTCCTCTTTTATCTGAGTTCCCCGTTTGTGCATAGGTATTTAAAGGCACATAACCACGCTTATTTATCGTTTTAATGAAAGGAGCAAACTGTGCGACTAATTGCTTTTTGTAAGGTGCATCCTCTGCCATCATACTTGCCCACAAATAGACTCTAATTGCATTATAGCTTCCCAAGTCGGTTACTTTTTTATCAAAGTAAAAGCCCTTGTTAGTATCAAACATAATCCAATCAGGGCTAACACCTTGCTTACTTGTTTCAAGAATTAGGTTGGCAGAACTGTCATGCAGCTCTTGCCATGGTGAATGAGGATAAAGTTTGCTAAATTGCTGATAAATAAACAGCGGCGAATAGCTTGGATTTAATTTATAGCGCTTGTTATCAAACTCAAAGCCGCTAGGTGCGGGTAATAAAGATAAACCAAGTCCTTTAATATACGCTGTTTCTTCGCGCATTATACGCTGTGCGAGCACGGCTGCTAAAATACGGTAACGGCGGTCATCCCAAAGTATAGCTGCTTGCGATAAGCTATAAGCAATCCATAAATCAGAGTCAGATGCTGGGTTTGAGTCAAGAATATTACCTACGTTGTTTTTATTAACTCCCCATAGCCATGCAGGTAGGCGAGTACTTAAATCGCCTTCGGCTAAATGCTCTTCAGTCCAGTTTAATACTTTATCAAAAGCGGTTTTATCATTGGCAATTAGCGCAAAAAATAGCGCATAGGATTGCCCTTCAGAAGTGGTAATATTTTGCTCGCTGCCTAAGTCGATTATTCGGCCATCATCACTCATAAAGTGTGTTTTAAACGTTTGCCATTGCTGCCAAGGCGCACATTGTTGTGCGTGGCTCAAAGGAGTAAATAAAATCAGCATTATAAATGCTTTAGTTATAAACAATTTCATTATTTATCTCCTTCAGCTAAACGTTTGTAGGTAAGGGCCTGTAGTAAGCGCCAAATTATAAATGAAATAAGTAACAGGGTTAAAATAGATAAAAAAGCTAGCCAAAATGGATGATCAGATAAATGAAACCAAATTAAAGTATACACAGGTACATACCCCACAAAATACGTATCATCTGCCTTAACAGAGCTTACGCCTTGGCTAGTAATAACGGCAGCGCTGCCTTTAATTTGCGATAACCATTGCGACTCGTTAAATGCAGTATCTAGTAGTGTGTACGCTTTATTAGTACTGGCGGTTAACGACACGATTGAGCGCTCAGAGTCAAATGGCGATTGAAACCCTGCAATAACGGCTAAGTCTCCGCTACTAACTAAGCTTACCTGTACATCTTCTGTTGTATCAGCATCATAGGCGCCATTATAAAAAGCTTGCTTTATAATTCTGTGGTTATTTTTTAAAAGCTTACTGGTGGGCGCGTTCTCATCAATGTCACTCACCGCTGTATTTGCGGCGGTAATAATCATAATATCTTTGTCATCATAATTACTATTATCGTCACTGACTGATTGTATTTCTAAACGGTGTCCAGGGTAGCCTGTGATAGCACCAAAGCGACCGGTTAAATTGAGTAGTAAAGTGATTGCTTCAGGTGTTGGATTATCATCTAAAATAACCAAGGTTTGATGTAAGTCGGCATATTTAGTAAATGGGAAACCGCTATTAGCAAATACATTTAAATCGGGTAGGGCAATGTAATGATGAAACCCACTAACATCAATATTTGAATTACCATCTATTACGCCATACTCCCCTCCTGCAGGTACAACAGAGCATTCTCCCTTTTTAAGTACACCAAAGCGAAAGTCAAAGTTAAGCTCATTTCTAATTGCTAAGTTAATCCCATTTAAGGAAAAATCTTCTGCGTTTTTTGTGGTATCTGTATTACCAATTAAAGGCATAATTGTTTTGGTTTTACTTAGTAATGAATCATTTTTACTGAGTAAAAAACCACTAATAAACTCTTGATTAATTAGCATGTTTAGGCGTGAGTCAAGCATGCTGCTCTCAGGCGTATTTCTATATTGCAGCGTAATTGGGATGCCTTTTTCGCGCCAAGTAAATAAATCGGGTGCAAGGCGTACGTTTAATTTTACCGGGCCATTATTTAAGCCCTGAGCTTGTAATTGTTTTGGGTAGTCAATTAACTCATCAAAATGTACGGGGCGATCGCCTCTTAACCAGCGAGGAGCATCATATGCTTCTCTTAGCGGGAGCTGATTAATAGCCTCTATACTAGCGGTGCGACCAGTCATCAGTTTATGACCAAATGCTAAACCCGTTACTGCAGTTTTTAAATCAGCAGTGTCTTTGCCCACTATAAGTAACATTTTTTTATAGCGATGGAGTGGGTTAGAAATAATTTCAATTGTTGGTTTATCAACATCAGGGTAGTCACGTAAAAAATCAGGCTTAGAGTCGTTAGTGATAAACACCACGCTATGTTCATTAGGTGCTTTATTTTTTAATAACGGAAATTGTGCTCCGCGCCAATCGGCTTGTGCACCAAACCAGCTAGATAAAGTGGCGGCAGCTTCAATGGCTTCTTTGTTTGGCGTTGTAGCAAATATAAATGGCAGGTTTAATTTACTAAAATCTTTACTATCAAAAAAGGGTTCAGGTAAATACTCTAAACGACTATCAATAGCCAGCTCAGTCTGATCAAGAGTAATATTGCTTGATTTACTTATTTCAACCCAAATAGAGCGATTATGGTAATCATGACAGGTCAAGTCGTAATAGCCCACTAACTCAAAACGAATTTGATTAAAGTCTTGTATGTATTTTGAATTGAGTTGAATGTTATGCGTAATTAAGTTTTCAACGGTACTAAGCTGTTTATTAACAGGTAATACTGTGACTAAGTTTTCATTAAAATATACTTTTAAGTGTGAAACATTAGCAAGCAATGATGGCGAATTAGTATAAGAAAAGTTAAGCATTAAGTTTTTGCTTAGTTTATCTATACTGTTGGTAAAATCGACGCGAGAATTATTGTTTACTCCATCTAGTTTATAGTTAGTAAAACCTAAAGCATTAAAATCAAGTTTTAAGCCCGATACGGCTGCACTTTCGGGGTAACCATTTGCAAAAAGTGATTTATTTGGCATAGGTTCGATAGCAATAACGTGCCACGCCGTACTAGTAAACAGAAGTAGGGTGAGTGTATTAAGCAACTTTTTAATCATAATTATTCTGCACTATCGGTTTTTTGGGAATGAATGAATTTACGTAAATAACTAAATTAGTCATAAACTTAATAATAGGTTGAAGTTGTCTTGGTGCGTGAAACAATATATTAGTAAACCCTCGTAAACTTGTTTTTTTAACTTCTTTAAAGCTATAAGATGGGCGATCATGTTTAAAATTGTTTTGCCAATCTAACCAAGCATCAGCTCTTGAAAAAGTACACTGAATAAACGCCAGTTGCTTTTCTATACTGAGATCTTTGAGTGTAAGACCAAATTGCTTCTCCCGAGTATTAGTTACATAGGTAGTAAACGAAAACTGCTTATTACCTCTGCTCATTAATAGCTCTATTTTATCGTTAACCCTGCATAAATGCGCATGCTCGGTTTCAATACCTACTCCGTTATCAGAGTAGTCGGTAATTTTAACTTTTAAAGTATGTCCATTCGCTAAACGAATACCCGCCGGAAAGTTTGCTTTTACGCGGTGTGAGTTTCTTACTTGACGAGCTTCAGCTGCTACCGCGACGGCAGCACCTAAAATAATAATATTATAGGTGGCCCATGCCATACTAATAATTAGCACTCCAATTTGATTTGGCTCACCAAAAAAGGCTCTTAAAGTACCCACAATAATGCCTAATAAGTTAATCGCGAGTAATACCATATAGGGTTTAGAAATCCCCCAATCATAATGCTCTTTATTATTAAGTCCCCCTTTTTCAGTTACATTAAACTTACCTTTATTTGGGTTAAATAAAGCAACTGTGGTGGGTTTTAATATATACCAAGCCAGTACTGTTTCGTAAACTTCACCCCAAAATGAGTACCTGTATTTACCTTGAATACGTGAGTTAGTCGCTTTTACTTGAATGAGTGTGGGTACAACATAAATAAATATGGCTAAAAATGGTGCATAGATAATATAAGCGTTGAAATAGATGAGTGCTAAAGGAGCGGTTAAAAATACAATGCGAGGAACCCCAGATAAAAAGTGTAGCATGGCATTTATATAGCACAGTCGTTGTGGCAGGTTTAACCCTTTGCCTAATAGCGGGTTATCAAGACGAAATATTTGCGCCATACCACGCGCCCAACGAATTCGTTGGCCAATATGAGCCGATAAACTGTCGGTGGCTAATCCCGCGGCTTGTGGAATATTAATATAAGCTGTTTTATAACCTGCGCGCTGCATTCTTAGTGCGGTGTGCGCGTCTTCAGTTACGGTTTCAAACGCAAAGCCGCCTATATCATCAAGTGCTTGGCGTTTTAATACCGCACACGAGCCACAAAAGAAGGTCGCGTCCCACATATCATTTCCATCTTGAATTAGGCCATAAAACAGCATGTTTTCGTTAGGGACTTGACTGTGGTTATTTAAATTTCTTTCAAAGGGATCGGCTGAAAAAAAGTGATGCGGGGTTTGCACTAAGCATACCTTACTATCTTTTAAAAACTGCCCCATGGTCATTTGTAAAAATGATCGAGCAGGAACGTGGTCGCAATCAAAAATAGCAATGTATTCGCCATCTGTATAGCGCATCGCACTATTCATATTACCCGCTTTGGCATGATTATTATCAGGGCGAGTTAAATAGCCTACGCCAACTTGTTCAGCAAATTGAGCAAACTCAGGGCGTTTGCCATCATCTAATATGTATACATTAAGCTTATCTGCGGGCCAATCAATGCTCATCGCCGCGAGTGTAGTGGGTTTCACTACGCTCAGAGGTTCATTATAGGTTGGAATATAAACGTCTACGGTTGGCCACAGGTCGGTATTTTTAGGCATGGCAATAGGTTTACGCTCAAGCGGGTTAATAGTTTGGAAAAAACCAAGAATTAGTACTAGCCAAGCATAGGTTTCAGCAAGCAATAAGCCCAAACCTAGGAATAAAGCGAGAGGATCATCCCAATTTAGTGTTTCAGTGTACCGCCACCATAAATAGCGCGAGGAGGTAGTGACCGATAGGGTGATCATGATAATAGTCGCCATTTGCCCTTTTACTCGTCTTAGTGAATAGGCTACCAATAAAATAAAACTAATAAATACAGCTTGAGCCTCTAAGCTAAACGGAATAGTGATAAAAATAGCCATTAAAAATAATATAAATGTAATAGCAATATATTTTATAAGCTTATTTTGCCAGATACTCGCATATGCCATTGTTTTAAATGCGCTTTTTTTTGTTTTTTTAGTGCTTTTAGATAATAAACTTTTTAGTAACTTTCCTAGCTTTAAGTCAATCCAGCGTAGTTGTCTAAATGTATAGTTTACTGATGAGTAAAAATAATGAGTAATAGGCTCTTTTACAGCGCTATTTTTAGGCTCATATTTAAAAAACAATAAAAATAAACTTTGTAATACAAAGCGCAGGCTATTTGAGTAAATAAAGCTGCGATAAGGTAATTTTAAGTGTGGGTAATATGTACGCAAAAAGTTATGAGTAGTTAATTTATGAGGGTTAAACTTTATAAATAACGAGCTAATAAGCGTTATAAAAGGAAATGAAAACGCTTCTACTACATTCATTTTGTGTTGATTAAAATAACAATGAAATTTAAACATCACGAAGCGAGCTAGCTTTTCTGTAAATAAAAGGCGCAAAAGTAAATATAAAGTACGATCTAATGGGCGTCTATTTAAGGTACTCATAACTATAACGCTGCCTTGCTGACCAACCAGCCAGCAAGTGTTTCAAAGTCGTCATTCGCCACACTATAGGGGGCGCAATTAAATGCAACATTGCGATAAGCTGTCGCCTCTTTAACAACTTCATCATGATTAATAAAAAATGGCGCTATTCGCGGCAGTGTTGTTTGCCACAGTGCAAATAAATCAAACTCAAGTAATGAAGCTGAATTGTATTTATTGACTAAAAAATAATGTTTCCAGTCAATGTTAGACTCCTTAAGTGTTACTAAGCGTTTGTGAATTAAGCTGTGGCAAGTTGCATCACAGTTTACTAACTCAACAAAAATATCGTCGTGATTTAAACTGTAATGCGTAATATCTATATGTGAAGGGCAGTCGTATAGCATCCATGTATCAGGAGCAAGGTCTAATTGCTGGCAGCTATTTACTGTATCTATAACATCATTTGTTGTGGCTGAATTATCGCCAAAGGGCAGAAATATAATGCTATTACTATCTTGTTGAAACATTGACAGCGCATCATTAAATGTTTCAGCGTTACTCCAACCAAGAGTTTGTGTCCAAGGTAAACCAAAATGTAAGCTTAAATCACTTTTTGCGTCTAAGTCGATAGCAATAACATCAACATCTGATTTTTTAAGTGCGCATGCGAGGTTGGCTACAATAGATGTGCCTCCTGTACCGCCTTTTATCCCTTTTATAAAAACTCTTTGCACTTTATTAAGCTACCTATTTATTTTGTGGCATTAACTGCACTGTCTATTTCCTTTAATAAAGGATACTTATTTATTGTTTTTATATTTTGTTGTTGATTAACTATTTCGACATAATCGTCACTTTGGCCGCCAAAGCGATGCGATAAGTTTTTAATGTCATTAGATGTTAACGTTTTTGACTCTTTAAAAGCTAAACTTCTCATTGATAGTTATACTGCTTTGTTAATAGACTTTATTTTTTAAAGTGGACTTTATTTAGCTATTATATATAGAATAGCGCTTAAAACTAGTGAAAAAGTATTTTAAAATAAGGGTTTTTAATTGCATCAGCTTAATATATCGGGATTAGAGCCTTTTGCCAAAGAGCTACAAACGGCCTCAAACTATGCTGTTTTAGCGCCTCAAGACAATATAGTTATCGAGTTTTCGTTACAAATAGTTAACGAAAGTTGCGCAGGCAATATATTTATTGCATCTGCGCAGATTGAATCTTTTTTTGAGCTTCCTTCCTCAACTAATTTAATTACAGCTTATGAAAATAAGCAGGTGCATTCATTTTCATTTAGCGCACAAAATAAAGATTTTGGTATTAAAGAGTTAGTAAAAAAAATGCTCAGTGAACTAAGTATTTACTCAGAAATAACCGAATCCTTAGTGTTTATTCATTTAAGTACGATGCAATTAGAGTCTATAAAAGAGCCAGAAGTTGAACAGCTGATGGAGTACTTTACGAAGTTTACTAAGCGCACTAATGCAACTTTGTTACTATTAGTTTCTGGGCCTGAAGTTGTTAAGTATCGCTTTTTAATCAGGCGTTTAAATAAATTATTCGATGGCAGTGTTTTTATTGATAATGATGCTGCAATACGTACCATCGACTATGATTACTGGCGCCATAGCACAGGTATATTAGCTAACGAGCAATATCAGTTGGTTTTTAAACACAATAAATTAATAGCAAAGCAAGCTATAGGTAACGAAGTAGAAAAGCCCGGTAGTAAGAACTTTTTTGATGAAGATGATGTGTGGCTTGTACAAAATGCAGTTCCTGAGGGGACTAAGTTGCCAGCACATTATCGCATTGTGGATGATAATAAAGACCTATATAAAAAAGGCCCTAGAATAGAAGCTGCTACGCTTGTTTTTTCGGTAACCCGATATACTGATCTAAAACAACTAGCAACACATTGTTTTGAATTAAGAAAACACTGTGGTCGTTGGCTAAAGTTAGTAATTCAAAATGTTGATGGTATTATTCGTCATCAAGATGAGTGTTTATTTTTAACTCTTGGAGTAAACCTTATTTTATATAGTTTTTCTGAGCCGTCACGATTATTATCGCAAATTCAGTCAATTCAAGGTTTTCAATTCTCCAGACCCTTACCGCCTTCTGTTGAGCATGTACTGCAGTACACAGAAAATACTTTTTCGAAGGGGTATTTACCTTTTATAGAATTTACTCGCCAGGTTGAAATACACAGCAACTCCGCGGTTAATTTAGGAGTGAGTGGTGTGTTAGTCAAATTAGAGCTATTACCAAGAATAGACCCTATACATCCGCTGCATTTATTTCACATAAAGCGCGAAGGGGATGTGTTAAGTGTGGCTGAAAATACAATTTATTTATATTTACACGCGTGTAGAGAAAACGATGTAGATAATGCGATTAAACATTTATTTAAGTTAGAAATCAGTGACTTTTTTGTACAGCAAAATTTGATGTCGGAGCATTTTTATATTCAACAAGAATGTAAGCAACTTAGGCGTTTTTATAAAGATAAAAGCGTTATCGATTATTCTGAGCAGCTAACAGAAAACAACAGTTATGAGTTTGCCCCGAGTTTTATTAATAATTCAGCTATTGATATAGACAGCCCCGAACTTGTTATTACAGAGCGCGCAGATGCAACGCCTATTGTAATGAAGCTAAGGATGTAAATTATGAGCATGAATCAATTTATTATTACGACCTTATTGGCAATGTTGCTCGGTGGTATATTGTGCCTAGCGGGTTCGTTTATATTATCTAAATTAAAAACATACTATCTACAGCTCACTTTTAAACACCAAGTTTTAGAGCCGTACATGTTTAAAAAAAATGAAAAGGACAAACCGTGAAGTTATCGGGTTTAGGTATTTGGAATCTCTATTTTTTAGTAAAGTTTGTACTTTTTTATTATGGTGCCATAAAATTTGATTTTTTAAGTAATGCTGCTTTAGCTGCCTTATTTGCACTTACCTTTAGTAATTCACAAGTAGATAAGCTAAAGCACTTTATTGGCGCGGTGTTTGCGATTGTATTGCTTTATAAAGATTCATGGTTACCTCCAATTGATAGATTAACCAAACAAGCGGGAAATATTCAAGATTTTAGTTTAGGTTATTTTGTTGAGTTGTTTGGCCGCATAGTTAATTACGATATGCTGTTGGGCTTATTTATTATTGTTATTTGTTTTTGGTATACCTCGCAGTGGATCCGCTTTACTACAGTAACAATAGCTGGATTAATTTTTATAGGTTACCAGGGGGCGTTAAAGCCAAATGATATGGCAGTGTCGGTGCAAAATGCGCCTAATCAAGAGCAAGAGTTTAGTAATACTGCTGTAGTTACCCAAAAGCTAGATTCAGCAGATCAGCAATTAAATGATTTTTATAAGCAGCAGAGCCAATTAGTTAGCTACTTTCCAGATGAGTATAACGGCACGCAATTTGACGTTGTTGTTTTAAATATATGCTCCCTAGCTATTGCAGACTTAAACGCTATAGGCGTTAGTTTAGATGATGTTTATAGTGATTTTGATATTGTGTTTTCTGATTTTAATTCAGCTACATCCTACAGTGGTCCTGCCGCTATTAGGTTACTGCGAGCAAGTTGTGGGCAAACAAGCCAACCAGCACTGTTTGATGATGCGCCAGAGCAATGTCACTTATTTAATAACCTAGAAAAGCTAGGATACGACAGTCATTTAGTTATGAATCATGATGGCCATTTTGACGGCTTTAAAGATTTAGTGAAAAAACAAGGTAAGCTAAATAGCCCACTATTTGACACCACATCATTACCTGTTGTGCAGTATAGCTTTGACAGTAAACCTATTTATTCAGACGAGGCGGTGCTAAATAGTTGGCTTGAAGAGCAAGGCGATAGCTGCGCACCATGCGCTATGTATTACAATACGATTAGCTTGCACGATGGCAATCAATTGGCTAATAGCAGGCGCATGAATAGTGATGAAAGTTATCCTGTTAGACAACAAAATTTATTTTCAGATATTAATCAGTTTATTAAAAACTTAGAAAAACGCGGCCGCAACGTGATGCTAATGTTAGTGCCAGAGCATGGCGCTGCACTGCAAGGCGACAAAGTACAATTTGCAGGGCTGCGCGAAATACCAAGCCCTTCAATAGTAACAGTGCCAGCGGCAATTAAGTTTATAGGTCCTGACTTGCCTCGTATGTCGCAAATAACAGTGACAAATACAAGCAGCTACTTTGCTCTATCTGAGCTGATAACTAAGGTGATGAAGAGTAATTACTTTGCAGGGAAAAGTAATAATATGGCAGAATTAGTGAGCCAGTTACCCACTTCGCAAAAAGTAGCAGAAAACGCCGGAACAATAATGATGTATGTTAATAAACGTCCATATATTCAATTAGATGGCGGTGAGTGGACTTTATATCCCCGAGGGTGAGTTATTTTTTATATTTAGCTCAAGCAAAAAAAATGCATATATGTCCAAATTTGTTTACATTAAACTATCCAGCTGATCAGAGTTAGCGTATTATTCAGCGCAAATAGTTTCCCCTTATTTGAGGCTGTATGCGTTTAGATATTCATTGTGCGGATCGAGTTGGTATTGCTCAAGAAATCCTTAATATTTTAGTTAACTATAATGTTGATTTAAAAGGGATTGAAGTCGACTCAGTTAATTGTCGTATGTATGTTAGCTTTCCTGAAATAGAATTTGAGCAGTTTCAAAAAATCATGCCATCAATTCGCTTAATTGATGGTGTGCATGATGTACGCACCACGGCATTTTTACCCTCAGAGCGTGAACATAACGAATTAAATACACTACTAAGAGCACTACCCGATGGCGTTATTTCAATAGATGCCAAAGGTTGGGTGCGTTTATGTAATGACGCAGCGTGCAAAGATTTACAACTAACAGAAAAAGAAGTTATTGGTGCCAATATTAATAACTTACTTAAAGGTTTTAATTTTACTCGCTGGCTTGAGGGTAAAGAAGTACTTGGCCAAACTACGCGCGTAGAAGTGGCAGGTGAAGATTTTATTGCGGATATTTTACCCATTGCTGTTCCGCAAAGTAACGAAGGCGATGTGTTAGCCGGGGCGGTAATAAATATTAAATCGCAAAGTCGCTTAGGCCAACAAGTAAGTGCTTTTAGACGCTATGGACAAGAGAGCTTTGCTACTATTCATAACTTTAGCACTGCAATGCGCCGAGTAGTGCGTGAAGCACGTAAAATGGCGCAGTTAGAAGCGCCTATTTTAATTACTGGCGAAACCGGTACTGGTAAAGAGTTGCTCGCACGTGCATGTCATTACGCTTCTAATCGCTCTGTTAAGCCTTTTATTGCTTTGTCGTGTGCTTCGCTACCCGATGATGTGGCCGAATCTGAATTATTTGGTTATGCCGGTTACGAAGAAAACGCCGCGCCAAAACGTGGCGTACTTGAACAAGCCGATGGCGGTACTGTATTTTTGGATGAAGTGGGCGAAATGTCTACTCAATTACAAACCAAGTTACTGCGCTTTTTACAAGATGGCACATTTAGAAAAGTAGGCGATGAAAACGAAGTAAAAGTTAATGTACGTATTGTTGCTGCCACTCAAAAAGACTTACCTGCTATGGTACAAGAGGGGGTTTTTAGGGAAGACTTATATTACCGTATTAACGTTTTAACGCTAGAAATAGCACCACTGAGAGATCGCAAAGCCGATGTGGGGCCGCTTGCTGAGCACTTTATTCAAAAGTACGCACAGCAAAATGGTCATGACGTGCCGTTGTTATCACAAGAGTGTTTAAGCTTTTTACAAGATTATCCGTGGCCGGGTAATGTGCGCCAATTAGAAAACGCAATTTACCGTGCTGTGTCTTTGTTAGATGACAGTGAATTACGCGTTGAGCATTTACAGCTCCCTACATTTACCCATGATTTAGGGTATTTAGAATCAGATTTTGAAGGCTCACTTGATCAAGCAGTTAAACGCTTTGAAGCTACGTTATTACGTAAGCTATATCCTGCTTATCCTAGCTCACGCCAACTAGCAAAGCGCCTTGGTTTAAGCCACACCGCGGTGGCAAACAAGTTACGTGATTATGGTATTAATCGTAAAACAGTAAAAGTTTAGTAACGCAAAGTAATAACTATAAGCTTAAACGTGCGCGGGTAGCTTATAGTTATTTACTTTAATAAAGTAAACTTTGGCTAAACGCGTGTGATACACTTAATTTAACTTTAACTGGTAAGACCTCTGCCGTGAACTTATACATTCGACTTATTTTATTGTTTTTTAAAATTAAACGTAACCATGACTATCAACATTTACTTGATACGGTAGATATTGATTACAAAGCCCTACCTACAGATTGCGATATAAACTTACATTTAACTAATTCACGTTACTTGGCTATGATGGATTTATCGCGCACTTGGATGACAGAGCGGGTGGGTTTATTAAAGCACATATTAAAACGTCGTTGGTTTCCAATTGTAAACGCGACTGCTATTACTTATATTCGCGATATAAAACCTATGCAGCGTTATACAATTAGCACCCGTTTAGTGGGCTGGGATCATAAGTACTTTTATATAGAGCAAAAATTTCACTCTCAGCGTGGCTTACACGCAATTGCTTATGTGCGCGGCGTATTTAAAAGTAAAAAGGGCATAATTAGCATTGAAGAAATGCTGGAAGTAGCTGACTTTAAAGGTGTAGCCCCTATTTTACCAAGTGAAGTAATGCACTGGAAAGAAATGTTAGAGCAGAAAAAAGTAACTAATTTACCACGATAATAATAGTTAACCTGAGCTCTGGTTAGTTATGAGTAATAATCAATAGTTGAAAAAAAAAGGCCTTACGGCCTTTTTAACACACATGCTTATTACTATTAAAAGCTGTATTTAACCCCAAACATCGCCACAATTGGGTCAATTTTAACAGTTGACGTTAATGCTTGAGCGCCATCGGCATAGACAGTTGCATCAGTTTCAATATCCATAATTGAAACCATAGCGTGTAGGCCCCATTTTTCATCTATTTTATAGTTAGCACCCACTTGCGCTACAAAGCCAAACGAATCATCAAGTTTAACTTCTACATCATCTGTTCCAAGTACTGTTTTTAGTGCTTGAGAAGGTTGCTCATCAAAGAAAGTTGTATAGTTAACACCTACACCAACAAAAGGGCGAAACGCGTAGCTTGAATCTAAAAAGTGATATTGCGCTACTAACGAAGGAGGTAAATGCTTAATGTTAGCTATTTTATTGCCCGCTAAACCACCCGCGCCATTTATATCATGTGAAAACGGTGTAGCTGCAATTAACTCTAACACCCATTGCTCATTAAAAGCATAATCAACAGTAATACCTAACTGAGTATCTGAACCCGGATTAAGTCCTAGAGCAGAATTTTCGTTAATTGGTGAGCTAGTACTATCAGGGTTTACGTTTATAGCACCCACGTTTACGCTAAAGTTAGCGTGTGCAGCAGGAGAGAGTGCTAATAAAGAGGTGAGTAATGCAATGCTTAATTTAGTTTTCATGTTGTTCTCCAAGAACTACTTTGTGATTGCCGCTATTATTATTCATTAACACAAGCAATAACTTGTTTTAGATCAAGGTTTCAGAAATGTTTGAAGTTAGCAAAATCATTTATTGATTTAGATTAAGTTTCTCCACAGTACATAACAAAAGCTATTGACTTATTTAGGTAATATTCAGAATAAAATCAGCCAAGTTTGTTAAACTTATCTTTATGTCTCCTTTTCAATATTAAGCAGGTTAAATGAACGCTACCCAGCAGCTGTTTCTTCATGGTTCAATT
This sequence comes from Pseudoalteromonas nigrifaciens, assembly GCF_002221505.1. NCBI lineage: Bacteria > Pseudomonadati > Pseudomonadota > Gammaproteobacteria > Alteromonadales > Pseudoalteromonadaceae > Pseudoalteromonas > Pseudoalteromonas nigrifaciens. The sequence goes on along the minus strand of NZ_CP011036.1, from coordinate 2,566,004 downwards.
TCTAAAGCGCTGCTTAAGTTAGGTATTCCTATAATTTTAATCAATGTTTTACAGTCGGCGTATCAACTCACTGACGCTTTTTGGGTGGGGCGTTTAGGGGCTGCGCAAGTTGCTGCTGTGTCTATTAGTATGCCTGTTACTTTTTTAGTCATTGCCATAGGTGCAGGTTTGGCGATGGCGGGGGCTATTTTATCGGCGCAATATATGGGAGCAGGGCAGCAAGACAAAGTAAATCATGTTGCCGCGCAAACTATGTTAATGGTGACGCTAACAGCCATAGTGCTGGGGGGCATAGGTTATATGCTATCGCCTTATTTTTTAACCCTTTTAGGCGTAGAAGACGCTGTTTATGGCGATGCACTTAAGTTTATGCATGTATCGTTTATTGGGGTTATTTTTGTATTTATTTATGCCATGTTCCAATCGTTAATGCGTGGTATTGGCCAAACAAAAGTACCGCTAATTATTGTGAGCGTGACCGTGTTGCTTAATTTTGTACTCGATCCGTTATTTATTTTTGGCTATGGCAGTTTTCAAGGCTTAGGGGTAATGGGAGCTGCACTGGCAACTTTAGTAACGCAGAGCTTAGCTGCACTTGCTGGGGTAATTATATTTTTACGCGGCCGTCATGGTATTCAATTACAGCTAAAAAGTTTTTACCCCGATTGGCAATATATAAAACAAGCCTTCTTTTTAGGCGCTCCGGGTTCAATTGAATTGTCGGCTCGTGCTTTTGGTTTAATTATCATGTCTTTTTTAGTGGCAAGTTTTGGCACGCAAACGATTGCATCTTACGGTGTTGGCTCCAATGTTTTACAAATGGTGATGATCCCAGCAATGGGTTTGTCGATGGCTGTGTCTACATTAGTGGGGCAAAATATGGGCGCAGGAAACCCCAAACGCGCTGCGCAAATAACTCAGCTTGCTAGTTTATGGGGCTTACTAGGCCTGTCGTTTGTGGGAGGGGTAGCCTATTATTTTGCCGAGCATTTAGTTGCATTTTTTATTCCCGATGATGGGGCTGTAATCGCTAAAGGCGCAAAATTTATTCGCATAATGTGTTTAACTTGGGGGGGAATTGGTGTACAACTTTGTGTCGTGGCTGCTTTTAGGGCATCAGGCAATATGCTTAATGCTATGTTAGTTGCCCTGTTATCACAGGGGGTTGTACAGTTTCCTGCGGCGTATATTTTATCTAAACATACGCAATTAGGAGATCACGGTATTTGGTATTCATTTGCCATTACCAACGTAGTTATTGCGCTTATTACCTATGCGTGGTTTGCTCAAGGTTCGTGGCAAAAAACTATTTTAACCAAAGAAGACAAAGACATAGCTAAAATTAGCCAAGAAGCTTTCATCGAAGAAGGCAGTCACTAAACATTGCGGTGGGGTTTGCTGCCGTATAATTAATTTTATAAGGAATAACTATGTCTGTTTTGGTTGCTATAGGGGATCGTGATAATTCTAAGCTGGTGTCGCAGTTACAAGCACGCTTACCTAATATACACATTGAGCAATATTCACAGTGTGAAGATTTCAGTAAAGTTGAGTTTGTATTAGCCTGGTATGCACCAAAAGAACTATGGGCACAATTACCTAATTTAAAAGTGGTGTCGTCGTTTGGTGCTGGGGTTGATAGCATTGATTTAGACTTGCTGCCAGAGCATGTTGAAGTAGTGCGTATTGTTGACTCCCAATTAGAAGTAGATATGGCCGAGTATGTACTTACTCACGTATTGGCGCAAAAACTACAATTAAAAGAATATTATCAAAAACAAGCCGCAACGCAATGGAAACCAAATAGGGTATTAAGTCACAACAAAGTGGCTATTTTAGGCTTTGGTCAATTAGGCAGAGCTTGTGCGCAAAGACTCGTTGATAATGGCTTTAGCGTGAGCGCGTGGGCACAAAGCCATAAAGACGTGAATAACGTGACCATGTATTATGGAGAACATGGGCTAAACGAAATGCTGCCTAATACAGATTATTTAGTGTGCTTATTACCGCTGACCGAAAACACGGCCGGAATTATTAACAAAGATTTATTGGCTAAATTACCCGCCCATGCAGTATTAGTAAATGCGGCACGCGGCCAGCACGTAATAGAAGCTGATTTATTACAGGCACTTAATAGTGACAGTTTACGCGCCGCCACGCTTGATGCATTCGATCAAGAGCCATTGCCAAGTGAGCATCCATATTGGCTGCATCCTAAAATAACCATAACACCACATTGCGCTGCATTATCAGATGTTAACTGCGTTATTGAACAAATTGAAGTGAGTATTCAATGCTTAACTAATGGCACACCACTTAAAAACCGGGTTGATAGAACCAAAGGCTATTAGCCACAAAGAAAATGATTTGATAAACATCTTGTTAACAGGTGTAATTTTTATTATTGTATGAAACTTATTCTTACTAATAAAAATAATATCGAGAATACTATGAAGTCTAATCAGGGCGGCGTTAAATTAAGTTTAGTGGTTATATCTATTATAATTTTAGGAGTATCGGCATGGTTTAACCAAGCCCATGCTAGCGAGCTTGCGCTAATACTCTATTAAAACAAAACCTATGCTGAGTTTTTATCAAACCTAGCATAGGTTTTTGCTATAAGCACTAAAATTATCTCCTTAATTAGTTATCTAATTTAAGTCCTCAGTATGCTGCTTGTTGTATCACACCACAATTTCATTCTTATATTGCTAATAGTTATCGGGTTAGTCCAGATTGACGATGATAGTTGCTCAGCGTCAGCCTTATGCTGGGTGCTAAATTAATAAGCACGACATCGGAGATAAGAATGACGACAGCACCTAAGTACGTAGAAGGGCATAACCTGTTACGCGGGAAATCGGTTTTAGTAACGGCCGCCGCAGGCGCGGGCATTGGCTTTTCAGCCGCATTACGTGCAGCCGAAGAAGGGTGCCGGGCATTAATGATATCTGACATTCATCCACGTCGTTTAGATGAAGCTGTAGCTAATATAAAAGCGCAAACAGGTTTGCAACAGGTGTTTGGCCAATTGTGCGACGTAAGCCAAGAAGAACAGGTTCAGGTATTGATCAATGCAGCAGAGGATAAACTCGCCGGTGTTGATGTGCTTATTAATAATGCTGGCCTAGGTGGTCAAACCGCAGTGGTAGATATGAGCGACGAGCAGTGGAGTAAGGTGATGGACATTACTCTTACCGGTACATTTCGTATGACCCGTGCAATGCTGCCATTTATGCAACAACGCAAGGCAGGTGTAATCATTAATAATGCCTCAGTATTGGGTTGGCGAGCACAAAAAGAGCAAGCACATTACGCCGCTGCTAAAGCCGGTGTTATGGCATTTACTCGCTGCTCGGCATTAGAAGCTGCTGAGCATGGAGTGCGCATTAACGCGGTATCGCCTTCAATCGCTTTACATGAATTTCTTAAAAAAGCCTCAAGTGCCGATGTACTTGAGCAATTAGCCTCAAAAGAAGCTTTTGGTCGTGCTGCCGAAGTATGGGAAATTGCCAACGTGATGATGTTTTTAGCCAGCGATTACTCGTCTTACATGACAGGCGAAGTTGTGTCTGTTAGTTCGCAGCGCGCTTAGGGGGCAAAATGGCAAATCAAATAATTACTAGCAAAGCGCAATTACTCGCTTCAACCGGACTTGATTTAGGCGTAAGCGACTGGATTGCAGTCGAGCAAAGCCGTATTGATATGTTTGCCGAGGCAACGGGAGATCATCAATGGATCCATGTCGATCCCATTAAAGCTGCAGAAGGCCCATTTGGTGCATGTATTGCGCATGGTTATTTAACCTTATCTTTGGTTAATTATTTTTTACCACAGTTGGTAGATGTGCAAAATATAACCATGGGAGTTAATTACGGCTGCGATAAAGTACGTTTTCCTAATGTGGTTACAGCGGGCAGTAAAGTACGCGGCACAGGGCAAATAATTAGTGTGGAAGAAGTTAAAGGCAGTGTGCAAGTGATCACACGAGTAACCATTGAAGTGGCAGAGCAACAAAGGCCAGCCTGCGTGGTAGATACCATTAGCCGTTACTCGTTTGTCTAAATGTTTTGGTTAAGCACGACTAAAGCATAACACTTAAACAGCTAGCGGTTATGTTACAAATAATAGTATTAAATTGCTTAATATAAGAGTGCAATTTAAGAATAACGGTTATTGATAAAAGGTTGGATTTAATTACACAAACGAGGGGTAACATGGTCAATACTGATACGCGTTATATTATTTGGTTGCTGGATTTTTTATCTAGCTTGGGAATGGATACCAACACCATTGCTGCCAACAATGGTATCAGTCGCAGTGAGCTCCACAAACCTAATGTACTCATTAATGCTAAACAGCATCGAGGTTTACTAACTGATGCACAGCAGTGTTATGAGGGCAGCGATCTTGGACTCATATTAGGTTTAAAACGCTCTATTGCTACCCACGACCAACTTGCATATTTAATGATGAGCAGCGCGACGCTGCGCGATGCCAGCCATATTGGGCTTAAATATCAAAATTACTCAGGCCGCTTTTCTGGTAATTTAGTAGTGACCTCCTTTAGTGAAATTCAAGCCGAAGGCTGTTATCAAATTGACGCTAAAACTGAGCTGGGTGAATTGCGTGTATTAGCAATAGAAGATTTACTTGCCAATATAGTCACGACTTGTCGTTGGGTGCTTGGTCAAGCATTGCCTATTACTAAACTACGTTGTAATTATCCGGCGCCAGTACATGCTGAGCGTTACCAAGCCATTTTTAATTGCCCCGTCGAATTTGATGCCCCAGTAACCCAGCTATTTTTTGATGCTGCGATTTTGGATCAACCACTCCCGCAGTCGAGCCCTGAGAGTGTCAACTTTTATAAAAAACTGTGCGAAGAAAAAAGCATTACTCGAAATCATGGCGACATAGCATGGCGTTTGTCGCAAATTATTGTTGAAGATCCTGCCAGTCCTCCATCGCTGCACGATGCAGCACTAAAGCTGCATTGTAGTTGCCGTACCTTGAGCCGTAAGTTATTGGCGCAAGGTTGGCGCTATCAACAATTAATCGATCAAGTACGAGAGATACATGCGCGGCGACATTTGAGCGATCCTACGTTATCAATCACCCGCATTGGTCAG